>NZ_JBSAXF010000040.1:0-45611 GCF_053427845.1 Burkholderia sp. AW49-1 | reverse complement strand
CGCACGACAGCGCGCCGGCGTGGAACGACGACGTGTTCGTGTCGTGGTCGCCGGCCAGCGGCGTCGTGCTGACGCAGTGAGGGCGACATGACGAAACCCACCGTTGATGCTGCGTCCGCGCTGTCGCGCTTCGTGCCGTCGGGTCGCAACCTGGCGATCGGCGTGCCGTTCCTGTGGCTCGCGATCTTCTTCGCGTTGCCGTTCGCGCTGGTGCTGAAGATCAGCTTCGCGGACCAGATGCTCGGCATTCCGCCGTACACCGCGCTCGCACGACTGGAAGCCGGCACGGTACAGGTCGCGCTGTCGCTGAAGCATTACGCGCTGCTGCTGCAGGACGACCTGTACCTGAACACCTACGTCAGCTCGCTGAAGATGGCGGCCGCATCGACGCTGATGTGCCTGCTCGCCGGCTATCCGATCGCATACTGCATCGCCCGCGCCGCGCCGGCACGCCGCAACCTGCTGATGATGGCCGTGATGCTGCCGTTCTGGACGTCGTTCCTGATTCGCGTCTATGCGTGGGTTGGGATCATGAAGGACGACGGCCTGCTGAATCGTGCGCTGACGGCGCTCGGCGTGATCGCGGCGCCGCTGCGGCTCTATCACACCGACGCGGGCGTCTACATCGGGATGGTCTATTCGTACCTGCCGTTCATGGTGATGCCGCTCTACGCGCATCTCGTGAAGCTGGACCTCGCGTTGCTCGAGGCCGCGTACGATCTCGGCGCGACGCCGTGGTCCGCGTTCTGGCGCATCACGCTGCCGCTGTCGAGAAACGGGATCGTCGCGGGCAGTCTGCTGGTGTTCATTCCTGCCGTCGGCGAATACGTGATTCCCGAACTGCTCGGCGGCGCGAACACGCTGATGCTCGGCCGCGTGATGTGGGACGAGTTCTTCAACAACATGGATTGGCCGATGGCGTCCGCGGTGACGGTGACGATGGTCGCGCTGCTGCTCGTGCCGATGGCGTTGCTTCATTACAGCCAGACCGAAGCGGAGGGGCGCTCATGACCCGCGCGAATCGCCTGTTCTCCGCCTGTGTGCTGGGCGCGGGCTTCCTGTTCCTGTACGTGCCGATCGCGAGCCTCGTCGTCTATTCGTTCAACGCGTCGAAGCTGGTGACGGTGTGGTCCGGTTTCTCGTTGCGCTGGTACGGCGCGCTACTGCATGACCGCGAACTGCTGACGGCCGCGTGGTTGTCGCTGAAGATCGCGCTGTTGACCGCGACCGCGTCGGTCGCGATCGGCACCTGGGCCGGCTTCGTGCTGGCCCGAATGGGCCGCTTTCGCGGCTTCACGCTCTATGCGGCGATGATCAACGCGCCGTTGGTGATTCCCGAGGTGATCCAGGGCATCTCGCTCCTGCTGCTGTTCGTCGCGATGCAGCAGACCTTCGGCTGGCCCGCCGGACGCGGCTGGCTGACGATCTGGATCGGCCACGTGATGCTGTGCCTGTCGTTCGTCGCGGTGATCGTGCAGTCGCGCGTGAAGGAACTCGACCGCTCGATCGAGGAGGCCGCGCTCGATCTTGGCGCCCGGCCGCTGAAAGTGTTCTTCGTGATCACGCTGCCGCTGATCGCGCAGGCGCTGGTATCGGGATGGCTGCTCGCGTTCACCGTGTCGATCGACGACGTCATTCTTTCCGCCTTCCTGTCGGGCCCCGGTTCGACGACGCTGCCGCTCGTCGTGTTCTCGCGAGTGCGGCTCGGACTCAATCCGGAGATGAACGCGCTGGCAACGGTGTTCATCACGATCGTGACGATCGGGGTCGTCATCGTGAACCGCTCGATGCTGGCCCGCGAGCGACGACAGGCTCGCGAGGCTCGTGCATGGCACGCGGCCGCCGCGCCGGATGCGCCCGCCCCACCGCCCGCGTTTCCGCCCGCTCGCCCGTCTGCCGCGCACGCGCGGCACGACCCCGCACCGCATCCCGTGAAGTGAAGAACGACAAGGAGACGTCGAATGAAAAAGAAGATGCTTTGTGCGTTGATCGTCGGTGCGTTGCCGGGGTTGGCCGCCGCGAGTTCGAGCGCCGACCAGGTCAGGGTGCTCCAACAGCAGATCGCCGAGTTGCAGCGGCAGATGAGCGCGCTGCAATCCCGACTGGCTGCGAAACCGGCGGCTGTGCCGGTGTCGTCGATGGCGGCGCCGAGCGTGCCCGCCGTCGATCCGTCGATGCCCGGCTACGGGCAGGCGCCGGCGGTGCTGACCAACGACGACGTGACCGAAATCCGGCAGCAGGTCGCGAACCAGCAACTGAAGGTCGACTCGCTGACCGACGCCGCGCGCACCGGCCCGATCGCCGGGCTGTCGGTGACCGGCTATCTCGATCCGACCTACGTGTACAACCGCGGCGCGGGCACGTCGTCGTTCCAGTTCGCGAACCATGAGAACGCGTACACGTATTACAACAGCACGTTCGGCGACGTGTTCCTCGACATCAAGAAGACGTTCGGCGTCGGGCCGACCGCGCCGTCCGCCGAGATCACGCTGATGCCGAACCGCGGCGCCGGCCTGTCGATGATGACGGGCAGCGGCGCGAGCGGTCTCGACATCGTGAACACGGCCGTCGTCACGGTGCCGCTGTCGGGCACGACCGCGTTCGTCGGCGGGCTGGTGCTCGGCTTCGGCGGCTACGAGTACCAGCAGTCGAACCAGATGCTCACGCTCACGCACAACCTGCTGTACGACTTCTCCGATCCGGGTTCGTCGATCGGCGCCGGCATCAACTACCTGAGCCCGAGCGGCCAGTGGGCGTGGAAGTTCTTCGTCGGCAACGAGCAGTTCCGCAGCGCCGGCGCGGTCACGCAGACCGGCGTGAATGCGCTCGGCGACCCGATCACGACGAGCAACAAGGTGCCGACCTTCACCGCGCGCGTGGACTACATGCGCGGCAGCGCGCTCGACATCGGCGGCTCGATCAACATCGGTCGCCAGACGCTGCCGAGTGCGATCGACCCGGCCACCGGCACCGTGCACTACGGCGTGGGCGGCAATGCGCCGAGCGCATACGGCGCGTTCCTCTTCGCGGAAGCCGATGCGACCTACACGCTCGCCGATGCGCAGTACAACGCCGAGCTCGATTACGGCCAGCAACAACACGGCGCGTTCAACGGCGGGCTCGCGCAGTGGTTCGGGTTGTCGCTGCTCGCGCATCGCAAGTTCAACGTGCCGGTGGTCGGCCGCATGGGTGCGACGTTGCGCTACGACCTGCTCGTCAACCGCAGGAACGGCGGCGGCGGATCGTCGATCGGGCTGAACGGCAACGGGATGGATCCGTACAACGGCTTCGGCATCGACGCGGACTGCCTCGCGATGTCGAAGGCGAACGGCGGCGTCGGCTTCGAATGCAAGGGCGCGACGCGGCAGGCGGCCGCATTCGACCTGCTGTTCTATCCGACTCAGCAAGTGACGGTCAAGGTCGAGTATCGGCACGACTGGGCGAGCAACAAGGTATTCCTGCGTCACGACGGGTCGTACGCGAAGTCGAACGACCTGCTCGCGACTCAACTCATCTACGCGTTCTGACGCGACGCCGTTCGCGAATGTCACTCATGCTCAAGTTCGAAAATCAGCAACATGTTCAGTCGTACTACGTAGACACGGCCAACGACCGGACCCACCATCCGTCGCTCGACGGTGCCGTATCCGCCGACGTATGCGTGATCGGCGGCGGACTCACCGGCCTGTCCGCGGCGCTCGATCTCGCCGAGCGCGGTCATTCGGTCGTGCTCGTCGAGGCGTCGCGAATCGGCTGGGGCGCCAGCGGCCGCAACGGCGGCCAGTTGATCGCCGGCTACTCGTGCGACATCGATACGTTCTCGGCCCATCTTCCGGAAGACGACGTGCGGCAGATCTGGGCGATGGGGCTCGAATCAGTCGATATCGTCCGGCGGCGTGTCGAGCGGCACGGCATCGATTGCGACCTGACCTTCGGCTATCTGACGGCGGCGAACAAGCAGCGCCACATCGACGCGCTGCGAAAATGGCGCGACGCCGCGGCGAGCCGCTTCGGCTACCGCGGCTACGACATCGTCGAGCGCGCCGACATGCCGCGCTTCGTCGCATCGGATCGTTACGCCGGCGGCCTGCGTCACGAAGGCAGCGGCCACCTGCATCCGCTGAACTACACGCTCGGCCTCGCGCGCGCGGCGCGCGCGGCCGGCGTGACGATCCACGAGGACACGCCCGCGCTCGCGCTCGAGCGCGCCGCGCCGCACCACCGCGTCAGGTGCGCGCGCGGGCATGTGGATGCCCGCTACGTCGTGCTGGCCGGCAATGCGTACCTGGGGCGGCTCGCGCCGAGCCTGGCGCGCAAGATCATCCCGGTGGCGACCTACCTGATCGCGACGGAGCCGCTCGGCGAAGCGCGCGCGGCCGAGACGATGCCGGCCGACGCTGCGATCAGCGACTGCAATTCGGCGCTCGACTATTTCCGGCTGACGCGCGATAGGCGTCTGCTGTGGGGCGGCAAGGCGAGCAGCTCGACGCGCGCGCCGCGCGATCTCGCGACGGCGATGCGGCGCGACATGCTGAAGACGTTCCCGCAGCTCGCCGACGTGCGGATCGACTACGCATGGGGCGGCCTGATCGACGCGACGATGAACCGCGCGCCGCATTTCGGGCGGCTCGAGCCCACGGTGTATTTCGCGCAGGGCTTCTCCGGGCACGGCGTGAACGTGACCGGCCTCGCCGGGCGGCTGATCGCCGAAGCGATCGACGCGCAGGCCGCGCGCTTCGACCTGTTCGGCCGGATTCGCCATCGCGACTTTCCGGGCGGCCGCGTGCTGCGCACGCCGATGCTGGCGCTCGCGATGGCGTGGCATCGGACGATGGACCTGCTTTGACCCGTGGAGCGCGGCTCGCGCGGCCGCGCGGCCACGAATCGTTTCGAACCATTCACTCATGCGCTGGAGGCATTCATGACCCACGTTACCCGTCTCGTCGACCTGATGCAGGCGCCGGCCCGGCTCACGCAAAGCCGCGTGCCGGCCGGGCTGCTGCTCGACGGCAATCCGATGCAGACGCTGTCGCATCACTACATCAGCCCGTGCGGGCAGTTCAGTTGCGGGATCTGGGAATGCACGCCCGGACGCTGGACGATCGACTACGACGAGTCGGAGTACTGCGAGATGCTGAGCGGCGTCGCGATCGTGCGCGATGCCGACGGCGGCGAACGCGTGCTGCGTGCCGGCGACCGCTTCGTGATCCCACCGGGCTTTCGCGGCACCTGGGAGGTCGTCGAGACGTGCCGGAAGATCTACGCGTCGCATGCGCCGCAGGCGGAGCCGTCGTGTGCGTAGCGCGAGGCCGAATCCATTCGATCCAGTCATCAACGAGGAGCATCCCATGACGCAGGAATTGTGGCGTCTGAGCGCGGCCGAGATGGCCGCGCACGTCGCGCGGCGCGACGTGTCGTCGACGGAACTCGTGCACAGCTGCCTGCGGCGGCTCGAGCAGGTGAATCCCGTCATCAACGCGATCGTCGACGTGCTGGCCGACAGCGCGTTGCAGGCGGCGTCCGATGCCGATGCCGCGATCGCGCGCGGCATGCCCGTCGGTCCGCTGCACGGCGTGCCGGTGACGGTAAAGATCAACGTCGACACGGCCGGCTGCGCGACGACGAACGGCGTGCGCGCGTTTGCAGGCCTGGTCGCGCACGACGACAGCCCGGTGACCGCGAACCTGCGCAACGCAGGCGCGATCGTGATCGGGCGCAGCAACGCGCCGGCGTTTTCATACCGGTGGTTCACCGACAACGACCTGCACGGCCGCACGTCGAATCCGTGGAATCCGTCACTGACGCCCGGCGGCTCCAGCGGCGGCGCGGCCGCGGCGGTCGCTGCCGGCATCGGCGCGATCGCTCACGGCAACGATCTTGGCGGCTCGATCCGCTACCCGGCCTACGCGTGCGGCGTCGCGGGGCTGCGGCCGAGCACCGGCCGCGTGCCCGCCTACAACCCGACGCAATCGAAGGACCGCACGCTCGCCGTACAGCTCGCGTCCGTGCAGGGGCCGCTGGCGCGCACCGTCGTCGACCTGCGCCTCGCGCTCGATGCAATGGCGGCGGGCGACGCGCGAGACGCATGGTGGATGCCGGTCGCGCCGGCCGGTCACGACGCGGTGTTTCCCGCACGCGTCGCCGTGTGTTCCACGCTGCCGGGCGTGCCGTCCGACCCGATCGTCGTCGATGCGGTCCGGCAGGCCGCGCGGTGGCTGGAGGAGGCCGGCTGCATCGTCGAGGAAGCGGAGCCGCCGCGGTTCACCGAGGCGTGCGCGCTGTGGCTGGACCTCGTGACCAACGAAGCACGCAGCGGGCTCGGCGACGTGATCATGCAGCACGGTGACGCGGCGATCCGGACCGCGTTCGCGAGCCAGCGCAACCTCGCGTCGCCGCTCGACCTCGCCGGCTACATGAATGGTCTGGCGCGGCGGACCGCGCTGCTGCGCGACTGGCAGCAGTTTTTCGCACGTTACCCGCTGCTGCTGATGCCGGTGTCGTGCGCGCAGCCGTTCGCGATCGATGCGGACCAGCACGGTGACGAGGCGATGCGCCGCATCGTCGACATGCAGGGGCCGCTGCTGGCAACCGCGCTGCTCGGGCTGCCCGGGCTGTCGGTGCCGACTGGCGTGCGCGGCGGCGTGCCGACGGGCGTGCAGCTCGTCGCGGGCCGCTTCCAGGAGGCGCTGTGCCTCGCCGCCGGCGAAGCGATCGAGGCGCGCGCCGGTACGTTCACACCGATCGATCCGGTGGTCGGATCGTGATGGTCGACCTATGACGGTAAGGAATACACATGAATCCATCCACATTCGAAGACTGGCAGGCTCGGGCGGCCGTTCTGCGCATCGAAGCGCGCGCGTTCATCGACGGCGAGGCACGCCACGCGCGCACCGGGGCAACGTTCGCGTGCGTGAGCCCGATCGACGGCCGTGTGCTCGCGCACGTGGCCGACTGCGGCGCCGACGACGTCGATGCGGCCGTGGCGACTGCGCGCTGCGCGTTCGACGCGCAGGCGTGGGCCGGCATGAATCCGCGTGCACGCAAGGCTGTGCTGCAGCGCTGGGCGGCGCTGATGCGCGAGCATTGCGACGAACTCGCGCTGCTCGAGACGCTCGACACCGGCAAGGCGATCGCCGATACGACGGCCATCGACATACCGGCGGCCGCGCACTGCGTCGACTGGTATGCCGAAGCCATCGACAAGGTCGGTGGCGAGGTTGTGCCGGCCGACCGCCATCTCGTCGGATTCGTCACGCGCGAACCGATCGGCGTCGTCGCGGCGGTCGTGCCGTGGAATTTCCCGTTGTTGATGGCGGCATGGAAATTCGCGCCGGCGCTCGCGGCAGGCAACAGCGTGGTGCTCAAGCCGTCGGAAAAGTCGCCGTTGACCGCGATCCGCGTCGCGCAGCTGGCATGCGAGGCAGGCGTGCCGCCCGGCGTGTTCAGCGTTGTGCCCGGCGGGGCCGAGCCAGGACGGCTGCTTGCACAGCACCGTGACGTCGACTGCATCGCGTTCACGGGTTCGGCACGCACCGGGCGGCAGATCATGGCGTGTGCCGCGGAATCGAACCTGAAGCGCGTGTGGCTCGAACTGGGCGGCAAGTCGCCGAACATCGTGTTGCCCGATTGCCCCGATCTCGATCGTGCCGCGCAGGCGGCCGCCGATGCGATCTTCTTCAACATGGGGGAAGTGTGCACGGCGGGCTCGCGCCTGCTCGTGCATCGCGACATCAAGGACGCGTTCGTCGACAAGGTGGTCGCCGCGTCGCGGCGCTTCGCGCCCGGACATCCGCTCGATCCCTCGGTGGCGATGGGCGCGATCGTCGATCACGCGCAGCTCGAACGCGTGATGCGCTACATCGGCATCGGACGGGAGGAAGGGCGCCTGGTGACGGGCGGTGCGCGCGTGCGCGAGGAGACGGGCGGGTTCTATGTCGAGCCGACCGTGTTCGACGTCGACGCGCATGCGACGATCGCCCGCGAGGAGATCTTCGGGCCGGTGCTGTCGGTGATCGCGTTCGACGACGTCGATGCGGCCGTGCGCATCGCCAACGACACCGAGTACGGGCTCGCGGCAGCCGTGTGGTCGGCGGACCACGCGACGGCACATACCGTCGCGCGGCGCTTGCGTGCCGGCACCGTGTGGGTCAACTGCTACGGCGACGGCAGCGACGACATGAACTTCCCGTTCGGCGGATACAAGCAGTCGGGCAACGGTCGCGACAAGTCATTGCACGCGCTCGACAAATACACCGAGCTGAAATCGACCATCGTGCGGTTGTAACGCATCACGCACGTGCGGCGGGCCGGCGTGCGCCTGCCGTGCGTGCATGAACATCACTGCTCGGCCCCCTCCGCATCCGCCGTCTCGCCGAGAAACCCGCCGCTCTGGTGCGCCCACAGCGCCGCATAGATGCCGCCCGCCTGAAGCAACTGCAGGTGCGTGCCTTCCTCGACGATGCGCCCTTCGTCGAGCACGATCAGCCGGTCCATCGCCGCGATCGTCGACAGCCGGTGGGCGATCGCGATCACCGTCTTGCCGCGCATCAGGCCGTCGAGGCTGCGCTGGATCGCGACTTCGACTTCGGAGTCGAGTGCGCTGGTCGCTTCGTCGAGCACGAGGATCGGCGCGTCCTTGAGCATCACGCGTGCGATCGCGACACGCTGCCGCTGGCCACCCGACAGCTTCACGCCGCGCTCGCCGACCTCGACGTCGTAGCCGCTGCGCCCGTGCCGGTCGCGCAGCCGGTCGATGAAGTCGGACGCTTCCGCGCGCACTGCCGCGTCGTGCATCTCTTGCTCGGTCGCGTCGGGGCGGCCGTACAGGATGTTCTCGCGCATCGTCCGGTGCAGCAGCGACGTATCCTGCGTGACCATCCCGATCGCCGCGCGCAGGCTGTCCTGCGTCACGTGCGCGATGTCCTGTCCGTCGATCCGGATCGCGCCGCCATCCACGTCGTAAAAGCGCAGCAGCAGGTTCACGAGCGTCGACTTGCCGGCGCCCGAGCGGCCGATCAGGCCGATCCGCTCACCCGGCCGGATCGTCAGGTTCAGCCCGTCGAACACCGCGCGCTCGTTGTCCTCGTGCGCGAAGCTCACGTTGTCGAACACGATGCCGCCGCGTTGCACGACGAGCGCCTTCGCGTCCGGTGCATCGACCACGCTGCGCACCTTCGTCAGCGTGTTGATGCCGTCCTGGACCGTGCCGACGTTCTCGAACAGTTCGGTCATCTCCCACATGATCCAGTGCGAATAGCTCGACAGGCGCAGCGCCATCGCGATGACGGCCGCGACCACGCCAGCGCTCGCTTCGCCGTGCAGCCACAGGTAGAGCGCGAGGCCGGTCGAGCCGACCAGCAGCAGCGTTGACAGCAGGTGGTTGACGACCTCGAACGCGCTGACGAGCCGCATCTGCGCATCGCCGGTCACCTTGAAGGCCTCCATCGCGCGCCGCGCGTGGTCGGCTTCCCGGCGCGTGTGCGAGAACAGCTTCACGGTCGTGATGTTCGAATAGGCGTCGGTGATGCGGCCCGTCATGAGCGCGCGCGCGTCGGCCTGCCGGCTGCCGACCGCACCCAGACGCGGCACGAAATACGCGCACGCCACGCCGTAGCCGAGCGCCCACAGCGCGAGCGGAATCATCAGCCGCCAGTCGAAGCTCGCCGCGAGCGCGAGGATGCCGATCAGGTACGCGCCGACGCCGATCACGACGTCGACCGACATGAACAGCGCGTCGCGCACGGCGAGCGCGGTCTGCATGATCTTGGTCGTCACGCGGCCCGCGAACTCGTTCGCGTAGAACGACAGGCTCTGGTCGAGCATCAGCCGGTGAAACAGCCAGCGCAGCCGCATCGGGAAGTTGATCGCGAGCACCTGGTGCTTGATCATCGTATGCAGCGCGATCAGCAATGCGCTGCCGGCAAGGATCGCCGCGAAGCCGGCGAGCGTGCCGAAATGCCGGCCGCCGAATTCGGCCGGCGTCGCCGACGACAGCCAGTCGACCACGCGCCCCATCATCGCGAACAGCACGGCTTCGTACGCGGCGGTCGCGGCCGACGTCAGCGCGATCAGCAGGATCCAGCCGCGCGCGCCTTTCGTGCACGCCCAGACGAACGAGAAAAACCCCTTCGGCGGCGTGACGGGATCCTCGAGCGGGAACGTCGGCAGGCGCCGTTCAAACCACGAAAACATTGAACCTTCTCCTTGATGCGGCGCGGGCAGGTGGCCCGACCGCTCATGCGTGTTTCATGTGCGCCGTGCGGCGCGCATTCGCTACGAACGAAGCCATGACTCGATCGCGCCGAGCGTAGGCGACGCATCCGCGTGCGCGCGGATTGCATCGTTTTCGCATCGTCCGGCGGCAAGTGTCGCATCGATTCGGTCCGGCTGCAGGGCGGTTGCCCGCAGTCGCGCGTCGCACCGGCAGCCCGCCCGCCAGCCTTTGTTGATACGATCGCGCGTATCGTCCACGCCGGCGTCGCACACACCGGCCCATCGGCCGCGCGGCTGCATGATCGCGCGGCCACGTTCGGGAGAAGCGCTTCATGCTGCAGGCGTTCGCGGTCTTGTTGACCTTCCAGTGTCTCGGGGAAGGGGTGTCCCATCTGTTCGGCCTGCCGGTGCCGGGCCCCGTGATCGGCATGCTGCTGCTGTTCGGCTTCGTGATGCTGCGCCCGCAAGTGGCCGACGCGATCGAGCCGACCGCGCTCGAACTGCTGCGCCATCTGTCGCTGCTGTTCGTGCCGGCCGGCGTCGGCATCATGGTGTCGGCCGACCGCGTGCGCGGCGATGCGCTCGCGGTCGTCGTCGCGCTGGCGGTGAGCACGTCGCTCGCGATTGCCGTGACCGCGCTCGTCACGCGTGCGTTGTTGCGGCGCCAGCGGCGCGCCGACGGTACGGCGGAGGGCACGCAATGACGGCCTTCCCGAAACTCGGCGCGATCTGGGTCTACCTCGCCGCGACCCCGCTGCTCGGCCTGACGATCACGTTGATCGCGTACCTGATTGCACAGGCCGTCTATGCACGCGCGCGCTTCAACCCGCTCGCGAACCCGGTCCTGATCGCGGTCGCGCTGATCGTCGTGCTGCTGACGATCACGCACACGCCATATCCGACGTATTTCGAGGGCGCGCAGTTCGTCCACTTCCTGCTCGGCCCGGCGACCGTCGCGCTGGCGCTGCCGCTGTACCGCCAGTGGTCGAAGCTGCGGCGCGCCGCGGTGCCGCTGCTCGTCGGGCTGCTGGCGGGTTCGCTGACCGCGATCGTGTCGGCGGTCGGCATCTCCGCATTGTTCGGCGCGTCGCACCAGACGATCGCGTCGCTCGCGCCGAAATCCGCGACCACGCCGATCGCGATGGCCGTCGCGCAGGAAATCGGCGGGATTCCGTCGCTGACCGCCGTGCTGGTGATCTCGACCGGGATCTTCGGCGCCGTGTGCGCCCGCGCGATCCTCAACGCGCTGCGCATCGAGGAGCCGGCGGTGCGCGGTTTCGCGCTCGGCGTCGCGTCACACGGGATCGGCACCGCGCGAGCGTTCCAGGTCAGCGAGGAGGCCGGCGCGTTCGCGGGCCTCGGGATGGGGCTGAACGGCGTGCTGACCGCATTCGTCGTGCCGATTCTGCTGCCGATGCTGTCGCGCTGGATCTGAGCGGCGCCATGCTCCAGCGGCGCACGATGCTATCGGTTTCCCTGATGGCACGTGCGCCATGCCGTCTGGCCGGGCGCCTGCCGCGCATGTATCGTTGCCGTTATCAGGAGAATTCAGGAACCGGCACGGACATTTGCGCAGCGATCGGCTAACGTTGCATCGGCGCCGTGGTCGCACGCCGACGTCCATCGCGTGCGTGCCGGCGTTCGACCCACAACCAACAATCGACAAGGAGATCCGGCCATGACGAAGTCTCGCGTGGTTTCGGTGGCAGTGGCAGTAACGGCGTCGTTCGGTCTGCTGTTGACCGCCGCGCCGGCGGCATACGCGCAGGATCCGGCGTCCGCGCCGACGCAAAAGCAGCTCGACAAGGCGCAGAAGAAGGCAGCCCGCAAGGCGGCCCGCGCGCGCCACGCGAAGGACCTGAAGGCGATCGGCACGGGCACCGGCTACCGGCTGACCAACGATCAGAGCAACTACCCGCAGAACGCGGTCGAGAAGGCGCCCGCGACGAAGGCGGCGCCCGCTGCGCCCGCCGCACCGGCGTCGGGTCAGTAACGGCCGGCGTTCGCGCGACGGAAAACGGCGCCGGGTCGACCGGCGCCGTGCTTTCTCGTGCGTGCCGCGCAGGCGGCACGCGCCGCGGTCCCGGGCTTTCCGGGACGGACGGCGCCCGCGTTACGACGCGAGCTTCGCGGCGAGTTCCGCGACGTGCTTGCCCTGGTAGCGCGCGATGTCGAGTTCGTTCGCGCTCGGCTGACGGCTGCCGTCCGCGCCCGCGAGCGTGGTCGCGCCGTACGGCGTGCCGCCCGTGATTTCGTTCATGTTGACGAGCCCGCTGCACGCGTAGGGCACGCCCACGATCACCATCCCGTGATGCAGCAGCGTCGTGTGGAACGACGTGATGGTCGTTTCCTGGCCGCCGTGCTGCGTGCCGGTCGACGCGAACACGCTGCCGATCTTGCCGACGAGCGCACCCTTCATCCACAGGCCGCCGGTCTGGTCGAGGAACGTGCGCATCTGGCCGGCCATGTTGCCGAAGCGGGTCGGCGTGCCGAAGATGATCGCGTCGTAGCCCGCGAGTTCGTCCACGGTGGCGACGGGTGCGGCCTGGTCGACCTTGACGCCGATCGCCTTCGCCTGGTCGACGGGAATGGTTTCAGGCACGCGCTTGAGCGTGACCTCGACGCCGGGCACCGATTTCGCGCCTTCCGCGACGTGCTGCGCCATCGTTTCGATGTGCCCGTAGGACGAGTAGTAGAGAACGAGTACCTTGGCCATGTTGCGAATCTCCGAATAAGAAGGCCCCGCGTTCAGCGGGGCCCGATGTTCCGAACGGGCGTCATGCCCACTCGGCCGTCACTTCGACCGGACGCAGGTCGAATACCAGCACTTCGGCATCCTTGCCGTCCGTGAACGTCAGCGCCTGCTCGTCGCGGATACGTGCGCCGTCGCCTTCGCCGAGCGTCACGCCGTTGACCGTCACGCTGCCGCGTGCGACATGCACGTATGCGAAGCGGTTCGGTGCGAGTTCGAGCGTGGCGCGCTCGTCGCCGTTGAACAGGCCCGCGTAGATCCGCGTGTCCTGGCGGATCTTCAGCGAACCGCCGCTACCGTCGGGCGACACGATCGGCGTGAGCTTGCCGCGCTTGTCGTCTGCCGCGATGTTCGTCTGCTGATAGCGCGGCTCGGCACCCTTCTCGGAAGGCCCGACCCAGATCTGCAGGAAGTGGACGGGCGTCTCGTGCGAGTGGTTGAACTCGCTGTGACGCACGCCGGTACCCGCGCTCATCAACTGGACGTCGCCCGGCACGATCACCGACCCGGTGCCCATCGAATCCTTGTGCTCCAGCGCACCGTCGAGCACGTACGACAGGATTTCCATGTCGCGGTGCGGGTGCGTGCCGAAGCCGCGGCCCGGCGCGACGCGGTCGTCGTTGATGACCAGCAGGTCGGAGAAGCCGACTTGCTTCGGATCGTAGTAATTCGCGAAAGAAAACGTGTGACGGGAGCTGAGCCAGCCATGCTCGGCACGGCCACGTTGGTTTGCTGCACGAGTCTCGATCATGATTTTTTCCTGGATTTGGCCTGCCCTCGGAAGTGGGGCCGGCCGTTCGTTGAGATGAATCTTAGGTCAATCGATTTGACAAATAAATGGCTGGAGAGATAATGACTGTCACTCTGAGGTGGACAATATGGAACTCAACGACCTGAGGATCTTCGTCGCGACCGTCGATGCGGGCAGCTTCACGGCGGCGGCCGACCAACTGATGCTGTCCAAGCAGTTCGTGAGCCGGCGCACGATGGCGCTCGAGGCAGCGCTCGGCGTGCGTTTGCTGCATCGCAATACGCGCAATCTCGCGGTCACGGAATCGGGGCACGAGTTCTATGCGCGTGCGCAGCGGATCCTGGCCGAGGTCGCCGACGCCGAGCAGGCGATGTCGGTGCGCAGCACCGAGCTGCACGGCTCGCTGAAGATCAGCGCGCCGCTGTCGTTCGGGATCACGCACGTGTCGCCGCTGATCGCCGAATTCCTGTCCGCGCATCCGGCCGTGCGGCTCAACGTCGACCTGACCGACCGGCGTGTCGACCTGATCGGCGAGGGCTTCGATCTCGTGCTGCGGATCGGCACGCTCGAGGATTCGACGCTGATCGCGCGGCAGCTCGGCGCGTGGGAGATGATTGCGTGCGCGAGCCCCGCTTACCTGAAGCGCCACGGCACGCCGGCGACGCCGGCCGACCTCGCCGGCCACACGTGCCTGATGTATGGGCGCGAGCGGCGCGTCGGCTGGGAGTTCCGGGTCGACGGCGCGGCGCGCACGTTCGACGTGCAGGGCCCGCTCGTCGCGAACAACGGCGAAGTCGTGCGCGACGCGGCGATCGCGGGGCTCGGCATTGCGCTGCTGCCGCATTTCATCGTCGGCGCGGCGCTCGACGGCGGCGCGCTCGTGCCGGTGCTCGACGCGTATGCGCCGTCGCCGATCACGTTGAATGCGGTGTTTCCGCAGCACCGGGAAGGGTTCGTCACGCTGCGCACGTTCATCGGGTTTCTGGCGGAGCGGTTGGGCGCGCGGGGGTAGCGCGCCGATTGATCGGCGGCGCGCATTCGCGTTAGGCTTCGCCGGGGGTGCGGGCCGATGCGCATGCCGGGCCGGGTATTTTTACCTCGAACCGAATCGTGCGCATACATCGGGCACGTAGCTTCTACTCACCGCCATCCACGACGGGTCCAGTCCAATGACAATGAAGAATCGATCGAATGCTCGCGCGGGCGAGCGAGGGCAGGCCGCACTTCACGGCCGGCATGCGTGGAGCGCGAACCTGCGATCCGTCATGATGTTGGCAATGCTTACGATCTCGCCGATTGCCGCGCACGCGGCCGGCTTCGATTGCGCGAAAGCCGTTTCGCTGACCGAAAAGGCGATCTGCGCGGACCCCGGGCTGTCGTCGCTCGACGGCGAACTGGCGGCGGCATGGAAGAAGGCGCTCGCGAAAGGCGGCGATACGGCCGCGCTGAAGGCCGCGCAGCTGAAATGGCTCAAGCAGCGCGATCGCTGCGGCACCGAAGCGTCGTGCCTCGGCGACCGCTATCGCGAGCGGCTCGCGATCCTGAACGGCACGTCGCTTGCGGCCGACCGCTGGCAGCAGACGTGGTATCGCGACAGCGCGAACCCGTCGGTCGGCGGCGTGCTGACGTTCACCGGCACGGCACCGCGTCTTCACTTCGACTTGAGCGGCAACAACGGCGCGAATACCGGCGGACTCAGCGGCGATATCGAATTGCACGGCGACAGCGCCACGTTCCGCCAGGATCGATGCCGGCTCGATTTCAGCCGCAAGGGCGGGCGCGTGCGGGTCGCGCAGCAGGGCGGCGATGCCGATTGCGGCGCCGGTGCGGGCGTCGTCTATTCGGGCGACTACGTGACGGCGTCGAAGGCGCAGGCGAGTCAGGCGGCGGATCTCGTGACCCTGAAGGTGCTCGCCGATGCGCGGCAGAACGCGATCGCGCACAAGCTGCTGGGCGCCGACTATCAAACGCTCGTCGACACGGTCAATTCCAGCGCGGACGAACGGGATCTCGACGGCCTGAATGCCGGCGTGAAGTCGTACTGGGTACGCGGCATCGCGACGACGAACGCCGCGATCGTGATGCGCCGGGGCACCGATTTGTGGATCGGTCTACTTGTGTTCGATGCACAAGACAAGGTGCGGATGCGCTATTACACGAGCGCACCGGCGTGGAAAAAGACCGTGCCGAAGACCATTCGCGCATGGCACGACAATCTCGACAAGACGCTGCCGGTCGATTTGATGTGATCCGGCGGCCAGGCGCGCCGGCCGATGTACCCGGCCGCGTTTGACGCGTTTGTTACGTGACAATTGTCCACTCAATTGCGACAGCCAATCTTGTTTCGACGGATTGATGATTTTCGGTGAGACAGTAGACTGCACCCGTGCTTCGCCAGAACCGCTCCGCAGCGCGCCACGACGGCGCGACGGAACGGATTCTTCGGCAGCGGGCCGGCCGGCCCGCCGTTCGATCGTGCGAGGAGGGTTCGTTGCCGATCCGTGGGTTCGCCGTCGCGGCGGCCATCGGCACCGAATGCGTCAAACCGTCAATTCAAGGTGATTGCTATGCGTTACGTTTCGCTGGAGTCGAAGAAGGACGAGCTGCTGCTGGCGGCTCGCGTGCTGATGATGATCCTGTTCGTGCTGTTCGGCTGGCAGAAGCTGAACGGCTTCTCGGGCACGGTCGCGTACATGGCGTCAACGGGCGCACCGTCGCCCGAGCTGTCGGCGGTGATCGCGGTGGCGGTCGAGCTGGTCGGCGGCGCGCTGATCGCGGTCGGGTTCTACACGCGTCCGCTTGCGCTGGTGTTCGCGGTCTACACGCTCGCGACCGCGTTGATCGGGCATCGCTACTGGGCGCTGCAAGGCATGGACCAGTACCTCGCGATGATCAACTTCTACAAGAACATCAGCATCATCGGCGGCCTGCTGTTGCTCGCGGTGAGCGGGCCGGGGCGCTATTCGTTCGACCGGAAGTAAGCGGGCGCGAGGCTTCGTGCCGCACGGCAGGCCCGGTGCGCGCAATCGCGCATCGGGCCTTGTTTTCATCACGCGCACGTCGTCGACGTGCGATCGAAATCGACATCGGTTGCGTGTTCTCGTATAGATTGGGGGCCCTCATTTCCTTTCATCGTTGGCCACCGTGTCGCACCCGACCATCCTTCTCATTGGCGCGTCCGGCCTGCTCGGCCGTGCGGTTGCCGCATCGCTGTTCCGCGAATCTTCGCTGACGCCGATCGGAACGATCCGTAACCCGGACACCGCGGGTGCCCGGCGCCTCGCGTTGCCGCCGGAAAACGTCGCCCGACTCGACGCGCTCGATCAGCCGGCGCTCGAACACCTCTTCGCAACTCGCCAACCGGCCGCCGTGATCATCTGCGCCGCCGAACGCCGCCCGGACGTCTGCGAACGCGACCCCGCCGCCGCGCGCGCGATCAACGTCGACGCACCGGCCCGCATCGGCGCGCTCGCGGCGCGCTACGGCGCGTGGACGCTCGGCATCTCCACCGACTACGTGTTCGACGGCAAGGCCGCGCCGTACCGCGAAGACGCCGCGCCGAACCCGCTGAACATCTATGGCCGCACCAAGGTGGAAGGCGAGGCCGCGTTGCTCGCCGCATCGCCGCTTGCCTGCGTGCTGCGGCTGCCGTTGCTCTACGGGCCGATCGTCGACTGGCGCGAGTCGGCCGTCACGAGCCTCGTGCCGGCGATCGTCGCGTCCGCGCGTCCGGGTGCGGATGCGGTCGGGATGGACGCATGGGCGATCCGCTATCCGACCTACACGCCCGACGTCGCGGCGGTCATTCGCGACCTGACGCTGCGCCATCTCGCGGGCTCGTCCGTCACGGGCATCCGTCACTGGTCGGGCGAGGAGCCGATGACGAAGTACGACATCGCGCAACGGATCGCGGCCGCGCTCGGCGTCGATGCGGCGCTTGCACGGATCGACACGCCGGCCGACGCGACGCCGCGTCCGTACGATTGCCACCTGGATGCGTCGCGCGTGCGCGCACTCGGGATCGATCATGCGACGCCGTTCGCGACCGGGCTGCAAGCCGTGCTGCGCGACGCGCCGCCGCTGCCGTAAGCGCGTCGCGCCGTGATGCGGCGACGCATGGCAGCATCATCGTCGGTGCACGGCGAGACGCTACGCCGCGCAGCATTCCCGCTCGGCGGGAGGCGTCGGGGGCTGTGGGGCGATGCGTCCGGTTCGCCGATGCCCTGATGCATTTCGCAAATCACGGGTGCAGCGCTTGCCCAGCGTGACACGTCTTCGCATCCGATTCGATCGCATGCGCGATCTGGCGCGTGGCCGTTACAGGCCCGGACGATTGCCTTCTCGCGGCGTCGCCTGGCGTAGTGGAGCGTTACGTCGTCCCTATCGATTCCGACAGGTTTCGTGCGCCGTGACACGGAACGAGCCCGGCTTTTCCGCAGCGGGATCCATGCGAAAGCGCGCTGAACGCCGCGCGCGGCAGCGAAGCTGCATGCGTTGTTCGCTTGGGACCGGCGCAGCTTCGGCACGTAAACCGCCGCACCGGCGCCGATGCTCGCGGGCCAGCGAAGGCAAGTGTGCGCTGGACCGCAAAAGTCCTCGAACATGACGGAAGCGCGCTGCTATCATTCGCGCCATGCCGCGCCAGTGCCCGGGTGCGGCGCCAGGTGGCGAGGAGGTCGCCACCGACGGCTCGCGGCGCGCTCGAACGCGGCGCGCCATGTGTTGCGTGCCGATGCCGTGCGGTTTTCGACGATGGCGTGGCGTTCGGTACACTTCGAAAGCGTTACAGGTCCAGGCAAACGATTCACATATCGCAACACCGATTGGCGGAACTTCGTGATAGGTTCGGCCATCGGAGGTTTTTTTGAATAAAAACATGCCCAAAGAGGATGAATACATGACCCAGGCCCTGCAGGATCTCGAAGCACAACTTCGGGACCTGAATATCAAGCTGTCGGAAGCCAAGCAGAAGGAGAAGCAAGCCGCACTCGCGGCATTCAAGGAGCAGGTCGAGTTGTTGGGCATCTCGCAGCAGGAAGTGCTGAGCGCCCTCGGCTACATCGTCCAGCGCAAACGCAAGGCCCCTGCCAAGTATTACGATCCGACGACCGGCCGCTCGTGGTCGGGCCGTGGCCCGCGCCCCAAATGGCTCGAAGGCAAGGATCTCGACACGCTGCTCGTCGACCGCGAAGCCAAAACCTGGTGGCCCGGCGACGATCGGGGCTGAGGCCGCATCGCAACTGCACCGCTCCGGTGCCGTTCAACCCGCGCCGGCGGCGACGCCGGCCTCGCAACACCCGCTTCATCGCGTTCCTTCGGTGTCCCGCCCGACTGCGGGATCGCCGGCTTCAATGTCTTTCAAATTCATTGCAGACGCGGCCTGCTTCCGTTCCCGGAAGCGGGCCGCGCGGCGCTTTCCGCGTGCGCGCGTCAGGCGCCCGTCGTGCGCGGGAACAGGCTTTAGAATGTCGCCCGGACATTTCCGGCAGGACACCATGGCAGCAAACATGAAATCTTCGGCGCTCGGCGATCCGGCGGCGCCGCGCGGCGACCAGGTCGGCGCGTACGCGTGGAAGGCGCTGGCCGGCTCGGCGATCGGCTACGCGATGGACGGCTTCGACCTGCTGATCCTCGGCTTCATGCTGCCGGCGATCACGGCGGCGTTGCAGCTGACGCCCGGGCAGGGCGGCGCGCTCGTCACGTGGACGCTGATCGGCGCCGTCGCGGGCGGTATTCTGTTCGGTGCCCTGAGCGATCGTTACGGCCGCGTGCGCGTCCTGACCTGGACGATCATGCTGTTCGCGGTCTTCACCGGCCTGTGCGCATTCGCCCAGGGTTTCCGCGATCTGCTCGTGTATCGGACCATCGCGGGCATCGGCCTCGGCGGCGAGTTCGGAATCGGCATGGCGCTCGCGGCCGAAGCGTGGCCGGCGAGCAAGCGTGCACGCGTGTCGTGCTACGTCGCGCTCGGTTGGCAGGCCGGCGTGCTGCTGGCCGCGCTGCTGACGCCGCTGTTGCTGCTCCATATCGGCTGGCGCGGGATGTTCGTGGTCGGCGTGCTGCCCGCGCTGCTCGCGTGGGTGCTGCGCAACCGGCTGCATGAGCCGGAAGTCTTCGTGCAGCGCGCGGCGCGGCCGCAGGCCAACGCGTTCGGGATGCTCGTCGCCGACGCCCGCACCGCTCGCACGAGTCTCGGCATCGCGATCCTGTGCTCGGTGCAGAACTTCGGCTATTACGGGATCATGATCTGGCTGCCGACCTTCCTGTCGAAGCAGATGGGCTTCTCGCTGACGAAGTCGGGGCTGTGGACGGCGGCGACCGTCGTCGGGATGATGATCGGCGTCTGGACGTTCGGGCAGCTCGCCGATCGCATCGGCCGCAAGCCGACGTTCCTGCTGTACCAGCTCGGGTCGGTCGTGACGGTCCTCGCATATGCGCGCCTGACGGACCCGACGGCGATGCTGTGGGCCGGCGCGCTGATGGGGATGTTCGTCAACGGGATGGTCGGCGGCTACGGCACGCTGATGTCCGAAGGCTATCCGACCGCCGCGCGCGCGACCGCGCAGAACGTGCTGTGGAACATCGGCCGCGCGGTCGGCGGCTTCGGGCCGGTGGCGGTCGGCGCGCTCGCCGCACGCTACTCGTTCCAGACGGCGATCGCGCTGCTCGCCGGCCTCTACGTGCTCGACATGGTCGCGACGCTGTTCCTGATCCCCGAGCTCAAGGGCGTCGAACTCGAATGACGCTGCGATTCAATTCCAATTCATCACCGGAATTCACGATGCAACGCAACAGCCGGACGATCGGCGTAATGGGCTCGGGCAAGGAACCATGGCTCGCGTTTTCCGAGCCGCTCGGAGCATGGCTTGCGCAGGCCGGCTTCAACCTGCTGACGGGCGGCGGCCAGGGCGTGATGCTGGCGGTTGCGCGTGCATTCGCCGGCGTGTCGGGACGGGCCGGCCGTTCGATCGGCATCGTGCCGACGCAGGCCGATCCGCACGCGGGCTTCGTGCCGCTCGAAGGCTACCCGCATCCGTTCGTCGAGATCCCGATCCTCACACCGCTGCCGCGCCGCGAACCGAGCGCCGCACCGCACACCATCAACCGGAACTACGTGAACGTGCTGAGCAGCGACCTGATCGTCGCGCTACCCGGCGGGCACGGGACGGCCGAGGAGATCGCGCTCGCGCGGCGCTGGCGCAAGCCGCTCATCTGCCTCGGGCCGGACGGCGCGTTTCGGGAACTCGCCGCGGGCGCGATGTGCACGTCGTCGCTCGACGATGTGATCCGGTTCATCGACGCAACGTTCGTGGCGGCGTTGCCGCACGCGGAGCAGGCGCGGCGATAGGACGGCCGTGGCCGTCGCGCCGTTGCCTGACGCGAGCCGTTCCGTCAGCGCCCGGATTTTAGTTGCGCCAACAACCTGTTCTGGAGCCTGCGGATCTCGGGCGGCATCGGCTTGAGCAATGTCATCTTGCTCAGGACCCTCGTCGTTCGGGTAGACCGACGGATCGCGCGCGATCGCGGGTTTCACGAACTGGCCCGCAACCTTGTTCGCGGTCGGATAGAACACCGCGTTGGTAATCACCGCGTTGACCTTCGGGTTCTGCAGGGCGTTCTTGAGCGGCGGACACGAGACGCCGGATTCGTGCGCTTTCATGCATCATGCGATGGCATCGACCCGTCGATCAGCAGGGTCGTGCGAGTCATTGCGTCCGCAACCAATCCGGAGAACCGACCGCCATGCATTCGAATCCCTGTCGCCTTCGTCGCGCCCGCCTGCTCGCCGCGCTGACGCTCGTCACCACTGCCGTCGCCGCGCATGCGGCCGACTGGATCGTGTCCGGCAACGACGGCAAGTACCAGCGCGTCGAAGGGCGCGACACCTATCTCGCGTCGCCGCCCGCCGACACGCTGACGTTGCTCGACGCGAGTGTGGTTCCGCCGAAGGTCGTGCTGCAGGTCGATGTCGAGAACGGCATCCAGGGGCCGCCGCAGGCCGTCGCGATCGCGCCCGGCGCGAAGCTCGCGCTGGTCGGCGCGCCGACGCGCTACGACTCGAACGCAAAGCAGCTCGTGTACGACACGTTTCTGCAGGTCGTGAACGTCGATGCGTCGCCGCCGGCGATCACGCGTATCGAACTCGGCGCGCACCCGCAGGGGATCGCGATCGACCGGTCGGGCCGACTCGCGCTGGTGGCGAACGTCGACGGCAGCGTGTCGATCCTGCGGATCGACGGAACGCAGGTGACGCTCGACGGCAACCTGAAGATCGGCAAGAAGCGGCTCGCGGGGATCAGCTTCACGCACGACGGCAAGCATGCGCTCGTGTCGCTGCGCGACGAGCAGGGCGTCGCGGTGCTGAACGTCGACGACGGCAAGGTGACCGACAGCGGCACGCGGCTGAGCGCGGGCGTCGCGCCTTATACGATCGACGTGTCGAGCGACAATCGCTGGGCCGTCGTCAGCAACGTCGGGCTCGCGGGGCTGCCGGGCTACACGGGCAAGCTCGCGGGCGACGCCGATTCGGTCGCGCTGATCGACGTGTCGCGCACGCCGTTCCGTACTGTCCAGTACCTGACGGTGCCGTCGCTGCCGGAGGGCGTGGCGATTTCGCCGAACGGGAGGTGGATCGCCGTGCAGACGATGGACGGCTCGAACCTGACGGCCGACAACCCGGGCCGCCGCAAGCTCGGCAAGGTGGTGCTGTTCGAGATCCGCGACGGCCGTGCGGTGCAGACGAGCGAAGTGCCGGGCGGTGAAGCCGCGCAGGGCATCGTGTTTACCGCCGATAGCCGGCACGTGATCGTGCAGTTCAACGTCGAGCGCCAGCTCGCGCTGTATGCGGTCGAAAGCGGCAAGCTGCGCGATATGGGCAAGCGCATTGCGCTGTCGGGCGGGCCGTCGTCTTTGAGGACGTTGCCGCGGTGACGTGTTGAAGCGTTGACGGGCTGGTCGATGCGCGCATCGAGCGAATCCGGGATGCGGAGCTGTGCACGCAACTCGACGCCGCGGTGCCGGCGACGATCAGCCGCCTTGCGCAAGCCGAACGGCTCGCGCGGCTACCCGTCGCGCAGCGCCAGCCGTTCGCGCCCGCGGCTCATTGACCGGGCAACGCCGGCGGGTCGCCTTCAAGGAGATGAGCGCCCACGTGGTTTCGTGGTCGCATGGCCTGCTTGCATGGTTGCCGTGTTCACGCTGCGCCGACCGTCGTCACGGACGCAGCAGGTCGAATCCGCCGAACACGACCACGCCGCTGAGCGCAATCATCGCGACCGAATGCTGGCCGAAATAAAGAATCGCGGCCGCGAGCCACGTGGTCAGGCAGAAGGCGCCGATGCGGGCCATCGTGAGTTCCTCGAAATGCGTGATGAAGGGGAGGCGTGCCGGAATCGGCGCGTCGTCACGTCAATGCGGGCGCGGGGCTCGCGCACCGACGGAGCCGGACCGCAACGCGTATCGGGCCCGACCGGGCGGGCGTCGACGCGGGGCAGCCCGCGCGGCCTTGCCGGAAGCAGCCGGTGTGCCGCGGCGGCAGGCCAGCGGGCGATTTTACCAGCGTCGACGGTCGGCTAATCTGGCCCCTTCGCGACGATCGACGGCACGCATACGGCAGCCCGGGCGCAGGCGCTGCCTCGAGGCAGTTCGGCTGGCGGGGCTAAAGTCTTGTCCGACGAATACCGTAAACCGGTTACAAGGTATGCCTGTTCAACCGAGCCGAATTGCACACTCACTACGGACCGACACGATGCAGATCGATCTTTCTTCCGCCGCGCAGACTTCACTCACCACTGGTCAGGCGGGCACCGGCGCCGCGTCGACGGCGACGTCCAACGCGTCGTCGTCGACGGGCAGTGCGGCGCCGGCCGACGGCGCGGGGCAGACGCTGGGCGCGACGGGATCCTCGGCCGAGGATCCCGCGGTCAGCCAACTCAAGCAACTCATCGAGCGCTTGCAGAAACAGCTCGCGCAAGTGCAGCAGCAAATGGCGGCCGCCGCGCAGCGCGCGAAGAACGATCCGGCCGCGGCGATCGAGCAGCAGGCGCTGGGCGCGGAAGCCAGCACGATCTCCGCCGCGCTGTCGACAGCGATCGCGCAGCTGGCGCAGGCGATCCAGAAGTCGGGCGGCTCGACCTCGGGCGGGCTGGTGTCGACGCAGGCCTGACGGCACCGCGCCGCACCGTCGCGCAGTGTGCGGGCGCATCGCGGCACGCCACCCAGCGCATTACAATCGCAAGCTCGTCTCCCTCGAAAGGACGGCAGAACGATGAATGCGGAATTCACCGACGACGATCTCATCCGCTTCGACGCGCAAGGCGGCACGCCGCTGCCGGCGGCCGCCGCCGAAGGATGGCTGGAACACGACGGCGCGCGCATCTGGCACGCGTCGTTCGGTGATGGGCCGCCGGTCGTGCTGCTGCACGGTGGCCTCGGCCACGCCGGCAACTGGGGCGACCAGGTGCCGGCGCTGCTCGCTGCCGGCTACCGCGCAATCGTGATTGACAGCCGCGGCCACGGCCGCAGCACGCGCGACGATCTCCCGTATTCCTACGAATGCATGGCCTCCGACGTGCTCGCGGTGCTCGATGCGCTGCGCATCGGGCGCGCGCGCTTCGTCGGCTGGAGCGACGGCGCGTGCGTGTCGCTCGTGCTGGCCGCCCGCGCGCCGGAGCGTGTGGCGGGCGTGTTCTTCTTCGCGTGCAACATGGATCCGGGCGGCACGAAGGAGATGATGCCGAGCCCGCTGATCGACCGCTGCTTCGCGCGGCACAGCAAGGACTACGCGCGGCTGTCCGCGACGCCGGGCGAGTTCGATGCGTTCGTCGCGGCCGTCAGCGAAATGATGCGCACGCAACCGAATTACAGCGCGGCCGACCTCGCTGCGATCGCCGTGCCGGTCGCGATCGTGCAGGGCGAGCACGACGAATTCATCCGCCCCGACCATGCAGCATATCTCGCACACACGATTCCGGGCGCGACGCTGACGATCCTGCCAGGCGTGAGCCACTTCGCGCCGCTGCAGCGGCCGGCGCGCTTCAACGCCGCGATGCTGGCATTCCTCGACCGATTGACGGACTGACGTCCGGATGGCCGGTTCGCGCGCCGCACAAGTTTTTCTTTAGGCTCGCGCAAAAATTCATCGATTGTTGGCAAGCGGCCGGCGGTGGATAGTCCTGCTCGACAGACCGGCTGCCGCAGTCCTCGCGCGGCGCGGCCGGACCTGTTGTTCATGCAACCATCACAACAATCGAAGGAACCGCAATCATGCGATTCAACGCGATCCGCATCGCCGCAACCCTGTTCGTCGCCGCGTGCGCTGCCGCCACGGCAGGCGGCGCGGCCGCCGCCACGCAGGACGAAATTCACGATACCGTGACTCGCCACGTCGCGCCGCTGATGAAGCAGTTCGCCATTCCCGGCATGGCGATCGGCATCGTCGCCGACGGCAAGCCCTACGTGTTCGACTACGGCGTGATGTCGACGCAAACCGGCAAGCCGGTGACGGGCGACACGCTGTTCGAGATCGGCTCCGTCAGCAAGACGCTGACCGCGACGCTCGCGGCGGACGCACAGGAAGGCGGCGAGCTGTCGCTCGCGGACCCGGCCGGCAAGTACCTCCCCGCGCTGCGGGGCAAGCCGTTCGGTGCGGTCACGCTGCTCAATCTCGGCACGCATACGCCCGGCGGAATGCCGCTTCAGGTGCCGGACAGCATCCGCGACGATGCGGACCTGATGCGTTATCTCGACGCATGGCGGCCTGCATACGCGCCGGGCACGCGTCGCACGTACTCGAACGTCGCGATCGGAATGCTCGGTTTTCTCACCGCGAAGGCGATGCACGAAGACTTCGCGGTGCTGATGGAGCAGCGGCTGTTCCCCGCGCTCGGGATGACGCACACCTACCTCAACGTGCCCGCCGCGCGCCAGGCCGACTACGCGCAGGGCTATACGCAAGACGGCAAGCCGATCCGAATGACGGGCGGCATGCTGTGGCAGCCGGCGTACGGCGTCAGGACGACGGCAGCCGACCTGCTGCGCTTCGTGCAGGCGAACATGGGGCTCGTCGAAACGTCGCCGCGGCTGCAGCGCGCGCTCGAACGCACGCATACCGGCTATTTCCGTGCGGGCCCGTTCACGCAAGACCTGATCTGGGAACAGTATCCGTATCCGGTCGCGTTGCCGGCGCTGCTCGCGGGGAATGCGCCGCCGATGCTCTACAACGCGACGCCCGCGAACGAACTCAAACCGCCGCTCGCGCCGAGCGCAAACACGTGGATCAACAAGACGGGGTCCACCAACGGTTTCAGCACGTATGTCGCGTTCGTTCCCGCGAAGCGGATCGCGATCGTGATGCTCGCGAACCGCAGCGTCCCGATCGAGGATCGCGTGAAGACGGCGTACGGGATCGTCGAGTCGCTGCGCGGCAAGCCGTGACCTGCGTCGCGCTGGCCCGTGTGGAATTGCTGACGATATCCGCGCGACGAACGAGCGGGAATGGAGGCGGAGCGAATCGTGATGGCGCCGGACGCCGTGACACGTACCGGCGCGTGCCGCCAGAGCTTGGGCTCGGGCATGACCACATGCTCCGGCGAGCGCGGTGTCCGTGGTGTGCAAGGTCGATGCGCCGGATCCGCTGGAACCACGGCCCCGGTGCCGCTCGAGCAGGCGGCGATGGGGTGATGCCGTGCGCGATGCACGTGAGTCGTTCGAGTTACTGGCGTGGGCGGATCGACGCGCTGCTGGCGATCCCCGGCGTGCCGCGCCACGTGACGGAACTCGGCAACGCACTGCTCGCGAAGATCGACGCGACGGAGTCGAAGGCCGGACGGGACCCGCACACGCCGTGCATGGCATGAAGCGCTCGTGGCCTTTATCCAATATCGAGATAGTCCATATTCCGGATATCGCGTTGCGGGATAGCAGGCGCCGCCGCCAAACTTGCGCAAAATCAATTCCACCCGGAGACATTCATGCGTACGCAAGTCGGCATCATCGGCGCGGGGCCCGCAGGCCTGCTGCTTTCCCATCTTCTTCATCTGCGCGGCATCGAGTCGGTCGTCCTGGAGTCGCGCAGCCGCGAACAGATTGAGTCCACCATTCGCGCCGGCGTGCTCGAGCAGGGCACGATGGACGTGCTGACTGAAGCCGGCGTCGGTGAGCGGATGAAAGCGGAAGGTGCGCTGCATCACGGCTTCGAACTCGCGTTCGAAGGCAAGCGCCGCCGCATCGATCTCACCGAACTGACCGGCAAGGCGATTACCGTCTATGCGCAACATGAGGTGCTCAAGGATCTCGTGGCCGCGCGTGTCGCGGCCGGCGGTGCGCTGTATTTCAACGTATCCGGGGCGACGATTTCCGGCATCGAGACCGACGCGCCGTCGATCCGTTTCGTGCACGACGGTGTCGAACAGACGCTCGACTGCGATTTCGTGATCGGTTGCGACGGCTCGCAGGGCGTGTCGCGCACGATGATCCCCACCGCATTGCGGCAGGACTACGAACGGGTCTTTCCGTTCGGCTGGTTCGGCATTCTCGTCGAAGCGCCGCCGTCGTCGGACGAACTGATCTATGCGCGCCACGAGCGCGGCTTCGCGCTCGTCAGCACGCGTTCGCCGAACGTGCAGCGCATGTATTTCCAGTGCGACCCGAAGGATTCGGTCGACAACTGGTCCGACGATCGTATCTGGGCGGAGATGCATGCGCGCGTCGATTCCGTCGACGGCCAGCGGGTCGTGGAAGGCCGGATCTTCCAGAAGAACATCGTCGGCATGCGCAGCTTCGTGTCGACGACGATGCAGCATGGGCGACTGTTCCTCGCCGGCGATGCCGCGCATATCGTGCCGCCGACCGGCGCGAAGGGCCTCAACCTCGCGGTGTCGGACGTGCGCATCCTGACGGCCGCGTTGCAGGCGTTCTATGACGAAGACCGCACGGACTTGCTCGACGCATACAGCGAAACCGCGCTGCGGCGGATCTGGCGCGCGGAACATTTCTCGTACTGGATGACGCGCATGATGCATCGTCTCGACGACGCATCGCCGTTCGAGCAGCGTTTGCAGGTCGCGGAGCTCGAGCACGTGACGACGTCGCGCTCGGCGGCGATGGCGATGGCGGAAAACTACGTCGGCGCCGTCGCGGTCTGACGGGCCGCCAGACCTGGCGGGTCGGCTTTTCCGGTCGCGATATCCGGCGTCGCGACCGGCTCCGCCGTCCGGCTCGAGCCGGTTCAAGACTGGCCGGGCATCAGGTCGCGATGGGCCGATTCCCTGAATTCGCCCGGTGTCTGACCCGTCTGCTTGCGGAAATAGCGGCTGAAGTACGCGCTGTCCGCAAAGCCCATCTCGTGCGCGATCTGCTTCACGCTCAGATTCGAATAAACCAGATCGCGCTGCGCTTCGCGGATCAGATGCGCGTTGACGACCGCCGTCGTCGAAATCCCCAGTTCCTCGCGGCAGACGCGCGCAAGCTGCGCGGCCGTCACGCCGAGCCGCTCCGCATAGAATTCCACCGGCCGATGCTCGCGGAAGTGTGTGTCGATCAGCTCGCGAAAACGTCGCAGCAACGTCCCGCGCCGGTCGACGCCCGCATGCGACGGCGCCGCTGCGAGATCGCTCAAGCGCGCGACATGCACGACCAGCGCGACCAGCAGTGCCATCCCGGCCGCGCCGCGGCCGCGTGACGTGCTGCGGAATTCCTGTTCGAGCAACGCGAACAAAGGCATCAGCATCGACACGCTCGCGTCCGGCCCCTTGACCGGAATCACGGCCGCACGTTGCAGAGTCGACAGCGCGCCCGGCGCGACCGTCTTGACCAGTTTTTCCAGTGCGTGCTGAACGACCGTGATCACGAGGCCATCGATTTGCGGCGAGAACTCGAACGCATGGACCGTCTGCGCGGGCAGCAGCACGAGGCACGGCGGCGCGAACGTGTGCTTCCCGCTCTCGATCACGACATGCCCGTGCCCGCCGCGGATGTACAAAATCTGCAATAGCGCATCGTGGCGGTGCGCGGCGATACGCCAGTCGTTCGGCTGGCTGCGCTCCGGTATCCATTCGAAGTTGAACGCGTCGTACCAAGGCGGACGAGCCGATTCGCCATACAGATCGTAGTTAGGGATTCTCCTCATGCCGCCCGGCCTCCTGTGTACAAATTGTCCTGTTGCTTGCGGCGTTTGTCCAATTTTCGCGCGATGCGCGCTTCTATACTTTTCTCATCGACGTAGCGCTTGCAACTGACGCATCGCGCGACGTTCGGGCAGCGCATGCCGGTTCAATCCGGACATTTCAAGCCTATTTAAAGAGGAAACCTAATGATATCGCAAGCAGACAACCTGCACGCGGACTGGCTGCGTCTCGACGGGAAAGTGTGTGTCGTGACGGGGGCGGCGGGCGGCATCGGAGCGTCGATTGTCGAAGCGCTCGTGGCAGCCGGTGCGCGAGTCGCACTGCTCGACCGCGACGCGGACAGGACCATTGCCGTTGCGGAGCGGCTGCGCACGGCAGGCGGCGATGTCGTCGCGATCGGATGCGACATCGGCGACGCGGCGAGCGTGACCCAGGCCGCGGAACGCGTCGAGCGCGATCTCGGCCCCGCCGACGTACTCGTGAACAATGCCGGCCTGCTGCGTGCCGGCGGCATCGAGACCATCAGCCTGGACGCATGGAACGCGATGCTGCAAGTCAATCTCACCGGCTACATGCTCTGCTCGCAGGCGTTCGGCCGCGCGATGCTGGCGCGCGGCACGGGCTCGATGGTGCATGTCGCCTCGATCGCAGCGCGCTACCCGCAGACGCATAGCGGCGCGTACAGCGCGAGCAAGGCAGCGGTCGCGATGCTCGCGCGCCAACTGGCGGCGGAGTGGGGGCCGCGCGGCATCCGCAGCAATACGGTGTGTCCGGGGATGATCCGCACGCCGCTGTCCGAATCGTTCTATCAGAGCGGCGACATCGAGGCGCGCCGCAGTGCGATGACCGCGAGCAGGCGCATCGGCCGCCCAGACGACATCGCGAACGTCGTCGCTTTTCTCGCGAGTCCGCGCGCCGCGTATGTGAACGGGGCGGAACTGGTGGTCGACGGCGGCCTCGACGCGATGCTGATGGATCTCGTTCCGCGGCCGGGCTATGAGGCCGGTGCCGGCGCAAGGTAGTTCAACGACATTGCCGCGCGTGATGCAGACATACCGTGTTCAGCGGTGTGGCGGCGCGGCTGTTCCATCCATGGAGGAAGACATGATGAACGATCGGCATCGTTCGAAGCACGTCACGTGCGATCTGCTCGTGATCGGATCGGGAGCGGGCGGCCTGTCCGCCGCGATTACCGCGCGCAAGGCCGGCCTCGACGTGATCGTCGTCGAGAAGGAAGCGTGTTTCGGCGGCACGACCGCGTTTTCCGGCGGCGTGCTGTGGATTCCCGGCAATCGCCACGCGAGTGCAAACGGCGTGCACGATACACGCGAGGCGGCGCGCACGTATTTGCGCGGCGAAACGGGCGCGTTCCGTGACGACGCGGCAATCGAGGCCTTTCTCGAGCACGGTCCGCGCATGCTCGAATTCTTCGAGCGCGAAACGGACGTGAAATTCGTCCCGACACTGTATCCCGACTATCATCCGAACCTGCCCGGCGGAGTCGACATCGGCCGCTCGGTCGTCGCGACGCCGTACGATGCGCGGCGGCTCGGGCGCGATCTCGAGCGCCTGCGTCCGCCGTTGAAGACGATCACGTTCATCGGGATGATGTTCAATTCGTCGAACGCGGACCTGAAGCATTTCTTCAACGCAACGCGCTCGCTCAAGTCCGCGTGGTACGTGACGAAGCGGCTCGCCGCGCATCTGAAGGATCTCGCGCTGTACCGGCGCGGCGTGCAGATCACGAGCGGCAACGCGCTCGCTGCACGACTCGCGAAGTCGGCGCTGGACCTCGGGATCCCGATCCTGACGAACACGCCCGCACGTGAACTCGTGACCGACGGAGGCCGCATCGCCGGCGCGACGGTCGGGGCGGACGGCGAGACGTATCGCATTTCCGCGCGCCGTGCGGTCGTGCTGGCGAGCGGCGGCTTCTCGCACGACGTCGCGCGAATCGCGCGTGCGTATCCACACGTCGCGCGCGGCGGCGAGCATGTGTCGCCCGTGCCGGTCGGCAACACCGGCGACGGCGCGAAGCTGGCCGAGCAGGCTGGCGGCCGCGTGGAGATTCGCTATCCGCAACCGGCCGCATGGATGCCCGTTTCGCGCGTGCCGCTCGGCGATGGACGCTTCGGGGTGTTTCCGCATCTGCTCGATCGCTATAAGCCAGGTGTCATCGGCGTGACCCGTCGCGGCATGCGTTTCACGAACGAATCGAATTCCTATCATGACGTCGGTGCGGCGATGATCGCCGCATGTCGCGACGAGACCGAGACGGCGATGTGGCTCGTGTGCGACCGCGCGACGATCCGCAAATACGGGCTCGGCTTTGCAAAGCCCGCACCGGTGCCGCTCGGGCCGTTGCTGCGCAACGGCTATCTCGTGCAGGGCCGTACGCTGGCGGAACTCGCGCTGCGTGCCGGTATCGATGCGGCGAATCTGGAGGCAACCGTGCAGCGATACAACCGTGACGCCGCGCGTGGTGAGGATCCCGAATTCGGCCGCGGCACGACGTCGTTCAACCGCTATCTCGGCGACGCCGATCATCGTCCGAATCCGTGCGTGGCGCCGCTCGGCAACGGGCCGTATTACGCGCTGAAGGTCGTGATGGGCGATCTCGGCACCTTCGACGGAATCCGTACCAACCCGGTCGGGCAGGTGCTGGCCGCCGACAATAGGCCGATCGCCGGCCTGTACGCGGTCGGCAACGATCGCGCCAGCATCATGGGCGGAAACTATCCGGGTGCAGGGATCACGCTCGGCCCGATCATGACGTTCGGTTATCTGAGCGCACGTCATATCGCGGGGCTCATCGACCTGACCGGCGTCACCGAACCGAGACAGCGCGCTGACGTGGCGCAACCCGCCGACACGCGCGCGACCGCGTGAACCCGGAGCACACCATGACTACCGCGAAAGCATTCATCGACCATCGCATCTATACGATCCGGCCGCGCGGCATGGCCGAATTCATCGAGATCTTCGACCGGCTCGCGATGCCGATCCAGATGAAATATCTCGGCGCGCCCGTCGGCTTCTACATGAGCGACATCGGCGCATTGAATCAGGTCGTCCACTTGTGGGGCTACGACAGCATCGCCGATTACGACGCGCGGCGCACCGCGCGCGATGCCGATCCGGACTGGCCCGCGTATCTGCAGGCGTCCGGCCATCTGATCGTCGCGCAGGAAAGCCGCATCATCCGTCGCGTCGAATTCCCGAGCCTCGCTTACCTGACGCGCTGAGTCCATGACGACGACACCCCGTTACGACATGGACGCCATTCGCGTGGAGAGGGTGGCGGTCGTGACGGGTGCCGCCGATGCGCCGCCTGATTGACCTGCGCACGTCACCCGGACGCCGGGGCCTACAACGAAACATGAACATGGAGATATCCGCGTGCATGCGGCGCATCAGCGCCGTCTTGCGCGCGGACCGAAGGAGACACACGATGAAAACCCAACCGCGTACGCTCGACGTGCAGTCGTTCATCGACGCCGAGCGCTTTTCCCCCTGCCAGTGGCTGATCCTGATCCTGTGCTTCCTGGTCGTGGCCGCCGACGGCTACGACACGGCCGCGATCGGTTTCATCGCGCCCGCGCTGACGCACGACTGGGGCATCGCGCGCAGCGCGCTCGGCCCGGTGATGAGCGCGGCGCTGGCCGGACTCGGCATCGGCGCACTCGCCGCCGGCCCCTGCGCGGACCGGCTCGGCCGCAAGACCGTGCTCGTGCTGTCGGTTGTGTGCTTCGGCGCGTGGAGCATGGTGTCCGCGCATGCGCAGTCGATCGAGGCGCTGACCGCCTTTCGCTTCCTGACCGGGCTCGGCCTCGGCGCGGCGATGCCGAACGCCGTCACGCTGATGGCGGAATATGCGCCGGCCCGGATTCGCGGCGTGGCCGTCAACGCGATGTTCTGCGGCTTCTCGTGCGGGCTCGCGGTGGGCGGCATCACGTCGGCATGGCTGATTCCGCACTTCGGCTGGCAAAGCGTGCTGACCGCGGGCGGCATCGGACCGATCGCGCTGGCGGTCGCACTCGTGATGCTGCTGCCCGAGTCGGCGCAGTATCTCGCGGCACGACCGGGCACGCATGCGCGCATCGCGCGCATCCTCGCACGGATCGCGCCGAACGAGCGCTTCGACGACCGTACCTTCGTGGCCGCCGGCGCGCGTCCGCAGGCTGGCGGGGCGTCCGCGCTCGCGCAGGTGCTGTCCGCGCAGTTTCGTTCGCGCACGCTGATGCTGTGGGCGGCCTACTTCATGGGGCTGCTGATCTATTACCTGCTGACCAACTGGATGCCGACGCTGCTTCGCGATGCGGGCTTCAGCGCCGAAGGCGGCGCGCTGATGACGTCGCTGTTCCCGCTGGGCGGCGTGCTCGGCAATCTCGGTGTCGGATGGCTGATGGATCGCTTCAATCCGAACCGGACGATCGTGTTCGCGTATGTCGTGGCAGCGCTGCTGGTGCTCGTGGCGAGCCGCACGATCGGGCATGCCGCGTGGCTCGGCACGTTGATCTTCCTGTGCGGCACCGTCGTGACGAGCGCGGTGACGTCGATGTCGGCCTATGCGGCGAGCCTGTATCCGACGCGTTGCCGCGCGACGGGCGTGGCCTGGATGCTCGGTATCGGACGGATCGGCGGCGTGGCCGGCGCGTTCGCCGGCGCGATGCTGATGGGATTCGGCTGGCGCTTTGGCGATGTGTTCAGCCTGCTTGCGGTGCCGGCGCTCGTCGCGGCCGGTGCGTTGCATGCGATCGGCCGTTGCCGCACGGAAATCACGGAACAGGAGCGCGCGACCGGCGCGGCCGTGCAGCAACACTGATGCGGCGCATGCCTGCCGAGCGCATGCGCGCGCGTTGCTTCAGGGCGGGGGCGTAGACAAGCAAAAAGCCACGGAGTCGTCCGTGGCTTTTCTTCTCGATCACGCAGCCGTGTCGCGGCCGCGTATCGCACTGCATCGTGCGGGCGCGCTTACGCGATGCTCTTCGACCAGTTCGCGTACCAGTTGCGGAACAGCGTGTACTGCGCTTCCGCGTAGTTGCGTTGCGCGTCGCTCAGTGCGTCGGTTTCGTTGAAGTGCAGCGTGTATTCCTTGTCGCCGTTCAGCACCATCAGGTGCTTGTAGAACAGGACCAGGTCGCAGCCTTCGTCGAACGACGACAGCACGGCCAGCGCCGCTTCCAGTTCCTTCGCACGTACGCGTGCCACCGCGTCGCCTTGCGCGGCCTTCTTGCACAGGTCGACGAGCTGCAGCACTTCGCGCGGCAGCGCGTTGCCGATGCCGGTGATCGCGCCCGCGGCGCCGCAGTTCACGAAGCCGTGGAAGACTTGCGTGTCGACGCCGGCCATCAGCGTCACGCTGTCGTCCTGCGACGTGATGTTCTCGGCTGCGTAACGCATGTCGGCGGCGCCGCCGAATTCCTTGAAGCCGATCAGGTTCGGGTGCTGGCGACGCAGTTCGAAGAACAGGTCGGCGCGGGTCGCGAAGCCGTAGTACGGGCTGTTGTAGATCACGGCCGGCAGGTTCGGCGCGGCGTTCAGGATCGCGGCGAAGTGTGCCTTCTGCGCGGCCGGCGACGCGCCGCGCGACAGCACGCGCGGAATCACCATCAGGCCGTGCGCGCCGACTTTCGCGGCATGCGCGGCGTGCGACACGGCTTCCTTCGAGTTCACCGCGCCGGTGCCGACGATCGTCGGGACGCCGGCTTCGACCAGGCGTGCGACGCCTTCCTGGCGCTGCGCTTCGGTCAGCAGCGGCCAGTCGCCCATCGAGCCGCAGTACACCACCGCGCGCATGCCGAGTGCCACCAGCTCCTTGCCCTTCTTCACCAGCGCGTCGAAGTCCGGCTGACGGTCAGCGGTGCACGGCGTCATCAGGGCCGGAATGGTGCCGGTAAAAATGTTGTCGCTCATCTCGTTTCCTCACATTCAGATAGGGTCAACTGCCATTGCTTGGCAACGTGGGCGGTACGCGCGCTCGCCGTCTCGTCGGTGCTTCACGTGATCCGGACGGCGGCTGGCCACCTCTTGTTTGCCTCGGTGCCGAAACGTTGCCTCCGGTTTCGCCCGAGAGTCAGCCATCGACGAGTGCATTCTAGCCAGTTCGGATATTTTATACAATATAAAATAAAAAAGGTGTGACGAAGATCGTCGTTCCGGGGCGTTGGGCAACGCGGCGAACCGCGTCACGGCGGCCTCCGGCGAGGATGGTGAGCGATCCCGGCGAAATCGGCGCGCTGTGCGTTCCGGCTTCGCACGATCGCCAGCAAGGCTGGGACAAACGTCGCGCAAGCCGATTCCCGTCGCGCTTTCACCTGACCGAAATCCCTTCCTCCACTGGCTCCCGGAACGAGCGGCGACGACTCGCCGACGTGTCGCATTTCTGACGAAAGCATTTTTTAGATTGCGTGGATTGCGTATTGGATATTGTATAAAATCTTTCGGCGCGCTTACCCGCGAACCGCCCCGTCAAGGGAAATGGAAGATAACGAGAGGAGATACGGAGATGACAAGTCAGGTCGGCGAGGCAGTCTCGCCTGATGGTGTGGCGGCCGTGCAGGACACGGCGTCGAAACGGGAATTGAAGCGTGTCGTCGCGGCGTCGATGGTCGGGTCGGTGGCGGAGTGGTACGAGTTCTTCCTGTATGGAACGGCGTCGGCGCTGGTGTTCGGCACGCACTTCTTCAAGAAGACGGGCAATCCGATCGACGGCCTGCTCGCGGCGTTCGCGTTGTATGCGGTGGGGTTCGCGGCGCGCCCGATCGGCGGGCTCGTGTTCGGCTACTACGGCGACAAGTTCGGCCGCAAGTATCTGCTGCAGGTCAGCCTGATCGTGGTCGGCATCACGACGTTCCTGATGGGCTGCCTGCCGACCTTCGATGCGATCGGCTACTGGGCGCCGGTGCTGCTGGTGTCGCTGCGCCTGATTCAGGGCTTCGCGTTCGGCGGCGAGTGGGGCGGCGCGATCCTGCTGGTCAGCGAGCACAGCCCGGACAACCGCCGCGGCTACTGGGCCAGCTGGCCGCAAGCCGGCGTGCCCGCGGGCAACCTGGTCGCGACGATCATCCTGCTCGTGCTGTCGAGCTCGCTGTCCGAGGCCGACTTCCTGGCGTGGGGCTGGCGCGCGGCGTTCTGGTTCTCGGCGGTGGTCGTGCTGATCGGTTTCTGGATTCGCCGCAAGGTCGACGATGCGCCGATCTTCAAGGAAGCGCAGGCGCGCCGCGCGCAGAAGCAGGAAAAGCAACTCGGTGTCGGGCACGTGCTGAAGTACCACTGGCGGCAGGTGCTGATCGGTATCGGCGCGCGATTCGCCGAGAACATCCTGTATTACATGGTCGTCACGTTTTCGCTGACGTACCTGAAGCTGGTCGTCGGCTTCGATACCACACGGATCCTGAAGCTGATGTTCGCCGCCAACGCGATCCACTTCTTCTTCATCCCGCTGATGGGGCTGATGTCGGACCTCGTCGGCCGCAAGCCCGTGTACCTGACCGGTGCGGTGCTGACGGCGGGCTGGGGCTTCGTCGCGTTTCCGATGATGGACACCGGCAACGACTGGATCATCATGGCCGCGATCGTGCTCGGCCTGTTCATCGAATCGATGACCTACTCGCCGTACTCGGCGCTGATGACCGAGATGTTCCCGACCAACGTGCGCTATACCGCGCTGTCGCTGTGCTATCAGGTCGCGCCGCTGATGGCGGGCTCGCTCGCGCCGTTGATCGGGCTGTCGTTGCTCGAGCGCTATCACTCGTCGACGCCGATCGCGTTGTATCTGGTCGCGGCGGCGGCGATCTCGATCGTATGCGTGGGCCTCGCGAAGGAAACGCGCGGCAAGTCGCTGCACGACGTCGATGCCGAGGCACGCCGGCGGACCGACGCGTGACGTCTGCGACCGAAGCCACCCGCGAGGGTGGTTTTTTTCGGTTCAGCGGATTTCCGGCGGAGGGGCGGGGAAGACGGTCCGGTGACTTTATCCGAATTGCCTGGAGACCTTGACGATCTCGGCCGCTTTCAGGAATTACACCGGTCTCCTATGGATCATGAGCGTGCAGCTGCGTCCCGCGTCAGCACGAAGCCTCGCCGCCGCGGGGCGATGATCCTTGACAGCCGGCGGGTTCAGGCGGCTGCCGCCTGAGCAACCGCGTCGTGCCGATCACCACCCAGGATATCGACAAGATCGGTCAACATCCGCGCCAATTCAGCCGTCATCAGCGTGACGTCCGAGTCGAAGCGTTCGTCGTCGTTCTGCGCGGTGGGATCCGTCGCTTCCTTGATCACGTCGAGCGGCGTGACACGCTTGATCGTCAGCGACGGTGTCAGCACGAACGAAATTCGATCATCCCAGGTCATTGCGAGGCGCATGCATTGTTTGCCGGCCTCGATGTGCCGGCGCATGTCGTTCGCTTCCAGCGCGTGGCCGACGTATCGCACCGTGGCGCCGCCTTCGCCGCTCGAGCGCAACTCGGCGTCCTGGTCCACAGTGAATCCGCCCGGCGCGTCGCCGGACAGCAGCCAATCCGTCATCGCGGCGACCGGCGAAAGGGCCACCTGAACGCCGGCGAGCGGCAATTGATCGATCGATTTGACGAGCAGGCTGCGGACGTCGTCGGCAAGCGCCTGTGCAGCCGCATCGATGACGAGCCAGCCATTCACCGTATCGATCCACACGCGGGTATCGCGGCGAATGGTGAACGCGCGCGGCAGCAGTTCGTCGGTGACCTGCTCCTTGAGTTCGCGCAGCTGTTTTCGCCCGACCTTGAAGCCCTGCTGCTCCTCGACTTCAAGCGCCCGGGCCTTGGTCACCTGATTGACGACCGAGGCCGGGAGCAGCTTCTTTTCGGCACGAAACGTCAGCAGCATCTGCCGGTTGATCGAATACACCAGCGCGCCGTCGTCACGCGGCGACGCCCATCCGACGCGCTGCATTTCGACGCTGGTGCCCGGCTGAAACGCGTGCGGCGCCAGCCATGCTTCCATCTGATCGGGGGTAACGGCCCACGGTGCCGGAAGACGATGAAGCTGAAGATTCTTGAACCACATAGGCGTGCGGGCAAAGCGCATCATTCTATATGACGGTGACGTTTACCGGCCAAAAGCGGCCGATCGATTCCCTGGGGTGCTCGGACGCTCGGGCGTCGGCTTCGCCCCACTGAACGGTCATTACCGTCAGCGACGATGAGTTGACACACATGCGGGGCAGAGGCCCGAGACGCCGATACGGCCTTTGAGCAAGGGCGAGGGTGCATGTGCCAAACGTCGGCATCAGGCGGCGCGTCGCACCGTCCGAATTCGCGGCACCGGTCCGGGTGCGACCCGTGCGATGATGTGCCATGACCAACATGAGAGATGGAATGACGACTACGTTCGACGAGGCGACAACGGCGGCGATCGCCGCGTTTGCCCAACTGGAGTTCTACACGGCGGTGCAAGCGATGCGTGCCGAGGCCGATTACGACCGCGAGCGAGACCAGTGGATCTCGCGATATATCGACGAGCACGGCGGCGGTGCGGACGATGCAGCATACGACGCCTTGCATGCGCAGGCCCAGGCGACCCCGGAATACGCGCAGTTCGTCGATGCGGTTCGCCGGGAAATCCTGGAATACTTCGGCGTGACCGACGATCAACTGGACTGCATGGTCCTGCTGCGCGATGACGACAGCGATGAGCTTTGGGCGGAAGTCAACCGGCAGCGCAGCGCGCTGGGAACCGGTGAAGTGCGCGGAGATCTCTGAGCATCGCTTGCCGTAGGGGCCTCGAGTCGTGCCGGGTGCAATGCGGCGGCAAGCGACCTCCGCAGCCCGCCGAAACAACGGCGCGACAGCGTGGAGCCCCCTACGGCGGCGGTTCGGCGACACGGCGCTCTGCTAATATTGTAGAAAATATGCAATATCCACCGCCGCGCCGGCACGTGCCTGACCGCCTTCCCCCAGTCCGAACATGAACGAGAAACGCCCTGCTCTTGTCTACGCCACGCGCGCCGAAGCCGCTGCGAACGAATTGCGCCGCCGTATCCTGACAGGGGAGTATGTCGACGGCTATCAGCTTCGCCAGGATGCGCTGGCGACCGAGCTCGGCATCAGCCGGATCCCGCTGCGCGAAGCGCTCGTGCAGCTCGAGAGCGAGGGACTCGTCAAGATCCTGCCCCACAAGGGAGCCATCGTTTCTGAACTGTCCCCGGAAGACATCACCGAACTGTTCGAACTGCGTGCGCTGCTGGAACCCGTTCTGCTGAAGAAGTCGATTCCGAAGCTGACCGCCGAGGATTTCGCGCGGCTCGATGCGATCCTCGAGGAATACAGCGAAGTGCTGCATGCGAGCCAGTCCGGGCGCTGGGGCGAACTGAACACCGAACTGCATCATCTGCTGCTGTCGCGCGCCGACCAGCCGAAGACGGCGGCGATCGTCGCGTCGCTGCTGCAGCAGACCGACCGCTACACGCGCGTGCAGTTGTCGCTGTCCGAGGCCGCGCGCGACGTGGCCGAATCCGAACACGCCGAACTGGTCGCGTTGTGCCGCAAGGGCGATGCGCGCGCGGCAGCATCGCTGCTCAAGCGACACATCGAGCATGCGGGCGGCGAGTTGAACGCATTCCTGCGCGATCGACGCCTCGGTCGTTGAGCGCGCGTTCGGCTTGGACGATGTGACCACCGCGTCGCCGCAGATTCTGCCGTCGAGGCGTCACATGCGAGGCGTGGCCCCGTCCGGGCTTCGCGGCAACGGGCTTGCATGCGTGTCGTCCGCCTATCCGCCGCCGATTCCCTGCAGCACCTTGCCCGTTCCGCCGCACACCGCGCAGGGCTGTCCTTCGACCATACCCGTGCCGCGGCACACGCCGCACAGATCCTCGCCAACGCCCGGCGCATCGGGCGGCCCTTCGTCGCCCGGATTCAGCGGCGTATCCTGATCCGGCCCTGCCGACATTCTGATCGTCTGCATCGCATACCTCCTTTCGCATTTCCGACGTCGCCGCGAGCACGCATCGCGCGTGCCCACGGCCGCTGCACGCGTGCGGGGGCACCGGCCCCCATGCCGGAACCGCGCAACGAGGGGCGCGCCGGCCACGATGACGCGATTCCCCGCATGGCGACCGGGAATCGTCGTCATCGCATCGTCATTACAACGACGGCGTCCACGTCGAGCCGAACGGATTTGACTGGTCGATGCCGGGAAGGGCGACGAACCGAACGCGTCGCTGCAGTCGACTACGTTGGCCGGACGCGCATTGAGCGTTGCCGCGCCGTTCGCGGTCGGCCGAACACTGGCAAGTTCACGTATGTACTGGCCTGGCGTCGCGTACCGGCGGTGGCGTTGCAGTCAGTCATCCTACGACCGACGAAATGAAAACGAAAAGCCTCCGTTTGGCCTCGGAAATGCAATACACGTCCGGCCGGTTCGGATACAGATCTTTTTCCGGAAAACGTTTCGCCGGCCATCGGTCCTATGGAGAAGGAATCCTTCTTCATCTTGCTGCAAGGCCGCTCCAGAGCGGGTTATAGGGTATGCACCAAGTGAGTTAAACGATTAACCGACGTACATTCGCTCCGACACGTCATACAACGTATGACTGCGATTCCGCGAAGGCCGTGCATCGATGCATGCGGATGCCGCCCGGATCGCTGCCAAATAACGAGCAACCCGCAAGGAGACTGACGATGAAGCACCGATTCACCCGCTCCCGTAACGCACTGGCCGTCGCGCTGATGGCCGGCTTCGCGGTGTCCGCGCAGGCGCGCGTGTTCCGCTCGGCGGACGTGCACGGCGACAGCTTCCCGACCAACATGGCGGTCAAGTACATGGGCGACGAGCTGTCGAAGCTGACGGGCGGCAAGGACTCGATCAAGGTGTTCGGCAACAGCGCACTCGGCTCCGAGAAGGACACGGTCGACCAGGTGCGGATCGGCGCGATCGACATGGCGCGCGTGAACGGCGCGTCGTTCAACGAGATCGTGCCGGAATCGCTGATTCCGTCGTTCCCGTTCCTGTTCCGCGACGTCGACCATTTCCGCAAGGCGATGTACGGCCCGGCCGGCCAGAAGATTCTCGACGCGTTCGCGGCGAAGGGGATGATCGCGCTGACGTTCTACGAGAGCGGCGCGCGTTCGATCTACGCGAAGCGCCCGGTGCGCACGCCCGCTGACATGAAGGGGCTGAAGGTGCGCGTGCAACCGTCCGACCTGATGGTCGACGAGATCAGGGCGATGGGCGGCACGCCGACGCCGATGCCGTTCGCCGAGGTCTACACGGGCCTGAAGACGGGCCTCGTCGACGCGGCGGAAAACAACCTGCCGTCGTACGAGGAAACCAAGCACTTCGAAGTAGCGCCCGACTACTCGGAGACGCAGCACGCGATGACGCCGGAAGTGCTGGTGTTCTCGAAGAAGATCTGGGACACGCTGTCGCCGCAGGAGCAGACCGCGATCAGGAAGGCCGCGGCCGATTCGGTGCCGTACTACCAGAAGCTGTGGACCGCGCGTGAGGCATCGGCGCAGCAGACGGTGACGAAGGGCGGCGCGAAGATCCTGCCGGCCGCGCAGATCGACCGCGCGGCATTCGTGAAGGCGATGCAGCCGCTGTGGGCCAAGTACGAGAAGACGCCGCAGATGAAGCAGATCGTCGACGAAATCGAGGCAACCAAGTGACCCGTCGCACTTCCCTGAACGGCGCAGCGACCGTGGGCTCGCCGGAGGCGGCTGCCACGGACGGTGCGGCCCCGTGCCGGCCGCGCGCGGCCGCGCCGCTCCTGCGTTGCGTGAACGACCTGCTGTTCCGCGTACTGGCCGTGGTCGCGTCGCTGTGTCTCGCGGCGCTCACGGTGCTGGTGTTCTACGCGGTCGTGATGCGTTACGTGTTCGAGAACGCGCCCGATTTCGTCGAGCCGATCGCGCTGTTGCTGGTGATCGTGATCGCGATGTTCGGCGCCGCGATGAAGGTGCGCGACGGCGGCCACATCGGCCTCGATTCGCTCGTGCGGCGCCTGTCGCCGGGCGCGCGCACCGTGGTGATCGCGATCCAGCACCTGAGCCTGATCGCGTTCGCGTTCGCGATCATGGTCGGCTGCGGCAGCATGGCCGCCGAGACGATGGGCGACCGCATTCCGATCATCGGGCTGCCCGAGGGCGTGCGCTACCTGATCACGATTCCCGCGGCGATCGCCATCATCCTCTTCTCGCTCGAGCACCTGCTCGCGCTTCGTCGTTCTTCGTCGGGCCAATAACGTCATGGAACTCGCGATCCTGTCCGTCAGTTTTCTGATTTTTCTCGTGCTCGGCGTGCCCGTTTCGTTCGCGCTCGGAATTGCCTGCGTGCTGACTTATATGGTCGAAGGGCTGCCGATCGCGACCGCGATGCAGTCGATGATCTCGGGAATGAACGCGTTCTCGTTCCTCGCGGTGCCGTTCTTCATCTTCTCCGGCGAGCTGATGCTGCACGGCGGCATCGCGGACCGGATCCTGCGTTTCGCGCAGGCGACCGTCGGCCACTTCCGCGGCGGCCTCGGGATGGCCAACGTCGTCGCGTGCACGCTGTTCGGCGGCGTGTCGGGCTCGCCGACCGCCGATACGTCCGCGATGGGCGGCGTGGTGATTCCGCTGATGAAGCGCGAAGGCTACAGCGCGGCCTACGCGGTCAACGTGACGACCCACGCGTCGCTCGCGGGCGCGCTGATGCCGACGTCGACCAACATGATCATCTACGCGTTCGCCGCGCAGGGCATCACGGGGATGCTGCACGGTCAGCAGGTGAGTGGCGTGTCGATCGGCGACCTGCTGTTTTCCGGCCTCCTGCCGGTGCTGTGGGTGATGGGCTTCGTGCTCGCGGCCGCGTACTGGCAGGCCGTGCGTCACGGCTATCCGCGCCGTGAAGACGGTTCGTCCGCGTTGCCGGCGTTTCCGGGCTGGTATGCGGTGCTGCGCAGCTTCGTCGGCGCCGTGCCGGGCCTGATGGTGATCGCGATCATCCTCGTGTGCGTCGCGAAGGGGATCGCCACTGCGACCGAAGCGGCCGCGATCGCCGTCGTGTATTCGCTCGTGCTGACCGCGATCGTGTACCGCACATTGACCGTCGAGAAGCTGCGCCGCGCGCTGTCGCATGCGGCGCGCACGACGGGTGTCGTGCTGCTGCTGATCGCCGTGTCGAACATGCTGCGCTTCCAGATGTCGTACCTCGAGATTCCGGACGCGATCGAGGGTCTGCTGAAGCAGTCGACCGCGGCGCCCTGGCTGATGCTGCTGTACATCAACATCATCCAGGTGTTCCTCGGCACGTTCGTCGACATGGCCGCGCACATCCTGATCACGACGCCGCTGTTCCTGCCGATCGCGATGGCATGCGGCGTCGGGCCGGTGCAGTTTGGGATCATGTTGCTGCTGAACTGCTCGCTCGGCCTCGTGCACCCGCCGATCGGCTCGGTGCAGTTCGTCGGCTGCGCGATCGGCAACGTGTCGATCGGCGAGACGACGAAGATGGCGTGGCCGTATTACCTCGCGATCTTCAGTGCGATCAACATCGTCACGTACATGCCGTTCTTCTCCACCTGGCTGCCGAGCCTCATCAGCGGGCACGCGGTGTTCTGATCGCGCGTTTCGCCCGTCGCGGCGCCGGACGATCGAGATTGTCCGGCGCCGCGGTCACGTCTACGGTTGCTTCGCGCGCGGCGAATTCACATCGACGTGAAGGCAGCATGGCGCGCCGTCGCGGCCGCCACGTTGGCGCTGGTCGCATCGCGCACGCACGTAGCGACATAAGCGTACGTTTCGAACGGCGACAGCCTCGACATTCCGGTGTTCGGCGTCGTCCCGGTCGCGCGGCGGCAGTCACACGCCGTGCGGCAACCTGTGCGATGATTCGCCGCTTCGCGTTCGTCGCAGAACGCCGCGGATCGCGGCGCCCGTTTCCGGGCCGCCGCCGATCGCATTGACATCCGGAGACGACATGCCCGCACACATCGTTCATGGCAGCACCCTGCATTACCAGGATCACGGCACCGGCTTTCCGGTGCTGCTCGGACACAGCTACCTGTGGGATTCGGCAATGTGGGCGCCGCAGATCGACGCGCTATCGAGCCGCTACCGCGTGATCGTGCCGGACCTGTGGGGGCATGGCGCGTCGGGACCGCTGCCCGACGGCACCGAGACGCTCGACGACCTCGCCGCGCACGCGAGCGCGTTGCTCGATGCGCTGGAGATCGAGCAGTGCGCGGTCGTGGGCCTGAGCGTCGGCGGGATGTGGGGCGCGCGGCTCGCGTTGCGCGAACCGCAGCGCGTGCGCTCGCTCGTGCTGATGGATGCGTCGCTGGAGGCCGAACCCGACGCGACACGGCTGCGCTACTTCGGGATGCTCGATGCGATCGCCGCTGCCGGCTGCATCGCGCCGCCGCTGCTCGATGCGATCGTGCCGCTGTTCTTCCGGCCGGACGTGAACCTGGCCGACCCGGTGCCGACCGCATTTCGCGCCGCGCTCGCGAACCTGCCGTCCGACCGGCTGCGGCAGTCGATCGTCCCGCTCGGTCGGCTGATCTTCGGGCGGCCGGATACGCTGGCCGCGCTCGCCGAACTGGATGCCGAGCGCACGCTGCTGATGTGCGGCGCGGGCGACATGGCGCGCCCGCCGTCGGAGACGGTGAAGATGGCGAGCGTGATCGGTTGCCGCCATGCGCTGGTGCCGGACGCCGGCCACATCTCGAACCTGGAGAATCCCGCGTTCGTCACGCGGACGCTGCTCGACTGGTTCGACGAACAGCAGCTCGCGGCGGGTTGAGCGCCGTACGCGATGCCGGCGGCGGGCGCCGCGCGGCGTCGCAACGACTTGCGTTACTGCATTACTGGATTACGCGCGTTCGCCGACCGGCGTGAACTTGCGGTCGCGCACGCGCTCCTCGTCAACGCCGCGGCGAATCAGGTCCTGCGCTTCCGCGCGGCTTGCGACACACGGCGCGGAGCCGGGCAGCGGCCGACGTGCGGTTTCGCGCAGCGCGAGCACCGACACGATGCCGATGAACGACGCGCCCATCAGGTAGTAGGCCGGCATCATCAGGTCGCCGGTGCGATCGACGAGCCACGCGGTGACGAGCGGCGTCGTGCCGCCGAACAGCGATACCGACACGTTGAAGCCGATCGCGAGCGCGCCGTAGCGAATCCGCGTCGGGAACAGCGCGGGCAGCGCCGACGGCATCACGCCGGTGAAGGTCGACAGCAGCGTGCCGTAGATCAGCATCCCGCCGAACACCGCCAGCATCCCGCCGGAGCGGATCAGCAGCAGCGCGGGCACCGACAGCACGAGCAGGCCGACGCAGCCGAACATCATCACCGGCTTGCGGCCGAGCCGGTCCGACAGATGGCCGGCGTAAAGCGTCATCGGCATCATCAGCACCATCACGAGCAGCACCATGAACAGGCCGTGCGTTTCGTTGAAGTGCAGCGTCGCCGACAGGTAGTTGGGCAGGTACGACAGTGCCATGTAGTCGGTCACGTTGAAGATCAGCACGAGGCCGACGCACTGGAGCAGCGGCCTCCACTGTTCGATGAGCAGCGTGCCGAACGACTGCTTCGGGCGCGATCGTTCATCCGCTTCGCGCGCTTCGGCTTCCTTCTTGAACGCGGGCGTCTCCTCGAGCTTGATCCGGATGTACAGGCCGACGAGGCCCAACGGACCGGCGATGAAGAACGGCACGCGCCAGCCCCACGACAGCAGCGCTTCTTGCGACAGCGTCGCCGTCAGTATCGCGACGGTGGCCGCGCCGAGCGTGTAGCCGATCAGCGTGCCGAAC
>NZ_JBSAXF010000004.1:0-361464 GCF_053427845.1 Burkholderia sp. AW49-1 | reverse complement strand
TGCACGGCGCGTTTTTCATTTTCGATGCGGATGATGCGGGAGCGTCCGCCGCCCCCTGTCAGCTGACCCACGGGTCGATCACGCGCAGGCCCGCCGCTTCGAACGGTGCGACGTCGCGTGTGGCCACGATCAAGCCGTTCGCTGCGGCTGTCGCGGCGATAAAGCCATCTGCCGATGCCAGCGCATTGCCCGTCGCACGAGCCTTCGCACGAAGGCTCGCATACGCTTTGCTGGCTGCATCGTCGAATGGCAGAACCCGGCCGCGAAACAGCGACACGATGCGCTGCTCGATGCTTTGGTGCAGCCAGTCTCGCCTCCGCCCTTCCGGCAACGCCGCCACGCCGAATCGCATTTCCGCGAGACTGATTGCGGCAAGAAACAGCGTCTCGACGTTCTGCGCGTCGAGCCATTCGATCACGGCCATGCTCGGCTCGCGTCGCAACGGCTCGGAAATGACGTTGGTATCGACCAGGATCATTCGAAGCTCATCGGGTCGGTGGGCGATCCGTCACGCCGAACCTCGAAATCGATACCGCCGGCCTCCCGCCCGATTTCAGCCAGCAGCGTTCCCAGCTTGGGCCGCCCGTCTGGCCGGACGGCCTGCTCCAGAATGTCGCGCACCTCGGCTTCGGTACTGCGGCCATGTTGCGCTGCGCGGACCCGAAGCGCGCGATGCACCTCGTCGGGCAAATTTCGAACCGTGATCACGGGCATGATGCGCCTCACTGAGATTGCTTTCAATGCAGTCATATTATCACCCTGCTGTCACTCTGAACGAACGAAGATGCAACCACTGTAATCGGCCCGCCACGCCCATCACACTCAGCCATTCGGCCATCCTGCCCCTCCCCGCAAGCGTTCAAGCCCTCTGCAACATTCGTCAACATTCTCATCACAAATGAGAACACGAACGCTTCTCATTTAACTTGAAATTACATAGAATGCCGCCTGAAAACAAATCGTAATAATTCTCGGCAGCGTGCACATTTCCGTAGCGCGTCGTTCCGGGAGCCACACTGCGAGGTCGAAGCGCATCATGAAGTCCCGTCCTGAAGAGCTGAAGCTCGGCAAATTCACCACCCTGTGCAGCGTGCTCGCCGCGAGCCCTGCGTTCGCCGACGGCACGCCGCCGCCCGCACCGGTCGCCACCGAAGGCCATCTCGCGCCGATCGAGGTCCAGGGCAAGACCGAGCACAGCTACAAGGCCGACTTTTCCGCCTCCACGAAATTCACCGCGCCGCTCGTCGACACGCCGAAGTCCGTGACCGTAATCCCGCAAGAGCTGATCCAGAACAGCGGCGCCGCAACGCTGGCCGAGGCGCTGCGCACCGTGCCGGGCATCACGTTCGGCGCCGGCGAAGGCGGCAACCCGCTCGGCGATCGTCCGTTCATCCGCGGCTACGACACGCAAGGCAGCATGTTCGTCGACGGGATGCGCGACACGGGCGCGACCACCCGCGAGATCTTCAACACCGAGCGCGTCGAGATCACCAAGGGCTCCGACGGCGCATACGGCGGCCGCGGCGGCGCGGGCGGCAGCATCAACCTGATCACGAAAGCGCCGCACCTCGGCACCACGGCGGCCGCGAGCGCCGGCCTCGGCACCGATCGCTACCGCCGCTTCACCGCCGACGGCAACTGGCAGTTCGCCGATCACGCGGCGTTCCGCCTGAACCTGATGAGCCACAACAACGACGTCGCCGGCCGCGACGCCGTCAACAACGAGCGCTGGGGCGTCGCGCCGTCGATCGCGTTCGGTCTCGGCACGCCGACGCGCGTGACCGCGAGCTACTACCACCTGTCGACCGACGACATGCCCGACGGCGGCATTCCGTACTTCTACACGACGTCGAACAAGCCCGCGAACGTCGACACGATCTATCCGGCGCCCGTCGACCGCCACAACTTCTACGGCCTGATCGACCGCGACTTCCGCAAGACCACGTCGGACATCAGCACGATCAAGATCGAGCACGACATCACGCCGAACCTGACGGTGCGCAACACCACGCGCTATACGGAGTCGACGCAGGACTACATCTGGACGCAGCCCGACGACAGCCAGGGCAACGTGGTCAACGGCCGAGTCTGGCGCCGCAACAACAACCGCAACAGCTCGGTCAACAGCCTCGCGAACCTGACCGAACTGTTCGGCGAATTCCGCACCGGCCCGTACAAGCACAGCTTCTCCACCGGCATCGAGCTGTCGCGCGAATGGGGCAAGCGCGATTCGTACACGGTCGCGACCGACAAGGGCACGGTCTGTCAGAAAGGCATCGGCGCGCCGTCCGGCTACAACTGCACGAGCCTGTGGTCGCCGAATCCGAACGATCCGTGGGCCGGTTCCGTCACGCGCAACAACGACTATGCGCATGCACGCACCACGACCAAATCGATCTACGGCTTCGACACGATCGAGCTCACGCCGCGCTGGCAGGTGAACGCCGGCGTGCGCGTCGACGATTATTCGACCCGCTTCACCGACACCAAGGCCAACGGCAGCAAGACCTACACGCGCGAGGACACGCTCTTCAACTGGCAGGCCGGCCTCGTGTTCAAGCCCGCGCGGAACGGCAGCATCTACGCGTCGTATGCGACGTCGTCGACGCCGGCCGGCATGCTGCTCGGCGAAGGCAGCGAGACGCAGTCGCTCACGCCGGGCCGCGGCGGCGTCGGATCGAACGCCGATCAGATGTCGCCGGAGAAGAACCGCAGCATCGAACTCGGCACGAAGTGGAACGTGCTGAACGACAAGCTGTCGCTGACCGCCGCGCTGTTCCAGATCGACACGACGAATGCACGCGTGGCGCTGCCGAACAACCAGTACGCGATGGTCGGCAACAAGCGCGTGCAGGGCCTCGAGCTTGGTGTCGCCGGGCAGATCACGAAGCAGTGGCAGGTGTTCGGCGGCTACACGTACATGAAGAGCGAGCTGCGCGACAACGGCAAGGATGCCGCGAACAACGGCCACCGGTTCCCCAATACGCCGAAGCACAGCCTGACGATGTGGTCGAACTACGACGTGACGCCGAAATTCACCGTCGGCGGCGGCGCGTTCTACATGTCGGAAGTGTTCGGCGATCCCGCGAACCTGCGTGCGGTGCCGTCGTACTGGCGCTTCGACGCGATGGCGCAATACCGGATCAACAAGAAGCTCGACCTGCAGCTGAACGTGAACAACCTGTTCAACCGCACGTATTTCGATCAGGCGTATCCGGCGCACTACGCATCGATCGCGCCGGGCCGCTCGGCGTTCGTCACGCTGAACGCGCGCTACTGATCGATGAAGACCGTCTCGCTGAAGGCGCTCGGGTCCGTGTCGCCGCGCGCGTTCGCCGACATCCTGGCCGGTCCGCCCGAGCGCGCCGCCGCGTGGGTCGCGGCGGCCGCCGACAACGGGATCGTCGACGCGCAGGCCGTCTACGGCCAGTACCTGCTCGACGGGCACGGCGTCGCGCGCGATCCGGCCGCCGCATTCGGCTGGTTCCGGCATGCGGCGCGGGCCGGTCACCCGATGGCGATGAACATGCTCGGCCGCTGCTACGAGTTCGGCTGGGGGACGGCCGCGTGCGCGCCGGTGGCCGTGTACTGGTACCGGCTCGCCGCGCAGGCCGGCCTCGACTGGGGCATGTACAACCTTGCGACGGCGCTCGCGCTCGGCAACGGCGTCGCCGAGGATCGCGCCGCCGCGCTCGACTGGTTTCGCCGCGCCGCCGCGCTCGGCCATGCGAAATCGATCAACCTGATCGGCGGCTTCTACGAGGACGGCTGGGTCGTGGCCGTCGATGTCGACGCCGCGTTCGACCACTATCGCCGCGCCGCCGAGGCCGGCGATTTCCGCGGCCAGTTCAACTACGCACGGCTGCTCGCCGATCGCGGGCGCGTCGACGAAGCCCTCGTCTGGTTGGCGCGCGTGCCGGCCACCGCCACCCCCGCGTTCGTCGCGAAGATGCGCGCGTATCTCGCGTCGTCGCCGCTCGATGCGTTGCGCGCGACGGCGCTGCAGTTGCCGTCTCACGGTATGGAATCCGAATCATGATGCTTCATATCCCAGGCGTGCTGACCCAGGCACAGGTCGCGCAGTGTCGCGAGATGCTCGATGCCGCCGACTGGATCGACGGCAACGCGACGTCCGGCACGCAGTCGGCGCTCGCGAAACGCAACCGGCAGTTGCAGGAAGGTTCGCCGGTCGCGCGCGCGGTCGGCGATGCGATCCAGGATGCGCTGGCTCGACATCCGCTGTTCTTTTCGGCGGCGCTGCCGCTGAAGGTGTTTCCACCGCTGTTCAATCGCTACGAAGGCGGCGAGGCATTCGGTACGCATGTCGACAACGCGATCCGGCTGCTGCGCGGCACGGATTTTCGCGTGCGCAGCGACCTGTCGGCGACGTTGTTTCTCGAGGAACCGCACGCGTACGACGGCGGCGAGCTGTGCGTGGAAGATACGTACGGCGTGCATCGCGCGAAGCTGCCGGCGGGCGATCTCGTGCTGTATCCGGCGTCGAGCCTGCATCGGGTGACGCCCGTGACGCGCGGAGAGCGGGTCGCATCGTTCTTCTGGATCCAGAGCATGGTGCGCGACGACGGCGATCGCACGCTGCTGTTTCAGCTCGATACGCAGATTCAGGCGTTGTCGGCGGACAAAGGCGCGAAGGATCCGATGGTCATTGCGCTGACGGGGATTTATCACAACCTGTTGAGGAAGTGGGCGGATGCGTAGTCGCGACAATCACGCCCGCTATGCACGCGCCATGCGCAAGTGCAAGGGCCATCGCGCCCTCCCCGCGTGCCGGCATTCATCTAACGAAATCGCCGATGACGGACCACGCGCCTTGCACCGCATTCACCGGCGACGGTTTCATCGATTACCCGTCGGAATGGTCGGCATGGGTCGTCCGGCGACCGCCGTTGGGCCGTGATGCAAGTTGAATCGCCCGCGATATGAGCCTCCGTCGATGGAACCTTCCCCAACGAACGCACCCGCCGACATTCTTTCCGGCGACAACGTCCCCGCATCGGTAACATCCGCACTTGCCGATCCCCGCCCGCTCCCGCACAATCGGGCCACCTGCCTTCCTCCCCCCGCGCCGATGTCCTATGCGTCACTCGCCACCGGCGTCCTGCTCGCCGGCGGTCTCGGTCAACGCTTCGACCCAAGCGGTCTGCACAGCAAGCTGCTCGCGCTGCTTCCCGACGGCACGCCGGTGGCGGTCGCGGCCGCCCGTCGCCTCGCCGCGGCCACGGCCGACGTGATCGCCGTCGTGCGTCCCGGCGCGGAAAAACTCGCGATTCTGCTGAACGAAGCCGGCTGCCAGGTCGTCTATGCGCCCGACGCGATGCGCGGCATGGGCGCAAGCCTCGCAGCCGGCGTTCGCGCGACGCCGGAAGCAACCGGCTGGCTGGTCGCGCTCGGCGACATGCCCTGGATCGCGGCATCCACCTACGAAACGGTCACGCGCGCGCTCGACGCCGACGACGCATCGATCGTCGCCCCCGTCCATCGCGGCGTGCGCGGTCATCCGGTCGGCTTCGCCGCGCACCATTACGATGCACTGGCCGCGCTCGACGGCGATACGGGCGCCCGCGCGTTGTTCGCGAGCGCACCGGTCAACCTGCTCGGCGTCGACGATCCCGGCATCCTGCGCGACGTCGACACGCCCGCGGATCTGCGCTGACATCGGCGCGCGCCGGCCGCACCGCACATCGTGGACGCCGGCCTTCGCGCGATCCGGCGCGATACCCGCAGAGGCTCTGCATATTGCGGGCAATCCGCATGCCGCCGCGAGAATCCCGCTGCAAACACCCGCCCGATTGCCTATAACGGAAACGAGGCGCGCCCGCCGCGCCACCGCCGCCACGCATTGCGCGAGTTCCCCATGGACCACACGACCCCGATGCCCGAGCCCCCGGCCGACCCGAACCGCGATCCGGAAGACGATCCGTTGTCGCCACCACCACCGGGGCATCCTCACGACAACCCGCAGCAACCCGACGGGCCGCCGAGCAAGGACCCGGTCTAGCCGGCGTCCGCCACGCCCCGCGACGGCCACCTGCCGGGCCGGTGCCGCCGCGAGCGTCCGCTACCGCGCCGTATATCCGCCGTCGATCGCCAGCGACACGCCGCTGATCATCGACGCCGCGTCGCTGAGCAGGAACAGGATCGGCTCGACCACCTCGTCCGGCTCCGCGAAGCGCCCGAGCGGAATCGCCGCGAGCATCGGCGCGCGCTTCTCCGGCTCGCTCCACGCGAACTGCGCCATTGGCGTGAGCGTGACGGTCGGGTTTACGCTGTTCACGCGAATTCCGTGCGCGCCGAGTTCGATGCAGAGCACGCGCGTCATCGCGTCGAGCGCCGCCTTCGACGCGCAATAGCTCAGATGCGCGGGCAGGCCGACGAGCGCGGCCTGGCTCGACACGTTGACGATGCTGCCCCGCGCGCGTGTCGCGCCTCGCCCCGCACGTTCGATCATCTTCCGCGCGACGGCCCGCGTGACCAGTGCGGCGCCGCGCGCATTGACGGCCATCACGCGATCGAAGTGCGTTGCACTCACCTCGAGCGCCGGTTCGAGCGACGCGATCCCCGCGCAGTTGACGAGCCCGTCGAACGCGTCGTGCACGGCGAGCGCCGCATCGATCGCGTGTTCGTCGCCGCCGATATCGATGCGCAAGGTTTCACATGCGATCTCGCCAGCCAGCGAATCGAGCGCGGCCGCATCGCGCCCCGCCGCGACGACCCGCGCGCCCGCATGGGCCAGCGCAACCGCGCAAGCGCGCCCGATGCCGCTCGACGCACCGGTGACGAGCACCCGCGCACTGTTGAAATCGAATCGTGTCTTCATGATGACGTGCGCAGTTCGTGCATGATCGGCTTGAGTGCCGGATACAACGCCGTGTAAAGCGCGAAGCGCGCCGCATACGCATTCGCGCGCGCGGCATCGGGACGCGCGCGTTCGACGAGCGTGACCCAGCCGCCCTGCGCGTCGTCGTGCGACAGCAGCCCCACGCCGACGCCCGCGAGCAGCGCGGCGCCCATCGCGGCCTCTACGTCCTGTTCGATCGTCCATACCGGAAAACCGGTCACGTCTGCGATGATCTGCATCCACAGCGCCGAATGCGCGGCACCGCCGACGACGATCAACCGGTCGTCCAGCGCCACCGCGCCGCGACGGCCGGCCTCGATGTTGTGCCGCAGCGCGAACGCAACGCCTTCGAGCACCGCGCGATACAGGTGCGCGCGCGTGTGCGCGAGGCTCAGCCCGACGAATGCACCGCTCGCCTTCGCGTCCCACACCGGGCTGCGTTCGCCCATCAGGTACGGCAGGAACAGCACGCCGTCCGCGCCGGGCGGCACGCTTTCGGCCGCTTCCTCGAGCAGCACGTGCGGGTCGCCGTGCGGCAGCAATCGCGCCGCATCGATCTCCGCGTGACAGAACTGATCACGGAACCACGTGACCGATGCACCGGCCGTGATCGCGCCGCCGAACACGTACAGGTCGCGCTGGCCGTCGAACACGTGCGGCATGCTGACGAGCCCGTGGCGCGCATCGACGTGCTGGTTCACGTAGCCCCAGCACATGCTGGTACCGATCATCGCGACATGCTGGCCGGTGTGCGTCGCGCCGGCCGCGAAGGTCGCGACGGCCGCATCCACGCCGCCCGCGACGACCGGCGTGCCGGCCGGCAGGCCGAGCCGTTCCGTCCATTGCGACAGCAGCCCGCCGACGACGCCGGTCGATTCGACGAGCCGCTCGGGCATCATCGTCGCGGGGATGCCGAGCATGTCGAGCGCATCGTCGGACCACTCGCGGCGCGCGACGTCGTACACGCCGCCGATGTTGCCGGCCGAACTGTGGTCGACCGCGACTTCGCCGGTCAGCAAATAGATCACATACGCATTCGGCGGCAGAAAATAACGCACGTTCGCCCACACGTCCGGCCGCTGCTCGCGCAGCCACAGCATCTTGGTGAACCCGTAGTAGCTGTCGACGCCGTTGCCCGTGATCACGCGCAGCCGCTCGACGTTCACGTTCTGGTTCACCCAGTCGACCTCCGCGGTCGCGCGCCGGTCCATCCAGATCAGGCACGGGTGCAGCGGCCGCATGTCGCTGTCGACCGGAACGCCGGAGCCGCCATACAGGCTGCTCACGCACACGGCGCGGATCGCGTCGGCCGGCACGCCGTGCGCGCGCGCGTCGCTCACGCAGCCCGCGATGCAGTCGAGCACCGCATCGAACCACACCTGCGGCCACTGCTCGGCCCACAGCGGGCGCGGCGTGTCGGGCTGGTAGCCGGCCGAACGGCGCGCGACGATCGTGCCGTGCCGGTCGACGAGCAGCGCCTTGGTGCTCTGCGTGCCGATGTCGACGCCTATCACGTATTCCATGATGTCTCCGGTGAGAGATCGCACGAGCCCGCGTTCAACGCGCCGGCTTCAGCAGCACCTTGATCGATTCGGGCGACTTCGCGACGCGGATCGCTTCGTCCCAGTCCTCCAGCGCGAAGCCGTGCGTGACGATGCCTTTCGACGTGACGAGCCCGCGCGCGAGCAAATCGATCGCGACCGGATAACAATACGGCCCCAGGTGCGCACCGCGCACGTCGAGCTCCTTGCGATCGCCGATGATCGACCAGTCGGCGGTCGTGTCCTCGCCGAACACGCTGAACTCGACGAACCGGCCGAGCTTGCGGATCAGTTCCAGCCCCTGGTTCACGCCGACCGGCGCGCCCGTCGTCTCGATGTACACGTCGCATCCGTAGCCGTCGGTCAGCGCGCGGACGATCTCGCGCGCATCGTCGCGCGTCGGATTGATCGTCACGTCCGCGCCGTATTGCCGCGCAAGTTCGAGGCGCTCGTCGATCAGGTCGATCACGACGAGTTTCTTCGGCGTCTTCAGGTGCGCGACCTGCGTCATCATCAGGCCGAGCGGGCCCGCGCCCGCGATCACGACGACGTCGTCGAGCTGAAGGTCGCCACGATTCACGGTATGGATCGCGCACGACAGCGGCTCGATGATCGCCGCGTCCTCGAGCGACACGCCGAGCGGAATCCGGTGCACGATCGCCGTCGGCGGAATGCGCATGTACTCGGCCATCCCGCCGTCGGCGACCTCGCGCTGGAAGCCGAAGATGTTGTGCACCTCGCACATCCAGTATTGGCCCGACTTGCAGTAGCGGCACTTGCCGCACGGCACGATCTGCTCGGCGATCACGCGGTCGCCCGGTGCGACGCCGAAATGCTCGGCCGCGCCGTCGCCGAGCGCTTCCACGTAGCCGAAGAATTCGTGGCCGGGAATCACGGGCGCCTTCACCCACGGGCTTGGGCCGCCCCAGAACATCTTCGCGCCCGTATAGCATTTGCAATCGCTCGCGCAGATCCCGCACGCGGCGATGCGGATCACGAGCTCGTTCGCGCCCGCGCGCGGCTTCGCAACCTGCTCGACGCGGTAATCCTCGGGGCCGTGGCAAACCACCGCGGTCATGCGCGGCTGGGCTTCGGGTGTCGTCATGAGTTGTCTCTTCCGTTGATGATTCGGATGTCTGATGAATGAATCGTTACCGCGACCGTTCGCGGCTGATGTAGATCGCGAGCAGGATGATTCCGCCCTTGATCACGTTCTGCACGTACGGGTTCACGCCGATCATGTTCAGCCCGTTGTTGAGCACGCCGAGCAGCAACGCACCGACGAGCGTGCCGAGGATCGCACCGCGCCCGCCGGAGATCGACGTGCCGCCCATCACGACGGCCGCGATTGCGTCCAGTTCGAAGCCGACGCCGGCGTTCGGCTGCCCGCTCATCAGGCGCCCGGTCAGTACGATCGCGGCAAGCGCAGACGTGAGCCCGGCCAGCGTGTAGACGATCAGCTTCACGCGCGCCACGCGCACGCCGGTGAGCCGCGTCGCCTGTTCGTTGCCGCCGATCGCATACACGTAGCGGCCGAACGGCATGCGATCGAGCAGCAGCCACGCGATCGCATAGACGACCAGCATGATCAGCACCGGCGCCTGGATGCCGAGCACCTTGCCGCTGCCGAAGAACGCGACCCAGTCGGGCAGCCCGTCGATCGGATAGCCGCCCGTGTAGATCAGCGCGAGGCCGCGTGCGATGCCCATCGTCGCGAGCGTGACGATGATCGGCGGCATCCCCGCAAACGCGACGAACACGCCGTTCAGAAAGCCGAACCCGAAGCCCACCGCGATGCCGATCGCGAGCGCAGCGACCGCATTCACACCGGCGACCATCAGCCCGGCCGCGAGCGTGCCGGACAGCGCCATGACCGAACCGACCGACAGGTCGATCCCGCCGGTCAGGATCACACAGGTCATGCCGACCGCGATGATCGCGTTGATCGACACCTGGCGCAGCACGTTCTCGAGGTTCGCGGCGGACAGGAAGCTCGGGCTCGCGATCATCATCGCGATGCACACGACGACCAGCCCGACGAACGGATAGAACAGCGTCGAGCGCCGCAGTTGCGTCCACATCGCGCGCGGCGGCGGCATCTCGCCGGCCGCGGCCGCGAGTGTCGGGGAAGACGGGGAAGAAGAATCATGCAGGTTCATGGGTCGCTCCTCGCGTGCCGGCCGTGGCATGGGTCATGACCGTGTCGGGATCGATCTCGTCGCCTTCGAGCGTCGCCTCGATGCGGCCCTGCCGGAACACGGCGACGCGATCGCACATGCCGACGATCTCCGGCAGCTCGGACGAGATCATGATGATGGCGTAGCCGCGCGCGGTGAGTTCGCGCATCAGCCCGTAGATTTCCGCTTTCGCGCCGACGTCGATGCCGCGGGTCGGCTCGTCGAAGATCAGCACCGTCGCGTGGTGATTCAGCCAGCGCGCGATCACGACCTTCTGCTGGTTGCCGCCGGACAGCGTCGCGACCTCGGTGTGGATCGACGGCGCCTTCACGCCGACGCGCCGCATCACGTCGTGCGTCGTGCGCGCTTCGCCGCGGCGATCGATCAGCCAGCGCATCGACCGGTACTTGCCGAGGTTGTTCAGCGAGATGTTGTCGCGAATCGAGAACGACGTGACGAGCCCTTCCGTCTTGCGGCTCTCCGGCAGAAGGCCAATGCCCGCGCGCAGCGCGTCGGCCGGATCGGCGAGCTTCGCCGCCGCGCCGCGCACGCGCACGTCCTTGCGGTGCGCGCGCGTCGCGCCGATCACCGCGAGCGCGGTCTCGGTCCGGCCCGACCCGACGAGCCCCGCGAAGCCCAGAATCTCGCCCGCATGCAGTTTGAAGCGGTTTACCGGGCCGTCGCGTTCGATTTGCAGCGCGTCGACTTCGAGCACGGCGGGCGCATCCGTGGCGCACGCCGGCTTCGGCGGGAAACTGCTTTCGAGCCGGCGGCCGACCATCATCCGCACCAGCTGCTCGACGTCCGTGCGCGCGACGTCGGTGGTCGCGACATACTGACCGTCGCGCAGCACCGTGATGCGATCGCACACCGCGAAAATCTCGTCGAGGTGATGCGAGATGAAGATCATCGCGACACCCTGCCGCTTCAGCTCGCGCATGATCGAGAACAGATGTTCTGCCTCGGCCGGCGTGAGCGTGGCGGTCGGTTCGTCGAGGATCAGGATGCGCGCGTCGAGCGACAGTGCCTTGCCGATCTCGACGAACTGCTGCTGCGCGACCGACAGCGTGCGTAGCGGCGCGTCGAGATCGATCGTCACGCCGAGCCGCGCGAAGATGCCGGCCGCGACGCGCCGCATCCGCGTGCGATCGCGCACACCCCAGCGGGTGCGCAGCTCGCGGCCGAGGAACAGGTTGTCGACGGCATCGAGGTGCGGAATCAGGCTGAATTCCTGGAACACGATGCCGACACCGGCCGCGACCGCGTCGTGATAACTCGCGAAATGCCGCGCGCTGCCGTCGATCTCGATCGTGCCGGTATCCGGCTGGTGGATCCCGCACAGGATCTTCATCAGCGTCGACTTGCCGGCCCCGTTCTCGCCGAGCAGCGCATGAATCTCGCCGCGCGCGATCTCGAGGTGAATGTCCGACAGCGCCTTCACGCCCGGAAAGCTTTTCGTGATGTGACTGAGCGTCAGTATCGTGTCCATCGGCTTCTCCGTGCGAAGGGCGTCGGCCGGGCCGCCGCCCTTCACGTCGCGTTGCGCGTCGCTCACCAGCTGAATCCCTTCGCATTGCCGCGATCGACGACCTTCACGTCGACCGGAATCGCCTTCGGCACCGTCGCGCCCCACTTGCGCGCGATCGCGATGCCGAGCGCGATGCGCACCTGGTCGGCCGGGAACTGCGCGGTCGTCTCGATGAACTTCGAGTTCGGCTTCTGGATCGCCGCGATCGCCTCGGGCGCGCCGTCGACGCTGGTCAACCTGATGTCCTTGCCCGATCCCTCGATCGCGGCGAGCGCGCCCATCGACCCGCCGTCGTTCACGCTGAAGATGCCCTTCAGGTTCGGATGCGCGGAGATCATGTTCTCCGTCACCGACAACGCGGTCGCGCGCTCCTGCTTGCCGTTCTGCGTGTCGACCAGCTTCACGTTCGGGAATTTCGCGAGGCCGGCCTTGCAGCCGCGCACGCGTTCGAGAATCGGCACGACCGGAATGCCGTCGAGGATCGCCACCTCGCCGCTGCCGCCGATCGCCTTCGCGAGGTATTCGCACGACATCACGCCCGCGTCGTAATTCTTCGAGCCGACAAACGAATCGACCGGGCCGTTCGCGTTCGCGTCGACGGCCACGACCACCGCACCGGCCTTCTTCGCCTGCGTGATCGCCGACTGGATGCCGGTCGAATCGGTCGGATTCACGAGCAGGATGTCGATCTTCTTCTGCAGCATGTCCTCGACGTCGCTCACCTGCTTGCTGACGTCGTGATGCGCGTCGGTCACGACGACCTGCGCACCGATCGACGCGGCCGCGTCGTTCAACGCCTTCTGCATCGTCACGAAATACGGATTGTTCAGCTCCTGGAAGGTCATGCCGATCCGCAGCGGCGCCGCATGCGTGACCATCGGGAACCAGGCTGCGACAGCTGCCGCGGCAACGGCCGCGATGCGTGCGGCGCGGCGGCGGGATGAAGCGGGCGATGCGTGCGTCATGACGGTGTCTCCGGTTATGTGCGGTTTTTTCGTGGGTGAGCGAGCCCCTCGCGACGCGAACGGCGCGATGGGCTGGGTGAAACGGCAAGGAAAAGTCAGGCGGACGAACGCCCGGCGATCATCCGGGCTGCGGTACGAGCCCGCGTGCGCCGGGCGTGACCACGCGCGGCGGCATCGGATTGCCGGTGGGCGCCGCGTGCAGCGCGAGTTCCCGGCTGCGCGCGTTCAACCGCTGCAGCGCGCGGAATTCGGTCGGCGCCATCCCCTTCACCGCGCGGAACTGGCGGTTGAAGTTGGACACGTTGTTGAAGCCGGCCTGGAAGCAGATGTCGGTGATGTTCGCGTCGTCGGCAAGCAGCATCTGGCATGCGGATTCGATCCGCAGCCGGTTCACGTACTGGACGAACGGCAACCCGGTATGGCGATGGAACGCGCGCGAGAATGCGCTGACGCTCTGCCCGGTCAATTGCGCGAGATCGGATTCGCGCAGCTCGGACGCGAGGTTCTTGCCGATGTACGACAGCGCGTGGCTGAGCCGCGTCGGCGTCACGTGCGCCTGGTCGTACGCGGGGCTCGCGAGCAGCGTGCGTTCGGCCGCGCTGCACAGCCGCTCGAGGATCGTCATGAACAGCGCGATGCGACGCATCCCGCGCGCGGTCAGCAATTCGTCGAACAGCGGCGCGATCGCGGCGCTCGTGACGTCGTCGAAGCCGACGCCGCGCCGCGCGTCGTCGAGCAGCGCCTGCGCGTCGCGGCATTCGGGAAACGCGTCCATGCAGCGGCGCACGAACGACGGATCGAACTGGATCACCAGATTGCGGCGCTCGACGGTTTCGCCTTCGGCCATGTCGCTGACCCAGTTGTGCGGCAGGTTCGGGCCGAGCAGCACGAGATGGCCGGGGCCGAACGAGCCGATATGGTCGCCGACGAAATACTTGCCGCTCGTCGCGACGATCAGGTGCAGTTCGAATTCGGGATGGAAATGCCAGCGGATCGTGCGGTACGGATAGCCGTGCGACCAGACCTTGAACGACTCGTCGCGTCGCACGTCGACCACTTCCAGATCGGGATGCATCATCCTGGCGTCTCCATTCCCATGTCTCGCTGGCCGGGCCGCTCGGCGGTGCGCCTCGTTCGCCGCGTGAGTCGTGCGGCAACGCGACCGGTCGCATGGGAAGCAATGTAGGTCGATCGCGTGCGCGGCTCCACCAACTTTACGCCTGATTTTCGATACTTTTTTGCGGGCTGCGGGTGGAAAGGGACACGAAATGCAAAATTGTGCAGTGCGGCACCCCCGTCGGCCGAACACCGCGGGAAGTGCGCGCACGCCGGAACACGGCCGCTGCCGAGGCTACGCCGCCGCGCCTTCCCGCGCGACACGCACCTCGTACGCCTTCAGGTGGTTGTACGCGATCCGCAGCAACGACAACGCATCCGCCGTCCGCGGGTCGCGGCGCGCAAGCAGGTCACCGATCACGTGATCGGCTTCGACCCGTGCGCGGTTCTCGACGTCGCGCAGCATCGATGCGGTCAGCGGCGACGGCGTCAGCACCATCCGCTGCATCCGCTCGACCGCGGCGGGATCGGGCCGGTAACCGTTGTGCGTGGCGATCGTGCTGCATTCGTCGAGCATCGTCTCGAGCAGGTGGAGGCCGTCCGGTGCGGCGAGAATGTCGCCGGTCGAACCGCGAAACAGCGACGTGCTCGCCGCGAGCGTCGCGAGAAATACCCACTTGTCCCACATCCGCGCGGCGATGTCGTCGCTGAGCGTCGCATCGAAGCCCGCGCCGCCGAGGACGTCGGCCACCGCGCGCACGCGCGCCGATTCACCGCCGGCGAGTTCGCCGAACGACAACCCTGCGGTGTCGTTCAGGTGCACGATCCGCTGCTCGCGATCGAGCGTGGCTGCGATCACGCACAGGCCGCCGAGCACCTGCGCGGCGTCGAACCGGTCGCGCAGCACGTCGAGATGACGCATCCCGTTGAGCATCGGCAGGATCAGCGTCGACGGCCCGACGAACGGCGCGAACGATGCGATTGCATCGTCGAGGCTGTACGCCTTGCAGCTCAGCAGCACCAGGTCGAACGGCGCGGCTGCGTCGCTCGCGCGCAGCGTCTGCACGTTCGCGAGCGTCAGGTCGCCGCGCGGGCTGCGGATGACGAGCCCGTCGCGCGCGAGCGCGGCCGCTCGACCGTCGCGCACCAGGAACGTCACGTCGCGCCCCGCCGCCGCGAGCCGGCCACCGAAGTATCCGCCGACCGCGCCGGCTCCCACCACCAGAATTCGCATCGTTGCCTCCTTTCGGGTTCGTTCGACGCCGCCGCCGTTCGCCCGACCATCGGGGCACGGCGCGCAACCGCCATCGCCCGACAGTATAGCGATGCCGGATATGTATATGCATAGATACCCGCACCGCGCTCGACGGTATTGCGCCGCCGCCGTTTCTAAGGGATTTCCCGCCTACGGCAACGTCCGTTTCACGCCGTCAAAGAATTATCCCGTCACGCCGTTCCGGCGCGCTTGTTCGACCGACCGACCTCACTATCCATGCGCACCCTTTCCCTGAACCAGAAACTCGCCTCGATGATCGTCATCCTGTGGCTCGGCCTGCTCGTGATCGCCGGCATCGGCGCGTGGCAGACGCGCGCATCGATGATCACGGACCGCCGCGACCAGCTTGCGTCGCTGGTCGCGCAGGCGACGAACGTCGCCGACCACTACTACAAGCTGTCGCAACAGAACGCATTGCCGGAAGCGGACGCGAAGCAGAAGGCGCTGGAGGCGATCGCGGCGATGCGCTACGGCACCGACGGATACGTGTCGATCAACGATTCGAAGCCGGCGATCGTGATGCATCCGATCAAGACCGAGCTCAACGGCAAGGACGTGTCGAATTTCACGGATCCGAACGGCAAACATCTGTTCGTCGAAATCGTGAAAGCCGGCAACATGGAGGGCGGCAAGGGTTTCGTCGAGTATCTGTGGCCGAAGCCGGGCGCCGACAAGCCGCAGGACAAGACCAGCGCGGTGCAGCGCTTCGCGCCGTGGGACTGGTATCTCGTGACGGGCATGTACATGGACGACGTGCGTTCGGCCGTGCTCGCGAGCGTCGGCCGCTGGCTCGCGATCACGGCCGTGCTCGGCGCGATCGCGACCGCCGTGATGGTGCTCGTGCTGAAAAGCGTGCGCGCGAACCTCGGCGGCGAGCTCGAAGTGGCGCTCGATGCCGCGCAGCGTATCGCGCAGGGCGACCTGACCGCGCGCGTGAGCGTGAAGCAAGACGACCGCGGCAGCCTGCTGCATGCACTGCATACGATGCAGAACGGGCTGATCGACATGGTATCGCGCGTGCGGACGGGCACGGAGAACATCAATGTCGGCGCGAGCGAGATCGCATCGGGCAACACCGATCTGTCGCAGCGCACCGAGGAACAGGCGGCCGCGCTCGTGCAGACCGCGTCGAGCATGGACCAGATGACCGCGAACGTGAAGCAGAACGCCGACAGCGCCGCCCAGGCCGCGACGCTCGCGGGCCAGGCCGCGCAGGTCGCGACGCGCGGCAGCGAGGTGGTCGACGACGTGGTGCGGACGATGAACGAGATCACCGACCGCTCGCACAAGATCGGCGACATCATCGGCGTGATCGACGGCATCGCGTTCCAGACCAACATCCTCGCGCTGAACGCGGCCGTCGAAGCGGCGCGCGCGGGCGAACAGGGCCGCGGCTTCGCGGTGGTCGCGGCCGAGGTGCGCTCGCTCGCGCAACGCTCGGCGACGGCCGCGAAGGAGATCAAGTCGCTGATCGTGTCGTCGAACGAAACCGTCGAGCACGGCGCGACGCTCGTCACGCACGCGGGCGAGACGATGGCCGAGATCGTGCAGTCGGTGCGGCGCGTGAACGAGATCCTCGACGAGATCAGCCATGCGTCGCGCGAGCAGAGCGCGGGGATCGAGCAGGTCAACCGCGCGGTCGGCGAGATGGATCAGGTCACGCAGCAGAACGCGGCACTCGTCGAGGAGGCCGCGGCCGCCGCGCATTCGCTGCGCGATCAGGCCGAGGCGCTGCGCGACGCCGTCACGCGATTCGCATTGCCGGCCTGACGTCGCCTCGTCCGTCGGCATCTCGCCGGATGCCGACGGATTTCACTCGACCGGCCGGCAATGCGCGGCCGGCCCCGCACGACCCAGGCCCATCCCGCGCTTCTTCCACGCTTACCCCGCTCCGCCCGGACGGCTCATGGCCTTGAAACCGCCGAACCCCATCCCGGCCGCCCGCTGGACCAGCTCGATGTCGTTGGTCACGCCGAGCTTCTTCATCGCGCTGATCTTCTGCGCGCTGACCGTCTGCTTGCCCTTGTTCAACCGCTGCGCGATCGTCTTGATCGGCAGGCCGGCCAGATAAAGGCGCATCACCTCGATCTCGCGCGTCGACAGTTTCACCGGCGCCTGGTCGTGCTCGGCGACTGCATCGAGCGCACGCCGGACGAGCGGCGACTGATAGCGCCCGCCGCTGTAGCTCGAATGAATCGCGGTGACGATGTGACCGACTTCGTCGAACTTGCTGACGAGGCTCGCGCCGCCTTTCGCGAGAATCGAGCGGAAGAGCACCGGATTCTCGTTCCCGACCAGCGCGACGACCCCGACGTTCGGGCGCGTGCTGTGCAGCCAGTCGAACAGTGCGAGACCGTCCATCTGCGCGTCGCCGTGAATCGGATAATCGACCAGCACGATGTCGCAATCGACGCTGCCGAGTGCCTCGATCAGATCGCCCGGGGTCCGGGAGACGCCGACCAGATCGATCGCGCACGCGTCGCCGGCAATGTGCTCCATGCCCGCGAGCGTCAGCGGCGAGTCGTACGCGAAAACAGTGCGAATTCTGAATTTCCCCATGCGCAGTTCCACAAGTTTCGCCGGGCCGCACGACGCGGAATGCGAGCGCGGCCGGATCGGCATTGAATCGACGTTCAGGATATTTTTATCCCGAACATCATTCTAGGCAGCAACGCGCGGCCGGGATATGGGGCGCCGTCTGAATTGGTCCGCGCAGGCGTGATACGAGTTTGAGATCGGCGCCGGTCCGACCGTCCGGCGGCGGCCGGGGTCGGCCGGACGGCCGACGTTGCGGGTCGCGCGGGCCGCACGGACGGCCCGCGGGGTAAAATTGCGGCCTTTGCATGCCACTCCGGGCGACCGGCCAGCGGCAGCGCGCCATTCCCGGCCGCGCGCCCGCCCGTTCGCCGGCTGCTTGTACTCCCGCTTCCCCCATGACCGAATCCGATCTGCAATCCGACGACGACACCATCCACGAAGACGGCCTCTGGCGCGACAACGGCTGGACGGCCCGCATCATCAAGAACGAGGACGACGACGGCTGGGCCGTCGAGATGATCAAGGACGGCGAAGCCGAGCCCGCGCTCGTCGGCCCGTGGACGATGGGTCGCGACAAGAAGAATCCGAAGCCGATGGACGCCAATGCGTTCCGCACGCTGGTGAAGACCGCGACCGAGGTGCTGATGCGACACGAGCAGCAACGCCGTGCGATGCTGCACAAGGAAGTGACGGTGCAGGACGACGACGGACAGGATGTGTCGGTCACGCTCGACATCGTGCCGGACGAGTTCGAGCCGTATGCGCAACTGAAGGCGTTCGACCCGTACGGCGAGCTATTGGCCGACGCGAAGGTCTCCGCCGGGTTCAAGCTCGACAAGGCCAGTGCCGCACGCTGGGTCGAATCGGGCTTCGAACGGCCGGCCTGACGCCACGGGCCGGCGCGCGCGACGCCGAGTTCCGCCGCGACGTCGGCATGCTGGCGCCGATGCCGCAACAGCGTTTCCTCGATCGTGCGCCGCTCGGCCTGACGGGGCAATTCCGCGAGCGTCGGCGACCGGTGCGACGTGTACTGGTTCAGTTCGAGGTCGACGGCCGAGATCAGCGGGCCATTCGTCATCACGACAGCGAAGCGGATCCGGTTGATCAGTTCGCGCACGTTGCCGGGCCATGCATGGTCGTGGATCGCCTCGATCGCGCAGGAACCGCTGCAGGCTCACTCGGCAGACCGCGCATCGCGCGGCGGAGCCACGCGCGATGCAATCGAAATGAACCGCGCCGCCGCTATGTGCCGAGCAATTCCTTCTTGCGCAGATGCACGACGTCGCGCATCGGCGGCGCGCCGAACAGCCGGCTGTATTCGCGGCTGAACTGCGACGCGCTTTCATAGCCGACGGTCGCGGCCACGGACCCGACGTCCCCGCCCTGCCGCAGCAATAACCGCCGCGCTTCGTGCAGCCGCAGCTGCTTCTGATACTGCAGCGGGCTCAGCGTGGTCACATGCTTGAAGTGATGGTGTAGCGACGAGACGCTCATGTTGACCGCCTGCGCGAGCGTGTCGACGCGCATCGGCTCCGCGTAGTGATCGCGGATCCATTCGATCGCGCGTGCGATCCGGTGCGTCTGGCTGCCGGCGACGGCCATGTGCCGCAGCCGCGTACCCTGCCCGCTCGTCATCAGCCGGTACAGCAGCTCCTTTTCGATCAGCGGCGCGACCACCGGAATGTCGGCCGGCGTATCGAGCAGCCGCAACAGCCGCAGCGCGGCATCGAACAGCGGCGGCGTCAGCTCGGCAAGCGCGATGCCCTCGCCTTCGGGGCCGGCATCCGGCTCCGGCAGCCGCATCTCGGCCGCGAGTTCGACGATGCGCTGCGGATCGAGCGTGAGCGACAGGCACAGGTAAGGCGCGTCCGGCGACGCCTGCGTGACGCGCGAGAGAATCGGCAAGTCGATCGACGCAATCAGGCAGTTCCGCGTGTCGTATTCGTAAGCCTGGCCGCCCACGATCACACGCTTCGCGCCCTGCGCGGCGATCACCAGCGCGGCGCGCGACACGCCGCAGCCGAGATCGACCGGATGCCCGTGCCGGTGCAGCATCAGCGCCGGCACCGCCGTCGAGTGGGAGCCGTCGGTCGGCGCGAAGCGGGCGATCAGCGATGCCAGTTCGCGCCGCCCGGATTCGCGCGCCGCCGCGATATCGGTCATGTCCATGACGGGTTCCTCGCTTCGTTTCCCCGAATCGCGCGAGCATAGCGAATCGCTCGCCGCCGCGCCGGGGATTTGCAGGATTGTTCAATAAATTTGCAGGATTGGGTAGACGCAAAAAACGCGCGCTCGCGCACACTGCCCGCTAACCGGGCTCATGCCGGGTTTTCCCCATGGAGACATACCAACATGCCTACATCGTTTGTCCTCAACGGCAAGAACGTCACGCTCGACGCCGATCCGTCGATGCCCGTCCTCTGGGCGATCCGCGAGCACGCGGGGCTGACCGGCACGAAGTTCGGCTGCGGCATGGCGCAGTGCGGCGCGTGCACCGTCCATCTCGAAGGCCAGGCGGTGCGCTCGTGCGTGCTGCCGCTCGCCGGCATCGCGGGCAAGCACGTCACCACGATCGAAGGCCTGCAGAGCAAGCCCGCGCAGGCCGTTCAGGCCGCCTGGGTGAAGCTGCAGGTGCCGCAGTGCGGCTATTGCCAGTCCGGCCAGATCATGTCGGCCACCGCCTTGCTCGAACAGAACCCGAAGCCGACCGACGCGGACATCGACGCCGCGATGAACGGCAACATCTGCCGCTGTGCGACCTACGCCCGCATCCGGGCCGCGATCCACGACGCGGCCGCGACGCTGGGAGCCTGACCATGACGATCGAACTCGACAATCGCGATTCGGTGCGGCCGTCGCGCCGCACGTTTCTGAAGGCCGCGGGCGCCGCGGCCGCCGTCAGCCTGACGATCGGTTTCGAATGGGCCGGCCTCGGCCGCCGCGCGCTCGCCGCGACGGCCCCCGCCGCCGACTTCGCGCCGAACGCATTCCTGCGCATCACGCCCGACGGCGCGGTCACCGTCATCGCGAAACACGTTGAAATGGGCCAGGGCGCGTACACGGGCATCGCGACGATCGTCGCCGAGGAGCTCGACGCCGACTGGTCGAGCGTACGCGTCGAAAGCGCGCCGGCCGACGCGAAACGCTACGCGAATCTCGCGTTCGGCACGATGCAGGGCACGGGCGGCAGCTCGGCCATGTCGAACTCGTGGCAGCAACTGCGCGAAGCGGGCGGCAAGGCCCGCGCGATGCTCGTGTCGGCCGCGGCGGCGCGCTGGAAGGTGCCGGCCGGCGAGCTGACCACCGCCAACGGCGTCGTCACGCACGCGAAGAGCGGCAAGACGGCCGCGTACGGCACGCTGGTCGCCGACGCGTCGAAACTGCCGGTGCCCGACAAGGTCACGCTGAAGCAGCCGGCCGACTTCAAGCTGATCGGCCATCGCATCCCGCGCGTGGACGGGTCGGCCAAGTCGAACGGCACTGCGCATTTCACGCTCGACACGACCTTCCCCGGCATGCGCATCGCGCTGCTGCAGCGCCCGCCGCGCTTCGGCGCGACGGTCAAGTCGTTCGATGCGACGGCCGCGAAGGCCGTGCCGGGCGTGGTGTCGGTCGTGCAGGTGCCGGGCGGCGTCGCGGTCGTCGCGACCGGTTTCTGGGCCGCGAAACAGGGCCGCGACGCGCTGAAGATCGACTGGGACGAAACGAACGCCGAAAAGCGCGGCTCGGCCGAGATCATGCGCGAGTACCGGCAGCTCGCGGCGAAGCCCGGCGCATCGGCGCGCAAGGACGGCGACGCCGACGCGGTGATCGCGGGTGCCGCGCGCAAGGTCAGCGCGACATACGAATTCCCGTATCTCGCGCACGCGCCGATGGAGCCGCTCGACGCGGTCGTCAAGCTGAGCGCGAACAGCTGCGAGATCTGGGCCGGCGACCAGTTCCAGACGGTCGACCAGGGCAACGCCGCCCGGGTCGCGGGCCTGAAGCCCGAGCAGGTGCAGATCCACACGCTGTACGCGGGCGGCAGCTTCGGCCGCCGCGCGAACGCGTGGTCGGACTATGTGGTCGAGGCCGTGTCGATCGCGAAGGCGCTCGGCGCGGACGGCAAGCCGGTCAAGCTGCAGTGGACGCGCGAGGACGACATCCAGGGCGGCTTCTATCGCCCGATGTACTTCCACAAGCTCGACGCGGGGTTGACCTCGGACGGCAAGCTGGTCGGCTGGCGCCACCGGATCGTCGGCCAGTCGATCCTCGCCGGCACGCCGTTCGAGGCGTTCATGGTCAAGAACGGGATCGACGCGACGTCGGTCGAGGGCGCGGCGAACCTGCCGTACGCGGTGCCGAACGTATCGGTCGAACTCACGACCACCAAGGTCGGCCTGCCCGTGCTGTGGTGGCGCGTGGTCGGCAGTTCGCACACCGCGTACGCGGTCGAGGCGTTCATCGACGAAGCCGCGCACGCGGCCGGCAAGGATCCGTACCTGTTCCGCCGCGACCTGCTCGCGAAGGAGCCGCGAATGCGCGCCGTGCTCGAGCTGGCTGCGCAGAAGGCCGGCTGGGATCCGGCGAAGCCGCTGCCGAAGGGCCGCGGGCGCGGGATCGCGGTGGCCGAGGCGTTCAAGAGCTATGTCGCTCAGGTCGCGGAAGTGTCGGTCGACGCCGACGGCAAGGTGAAGGTCGAACGCGTGGTGTGCGCGGTCGACTGCGGGATCGCAATCAACCCCGACATCGTCGCCGCGCAGATGGAAGGCGGCATCGGCTTCGGGCTCGGCGCCGCGCTGCACAGCGCGATCACGCTGAAGGACGGCCAGGTCGAGCAGCGCAACTTCGACGGCTATCACGTGCTGCGGATGGCGGAGATGCCGAAGGTCGAGGTGTATATCGTGCCGTCGGCCGAGGCGCCGACCGGCGTCGGCGAGCCGGGCGTCGCACCGGTGGGCCCGGCGGTCGCCAACGCGATCTTCGCGGCGACCGGCAAGCGGCATTACGTGCTGCCGTTCGATTCGGGCGACACCGCGAAGGCTTGACGCCAAGAACGAAGAAAGGCCGGCTCGGCCGCGTGACGGGAACGTTGCGCGGCCGGTTTTTTATCGCGCTGGCACCTGCGGCACGCGACACGATCACGCCGGACCGGTCACTCCTGTTCGACTTCCGGCCAAAGCCTGGGGAAAAGAAATCGCAGTGCCGCCAGCGGCAGCCCGAAGGAAAGCTCACCGCGGTGCGAAGGAGAAGTCAGAAGCCCGAAATCGAGCAGCGATCGAACGATGCGGCGTGCCAGCACGTCACTGACCCCCAGCATCTGCGTGAATTCCGCGCGCGTGACGGCGCGACGCAGTGCGACGAATTCCATGGCCAGCGCAACGGCTTCCGCCTTGATGACGGACTTTTCCGAACGGATGCTCCATGGATTGAATTCGAGGTACCGCAATAGATCGAGCATGCGTCCGGTGACTCCGTCGAATTCCGTCATACGCACCATGAATCCGACCTGATCCTCACAACAGGCCAGAAAGAACCGCGCGAATCTGACGAGCCCTTCCTGAGACAGATTGCCCCGACCGTCCAGATCATTGCGCCGGGATTGATCGGCTTCGCTCAGCCTCGCGTAATACTGCTCATGCTCGCGCGCCAATCCGCGAAGCGGTGACCACAGCCCGTGGGTGAGATCGGCAGCGCGCAGTCCAAGATGCGAATGCAGACGCGCAACCCTGCCGTTACCGTCCATGAACGGATGCACCCACGCCAGGCGATGATGCGAGCAAGCGATCCCGATTACTTGATACTCCCTCGCGCGGATACGGGCGTAACGCGTGGCCCAGGCCTGAAGCAACGGCTCGATCATCTCAGGCTCCGGTGCCAGATGACGCCCGACCGTCACATCGGAGCGCCGAAGCTCGCCCGGAACAACGATTTGACCATCGTCGGTGATTCGCTCATCTGCAGGAAGACACGAAAAGAACCGCTCGTGGATGGCGGAAATGCGCGCAGGCTCAAATAGCGCGGCGAGCGGAAGGTCGCCCCATTCTTCCTCGAACGCGGCTTCAGTTGCGATATGAGCGACCGCGAAGCGCTGCTTCTTGCGCTCGACGATATCGGTCGAATAATCCCGATGAAGCGCGGCCTCGATCTTGGCGGGGGTCGTATGCTGATCTTCGATCTTGTTCGTATAGTACGAATTCATTGCGCGCAACTGCGGAACGAGCGCGCGTGCCAATGGCGTATCCCTCACCGCGAGCAACCGTTGCGACGAATCGACGAGTTGGCCGGCCTGATCAAGCAGCGGATCGAGGACACGGTCCTCGGGAAACAGCGGTTCGAAGGTGGCAACGCTTGTCATGCTTCGTCGGAAGGTTCGATGTCGGGTTGAATGTAGGGTTTCATGTCGCCGATTATAGCGACTTATATCCATGATTTATATACGTTTTCAATGATTCATGGTTTGGTTTGATGTAGGGTTCAATGCAGGGTTGATTTTGCTCGATTTTGCGCCATGCCGCGCGAACGCGTCGCCTGCCGTTGGCGCATTCCCCCCACGTAACACCACCCGTAACGTCCGTAACGTTCCCGCCGGATGCTACGTAACAATCCTTCAATGTTGCTCCGACCCTTCCGAAGCGCGGCGCGCGTCCCGCGTTAAAAATTCTTTTAGATTCAAGGCCGGCGCGCCGCCAGCCCCGCCCCCACCGCCCGTCGATGCGTGACAGACCATCCCTGGCCCGGAAGTTGCGGTACATGACCCGCAAACACTCCTTTACGGACATGCGAGGGCCAACATGGATTGCAAATACCTGTACATCGACAACATAAAAATCAACTTCGTGCGCCGCACGATCGAAATCGACAACAAAGTCGTCGACGTCACGCCGCGTGAATTCGACGTCGTCGAATTCCTGCTCGACAACATGAACAAGATCGTGCCGCGGCAAGCGATCCAGGAAGCGGTCTGGGGCCGCGAGCTCGGCGTGTCGTCGCGCACGCTCGACACCCACATCTCGCGCATCCGTTCGAAGCTGCAGCTCGATCACGACAAGAACCTGCGGATCATCCCGATCTATGCGGTCGGCTATCGGCTGGTGCTGTTCGGCGCGGCCATGACGCACGTCGAGCGCCACGACGCGGCGCCGATCCTGCGCGCCGCGCCGCAGCAGGCGCTGGCTGCCGACTACGCGTAACGCGTAACGGCTCACGCGCGCGCCGCCACCGCGCGGCGCGCCGGCAAGACTCCCCACCGCGCCGCACGTCCGCCGTGCGGCGCCTCGCGGCCCGGCACACGTGCCCCGCCGCGCCACGACCGCCGCCTCCGGGCGGCGGTTGCCTTTGTGCGCGCGACGCGCCGCACGCGGCCACGCCGCCGCGCAGCAGGCTTCGTAGCTCGCCGCCGCCCGCGCGGCCGGCGGATGCGCGCGACTACGGATTCCGGCGCGGCACGCGGCCGGCGCCGTCCCTACAATCGACGCAGCAGCCGCGCGCCCCCTGCGCCGCCGGCCCCAACGACCCGTCGAACCAACCGCCGAATCCGCCCCGATCCCGCCGTGCCTGCGCTGTCCCTGACGAATGCCGACGCCGGCGACGCCGCGAACCGGGCCTCGCCCGCCGCTGCCACCCCGCCCGCCATCCCGCCCCCGCCGGCCGCGGTCGCGCTCGACGCGTCGCCCTGGCTGCCGCGCCTGTCCGCCGCCGCCGCGCGCGGGCTGTCGCATGCATATGGCGCCACGGGCGCGGTCCCGGTCACGCTCGGCGAACACGCGTACGAGGTGCGCTGGCGCGTCGACGCCGAACCGGCCGCCGACGCGCACGCGTACCGCTTCGTCATCGGCCCGGCCGCCGGCACGCTGTGGATCGATCCGGTCGCGGAAAGCGCATGGCTCGGCGACGCGGCCGACCCGGCCGTACCGCCCGTGATCCGCGCGGCGCTGCTCGCCGACCTCGCCGCGCCGCTCGCGGCCGTGCTGCAGGCCGCGACACGGCAGCGCGTGGAACTGCTGCCGCCGCCGGCGAGCGTGCCCTCGTGGCCCACCGCGCCGGCCGCGCTGCGTTTCGAACTGCGTCGCGCCGACGGCGCATGGCGCTGCCACGGCGCGCTGCTGTTCGATGCGCCGGACGCGCTCGCGGTGTTCTTCGCGGCGCCGGCGGCCACGCGACCCGACACGCGCGCCGCGTATGCAAGCCTGCCGGTGCCGCTGGTATTCGAGATCGGCCGGACCGAGCTGACGATGGCCGAGCTGGCCGACGTCGTCAGTGGCGACATCATCGCGATCGAGCGCTGGCGCGCGCACGAGCAGAACCTGCTGTGCGTGGCGCGGGTAACGGCCGCGCCGGCGTGGGAGATCACCGGACGGCCGTCGGGGAACCGGCTGACCGTCGAACGAATCAGGGAGATGCCTTTGGAACCGACCCGCACCGACACCCCGCCCGCCACCGCGACCGCGCACGATGCGTCGGCCGACGTTGCACCGCGCTCGCTCGACGGCCTCGCGGTCGACCTGCGCTTCGAATTGCCGCCCACGTCGATCCCGCTCGGCGAACTCGGCACGCTGCAGCCCGGCGCGGTGATCGAACTGCAGCAAGGCATCAACCAGAGCGTGATCCATCTCGTCGCGAACGGGATGCTGATCGGCACCGGCCATCTGATCGCGGTCGGCCAGAAGCTCGGCGTGCGCGTCGTCACGCTGACGCAGCCCGCGCCGCGCGAGCGCTGAACGATGGGCAGCCTGCCGAATCCGGTCGCGCTGATCGCGGTGATCGCCGCGCTCGGCATCGCGCCGTTCGCGGCGCTGATGGTGACGAGCTACACGAAGCTCGTGGTCGTGCTCGGCCTGCTGCGCTCCGCGCTCGGGATCCAGCAGGTGCCGCCGAACCTCGTGCTCAACGGCATCGCGCTGATCCTGTCGCTGTTCATCATGGCGCCGGTCGGGATGTCGATCCGCGACGCACTGCAGGCCCGCCACTTCGACGCATCGGGCCAACTGTCGACCGCCGACATCGGCGCGCTCGCCGATGCCGCGCTGCCGCCGGTCAAGGATTTCCTGGTGTCGCACACGCGGCAGCGCGACCGCGAATTCTTCGTGCGCACCGCGACGTCGGTCTGGCCGAAGAACCGCGCGGACGGCATCAAGGACGACGACCTGCTCGTGCTGGTGCCGAGCTTCACGCTCGCCGAGCTGACGAAGGCATTCCAGATCGGTTTCGTGATCTACATCGTGTTCATCGTCGTCGACCTGCTGGTCGCGAACATCCTGCTCGCATTAGGCATGCAGATGATCTCGCCGACGACGATCTCGGTGCCGTTCAAGCTGCTGCTGTTCGTCGCGCTCGACGGCTGGTCGCTGCTCGTGCACGGTCTCGTGCTGTCGTATCGCGTGGCGGGGGCGGGATGAGCGCGCGCGGCCCGCGCGGCGTCGCCGCGAGCCTGTGCGCGATGCTCGCGCTGACGCTCGCATGCGCGGGCATGCAGCCGCGCGGCGCGCACGCGGCGGGCAGCGCCGCAGGCTTCGCGCAGCTCGCGCGCGCCTGCGCACCGAACGTCGATCCCGACACGCTCGCCGCGCTCGTGCGCACCGAATCCGGCTTCAATCCGTATGCGATCGGCGTGGTCGGCGGCCACCTGACGCGCCAGCCCGCGTCGCTCGACGAAGCACGCGCAACCGCAAGCGAGCTGGCCGCGCGCGGTTTCAGCTACAGCGTCGGCCTCGCTCAGGTCAACGAACGAAACTTCGCGAAATACGGCCTCGACGACACGACGATGTTCGAACCGTGCCGCAACCTGCGGGCGGGCGGCGCGATCCTGACCGAATGCTTCGCGCGCTCGTCGATCACCGGCCGCCCCGCGCAGGCCGCGCTACGCGCGGCGCTGTCGTGCTACTACAGCGGCAACTTCACGACCGGGTTCTCGAGCGGCTATGTGAGCCGCGTCGTCGCGAGCGCGCAGCGCAACGCGCGCGAAGGCGGCGTCGAACCGATCCCGGTGGTGCGCGACATGCCGCCGCCCGCGCGACAACGGCGCATGGACGCGGCCGCGACCACACCGCCCGAGCGCGCGCGCAGGCTCGCGTCGCCCGCGGCCTCCGCCGACGCGCCGTCGTGCCATGCGCGACCGGTCGTGATGATGTGCCGCGGCTTGTCGGCGAGCCAGGCGAAGCGGCTGTGCGTGCGGTGCCTCGACCAGTAAGCAAGCGCCGAACACGCCGCACGACATGACGCGGCTCGCCCGGTCACCCCGCTTCATGCGGCACGCTGATGTTCCAGCCACGCCTGGAACATCAGCACCGTCCACAGCTGGTGCTGCCAGTTCATCCGGCCCGCCTGATGCTGGCGCCACAGCCGCTCGACGGCCTCCGCATCGAAGAAGCCCTCGCTGCGCAGCCGCGACGGCTGCAGCAGCGCGTCGGCCCAGTCGCGCAATGCACCGCGCAGCCAGTGATCGACGGGCGCGCAGAAGCCCTGCTTCGGCCGATCGATCAGCGCCGGCGGCACGTACTGGTAAAGCAGCCGGCGCAGCAGCGCCTTCGACTGCCCTTCCGGCAAGCGCACCGACGCGGGCAGCCGCCACGCGAATTCGACGACGTGATGGTCGAGGAACGGCATGCGCGTCTCGAGGCTGACCGCCATCGCCGCGCGGTCGACCTTCGCGAGAATGTCGGTCGGCAGGTACGTGAGCGTGTCGATCGCCATCGCCTGCTCGGCGAAGCTCAGGTTCGCGGGCCATGCGGACACCGTATCGAGCGCCGTCGGCGGCTCCTGGCCGCTGAGCGCGATGCGCTCCGGATGATGCACCGACGACATCAGCAGCCGGTACAGCCCGATGCGGCTCTCGGCCGTCATCACGTGGCCGAGCTTGTGCAACCGGTCGCCGATGCGGGTCGCCGAGTCGCGCGCTTCCACGCCGCCCCATGCGCCCTGCGCGACCGCCGCGAGCTGGTCCGCGTGATCGGGGCGCAGCGCGTGCAGCGCGGCGGCGATCCGCGCGCGCACCGCCGCCGGCACGCGATGCAGCTTGCGCCACAGGCGCGGCGTCAGAAAATAGCGCGTATAGCCGCCGAACAGCTCGTCGCCGCCGTCGCCGGACAGGCTCACCTTCACGTGCCGACGCGTCAGCTCGGACACGAGGAAGGTCGGAATCTGGGAGGCGTCGGAGAACGGTTCGTCGTAGATCGTCGGCAGCTTCGGCACGACGCCGAGCGCATGGTCGGCCGTCACGTAGAGCTCGGTGTGGCGCGTGCCGAGATGGCGCGCAACCGCCTTCGCATAGCCGGCTTCGTCGTAACCGGCCTCGTGAAAGCCGATCGTGAACGTGTCGACCGGGTTCGCCGACTGCGCCTGCATCAGCGCGACGATCGCCGACGAATCGATACCGCCCGACAGGAACGCGCCGAGCGGCACGTCGGCTTCCATCTGCCGCGCAACCGCCTGGCGCAGAACCGCGTCGAGCTGCCCGACGGCCTCGTCGGCGCTGCCCTCGAACGGCCGCTCGCGGCCCGCTTCGATCGCCTGCTCGAGCGTCCAGTACGCGCGCACGCGCGGCGTGTCGCGCGCATGCTCGAACTGGATGAAGGTGCCCGGCGGCAGCTTGCTGATGCCGCGATAGATCGTATGCGGCGCCGGCACGCTCGACTGGCGCAGGTACAGGCACAGCGCGTCGCGATCGATCGTGCCGTCGAAGCCCGGGTAGCCGCGCAGCGCCTTCAGCTCCGACGCGAACACCAGTGCATCGCCGATCCGGCCGTAGTAGAGCGGCTTCTCGCCGATCCGGTCGCGCGCGAGCGTCAGCACCCGCGACGCGCGGTTCCACAGCGCGAACGCGAACATGCCGGTCGCGCGCCGCAGCGTCGCCTCGACGCCCCACGCGACGATCGCCGCGATCAGCACCTCGGTGTCGGAGTGGCCGCGCCACGCCGGTGCGCGACCCGCGCGCTCGAGCTCCGCGCGCAACTCGCGATGGTTGTAGATTTCGCCGTTGAAGACCATGAGGTAGCGGCCGCACGCGGATGCCATCGGCTGCCGGCCGTGGACCGACAGATCGACGATCGCAAGCCGCCGGTGACCGAGCGCGATGCCGGCCTCCGGGTCGACCCACAGGCCCTGCGCGTCCGGCCCGCGATGCGCGATGCTCGCCGTCATTCGCGCGAGCGTGCCGCGCGCTGTCTCCTCATCGAAGGCGACGCTATTCAGAAAGCCGTCGATTCCGCACATTTGATTTGTCTGCCCCTATTGACCTGGTCCGTCAGCGGCGGCGCTACCTCGCAGCCCGCCGCCCGGCTAACGGTCGAGCCATATTACGAAGAAATAAATCAGCAATAATTCATGGGTGAATGTCGGACAAATCCGGAAAAAAAACCGCGTCAAGCCCGACGTGCGATCGCTTTGGCGAGCCGGAAACGGGTCCATATCACGGCGCATCGGCGAACCGCGTGCATGCCGGCGTTCCGGGCCCGACGGGTCGTACTCGTCATGCCGCGCCGGTCGCCCACTTGAGCAACTGCGCGACCTCGCGGAAATGCTGCTGCTGGATCGTGCCCTTTTCAGGCGTGCTCTCGTACAGCGCGTGCGCGAGGCCGGCGTTCGCGAGCGTCGGGCGCAGCGCGTCGCGCGCGAGCCGCACGATCCGCTCGGCCGCCTCGCCCTCGCCGCGCGCGAGCACCCACGGCAGCGTGCCGATCCCGCCGTAATAGAGCGCAACCGCGACGCTCGACGAATAGACGACTACCGACGCGAAGCCGATCCGGTCGGGCAGCGACGAGAACTGCGCTTCGCGCGCGAGTGCCCGGCGCTTTGCCTCGATGTGCGGATCGCCCTCGTCTTCCTTGTGCTCGCGCCGCACTTCTTCGATCGACATCTTCATCTTCTGGTTGAACTCATGGCGCTGGTGAACGATGTCGATCAGCGCCATCACGATGTAGATCAGCGCGGCCCAGCCGAACAGCAGCATCAGCAGCTTCACGATCAGCGCGAGAATCGACATCGGCCGCGTGAAGCCGGACTGCACCGACGGGTCGAGCGACTCGACGATCAGCCAGCCGAGCGTCGCGGCGAGCAGCACGGTCTTCAGCAGCATCTTCGCGAGGTTCACGAGGTTGCGCATCGACCACATGTTCTTCAGCCCCTCGGCCGGATTGAGCCGCGACAGCTGCGGCACGAGCCGGCTCCACGCCATCACGCCGCCCACCTGAACGAAGCCCGCGAGCAGGCCGGCCAGCAGCCCGGCCGCGACGATCTGCGCGGACAGCAGCGCCCAGTCGCGCGTGGCGCCGTCGATCAGCACCGCGAGCCGAGCAGACGGATCGGCCGCGCCGGCCGCATCGAACACGAGCCGGAACAGCGCCTGCAGCCGCGCGAATAGCGTGCCGAGCCCGACCGCGAGCGCGACGCACACGCCGACGAAGAACGCCGACGAGATCGTCTCCGCGCTCTTCGGCACGTCGCCCTTCCGGCGTGCTTCGCGCAGGCGCTTCGCGGTCGGCTGCTGGTTCTTTTCGGCCATCGTCGCTCCGGTTCCGGCGGGCCGTCACGCGCCGCCGTGCGCGGCGAACAGCGCGCGCAACAGCGCCATCAGCCCGCTGTCGGGGCTCAGCAGCGCATGCAGCGACGCGTACACCACCGGCAGGAACAGCACCATCATCAGCACCGCGAGCGCGCTCTTCACCGGCTGCGCGAACACGAAGATGTTCAGTTGCGGCACCGCGCGCCCGACGAGACCGATGCCGAGCTCGACGAGCACAAGCACGATGATGACGGGCGCCGCGAGCTTCACCATCCATTCGAAGATCGTGTCGGTCTGCCGCACGACGAAGGTCTCCAGCATCGACGAGAAATCGGGGCCGAGCGAGCCGATCGGCCACCACGCATACGACTGCGCGAACAGTTGCACCAGCACCTGCAGGCCGCCCGCGGTGACGAACAGCGCGATCGCGACGAAATTGAGGAATCCCGACGTCGGGCCACCCTCGTGCCCGCCCATCGGATCGAAGAACGCGGCGCTGCCGCTGCCGGTCTGGAAATCGATCAGGTAGCCGACGCCCTGGATCGCGAACAGCACCGCGCTGAACGCGCCTGCGAGCAGCATGCCGACCACCGCCTCCTTCGCGACGAGCAGGCACCACATCAGGAACGGCAGCGCGGCGACCTGCGCCGGGTCGATCACCGGTGCGACGAACGCGGCGATCACCACCGCGATTCCGTTGCGCACGAGGCCCGTGACGATCTGCTCGTTGAACACGGGTACGACGAACATGATCGGCAACAGGCGCGGCATCACGTAGAGCAGCGGTCGCAGCGTGCCGGCGATGTCGTTGAAATTCGCGGCGTGGTCTAGCATCGGCGGTCCGCGGCGGCGGGAGGGGTTGCAGCGTCGGCAGCGGTCGAGTCGGCGGTGTCGGCCGCGGCCGTCGCATCCGCATCCGCCGGCCGCGACACCATCTCCGCATCGAATACGGCGGCCATCTCCGGTTGCCCCGCCGCATGCTCCCGCGCATCGCCCGCCCAGACGCCGGCTGTCGCGAAACGCCGCACCGCATGCGCATCCGAAACTTCGTCAGCGTCGCGCTCGACCCGCGCGGCACGCGCCTGCAATGCCTTCTCGCCAGCCTTGTCGAGCTTGTCCTCGGCGGCCTTCGCCTTGCGCGCGGCGCGCTGCAGGTCCGCGAGCGTCGCCTCGTGATCGCGGTGCACGTGCGCGGCTTCGCTGACCGACGCATTCGCGACGCCGATGTGACGATCGAACGTGCGCGTGTCGGCCGCGGCGTTTTGCAGCGCGCGCGCCTCGCGCAGGTCGTCGGCGAGCCGCGTCTGGATCGCGGCCTTCGCGGCGACCTGCCGCGCGAGCTGCGCGTGCGCGGCATCAAGCGCGCGGCGGCTCTGCGCGGCGATGCCCTGCTGGCGCGCGGCCGCCACACGCGCGATCTGGCTGCGCATCTCGCGCACGCGCTTCAGGCGAGCAAGCGTCGCGAGCACGAGACGGTCGTCGGCTTCAGACATGGTCGTTCGCGAGTTTCGTCAGCTTCGCGAGCAGCGCGTCGAAACGCACGTCCTCGTGCGACGCCTGCGCGCAGAACGCGCCGATCGCATCGCGCGCGCGCAGCGCGAGATCACCGAGCCGGTCGCTGCCTTCTCGGTACTCGCCGATCTGCACGAGCAGCTCGATCTCCTGGTACTTCGCGATCAGCTCGCGCACGCGCGCGGCCGAGTGTTGATGCGCGCGGCTCGCGACGAGCGGCATCACGCGCGACAGGCTCGCGAGCACGTCGATCGCCGGATAGCGGTTCGCGAGCGCGATCTTGCGCGACAGCACGATGTGGCCGTCGAGGATCGAGCGCACTTCCTCGGCGATCGGATCGGATTCCTCATCGCCTTCGACGAGCACCGTGTACAGCGCGGTGATCGATCCGGTCGCACCCTGCCCCGCGCGTTCGAGCAGGCGCGGCAGCACGGCGAACGTCGACGGCGGGAAGCTGCGCCGCGTCGGCGGCTCGCCGCTCGCGAGACCGACCTCGCGCTGCGCGCGCGCGAAGCGCGTCAGCGAATCGACCAGCAGCAGCACGCGCTTGCCGGCATCGCGGAAGTGCTCGGCGATCGCGGTCGCGACCAGCGCGGATTTCACGCGCTCCATCGCGGGACGATCGGATGTCGACACGACGACGATCGAGCGCGCGCGCACCTCGGGCGACAGGCTGTGCTCGATGAACTCGCGCACTTCGCGGCCGCGTTCGCCGACCAGCGCGATCACGTTCACGTCGGCCTGCGCGCCGCGCGCGATCATCCCGAGCAGCGTGCTCTTGCCGACGCCGGACGGTGCGAAGATGCCGACGCGCTGGCCGATGCCGAGCGTCATCAGGCCGTCGATCACGCGCACGCCGGTCGGAAACGGCGTGTCGATCATCTTGCGCGCGAGCGGGTTCGGCGGGTCCTGCTGCGTCGATACCCACGCGGCCCCCGTCACGGGCCCGCGATCGTCGAGCGGCCGGCCGAGCCCGTCGAGCACGCGGCCGAACAGCGCTTCGCCGACCGGGAACACGTGCTCGCGCCCGGACGGCACGACGGTCGTCTCCGGCGACAGCCCGGCCACGTCGCCGAGCGGCGTGAGCAGCGTGGTCTGCCGCGAGAAGCCGACCACTTCGGCGAGCAGCGTCGGCTGGTTCGGCGTGCGCAGTTCGCAGATCTCGCCGAGCCGCGCGCGGATGCCGGTCGCGTTGAGGATCTGCCCGACCGCGTGATTGACGCGGCCCTGCACCGACACTGGCGAGAAAAATGCGAGCCCCGCGTCGAGGTCGCCGACGAGGCGGCCGCGATCGAACGGCGCGGCATCGTCGTCGCTGTCGCCGCCGAACGACTGCGGATCGTCGAGCGGCGTGTTCATCGCGACGTGCCCTTCAGCGCATCGCGGCGGATCGCCTGGCGCAGCGCGTCGATCTGCAGGTCGAGGCTCGCGTCGATGCGCCCGGACGGCGTCTCGACCGTGCACGCGTGGCGTTCGAGCTGGGCGTCCTCGACAATGCGGATCCGTTGCCGATTCGACTGGCCGGCGAATGCGCGGTCGAGCGCGTCGCGCATCTCGTCCTCGCGGCCCGGCGCGACCCGCACGATCAGGAACGCCTCGTCGCGCACGAGCGGCGCGATCCGCGCGAGCGCAGCCTCGTAGAGCTTCTGCGTGCCCATCTCGCCGACGATCGCGCGCACCGCCTTCACGACGATGTCGGCCATCGAATCCTTCATCGACTCCATCGTGCGCGCGGCGGCCAGCGCCTGCGTGTACGCCTGCGCCGCATGCTCGCGCTGCGCGCGGCGCATGCCTTCGTCGTAGCCCGCCGCCTGGCGCTTGTCGAATTCGCGCTGCGCATCGGCGACGATGCGCGCGGCCTCGTCGCGCGCGGTCGCGATCACCGCGGACGCGTCGAGCAGCGCCGCGTATTCGCGCTCCTTGAGCACCTTGCGCTCCGACAGCAGCTGCAGGTTGTCGCTCGTGATCAGAAAAGCCAGTCCCATGACGCAAGCCTCTCGGGAATCAGAAACAGGAACAGCAATTCGCCGAACTGGTCGCGCTGCGCGCGGTTCAGCCAGTACGGCGCTTCGTCGTCGATCGTGCGGTTGAATTTCAGGCGCGCGCGCCGCGCGACGGCGTCGCCGGCCACGCCGATGAAATCCGCGAGCAGTCGCCCGCCGCGCGCGCGGATCACCACCGGCATCGCGGCCGGATCGGCACGCCACGGTTCGAGCGTGTCCGTAAGCGCGCCGAATTCCGGCGCGCGCTCGAGCGCGAGTTCCAGCGCATCGCCGCCGAGCTTCGCCGCGATTTCCGCGCGAATGCGGCGCACGGTCAGCGCGTCGCGCAGCCAGCCGCGATGCAGCAGCAGCCCCGCATACGACGCAAGCTGCTCGAGCGCCGCGCCGGGCAGCAGCGCGAGCCGCGCACACGGGTTGGCGACGTCGAAGTCGTGATGCGCGGCCACGTCGTTCGCGTCGAGCAGATGGCGTGCAAGCAGCTTGCGGCCGGCCGGGCCGAACGCGTCGGGCGAGCGATAGCGCGCGGGCCACTCGGCCGGCACGCGCGTCACGTGCAGATAGCGGTCGGGCCGCAGGTTGAATTCGCAGACGAGCGCGTGAAACGCCGCGAGCCGCGCGGGAGGCGGCGGCGCGAGCGGTTGCAGCCACGGCAGCGGCGCGGCATCGGGCCTGGCACCCGGCGGCAGCGCGGCGTGTTCGCTCATGCGCCGTCGCGCGCGCCGTCCGGCGTGCGCAGGCCGCCGCCCGACGACGCGGACGCACCGCCGGCCCCGTTCGCACCGCGCGGCGTGCCGACCAGCCCGGCCAGCCGGGCGCCGAACATCCCGCGACGCGCGGCCGACAGCGCGATCACGGCGCAGGTTAGCAGGATCAGCGCGAACACGAGCCAGCCGAGCGGCGAGCGCAGCCGCAGGACGTCCGACACCGCACTGCCGATGCCGTCCACGCGCGTCGTGCGCGCGGCGGCCGGCTGCAGGAACAGCGACACGTTGTCGTACTGCAGCCCTTCGATGCTGTGCGCGACGAGATCCTTGACCATCGGCGCCATCGCGCGCAGGTCCACGCCGGGCCGGTAGCGGATGTACACGGCCGCCGACGACGGCTTGATCTTGTCCGCGAGCGGATCGTTCTCCGGAATCACGACCTGCACGCGCGCGACCACCACGCCCTCGATGTCCTGGAGCGTGCGCGACAGGTCCTGCGACACGCCGTACAGGTAGCGCACGCGCTCCTCGGCCGGCGTCGACACGAGCCCCTGCTTCTGGAACAGCTCGCCGAGACTCGCATAGCTCGGCTTCGGCAGCCCGTTCGCCTGCAGCACGGTAAGCGCCGACTGCATGTCGCCGTCCGCGACGCTCACCTGCCATGCGTTGCGATCCGACGTGTCGCGCGCGTCGTTGTCCTTCGACGCGCTGATGCCCGCATCGCCGAGCACGGCGACCATCTGGTTCGCGTCGCGCTCCGACAGGCCGGAATACAGCTCCTTCTGGCAGCCGGCCAGCAGCGCGAGCAGTCCCGCGAGCAGCGCTCGCGCTGCCCGGCTGCGCCACGCATGCATGCGCGGCGTCGAATCGATCGTCGTCATCGTTTGTCCGCTTCAGGGCGCGCGGCCGCTTCAGGCACACGCACCGGCCTTCGTCACTCCTGCGTCTTCAGCACCGTGTGCGTGAAGCCGTTCGCCGCCTGCGCGACCGACAGGCTCAACTGGTATTCGGAAATCGTGGTGGTCGCCGTCCACTGGAAATCCATCGCCTTCACCATCGTCATCAGCGGATCGCTGCGGTTGTCCGCCATCGACGTCAGCATCTCGGTGCGATGCTTGTCGATGTTCGCGTACCGCGTGTCGAGATCGTTGCCGTACGTGCGCAACCGCTCGACCAGCGACGAATGATTCGCCTGCGCGGGTGTCGCCGGCGTCATCTGCACCGCCGGCGCCGCATCGACCGGCGCGCGTGACATCGCGACGCCCGATGCCGACGGCGACGGCGACGCCGCGGACGCACCCGGCTGCATCAACGCATCGAACTGGCGCACCTGCGCCGGATCGGACGCCGTGCCCGCCTGCTGCACGGCGCCCGCGAGCGCGGCCGCGCCCGGCGGCGCCGCGCCTACGCCTGTTACCGACATGATCGTGTCCTCCTTGACCGGCAGAGCCGGAAACGAGCCGGCCGGCACGCGCACACGCCCCGCCGGGCGCCCGTCATGGGCGGCCCGGGCATGTGGCGTCGCGCGGCGCGGCCGGCGACCGGCTTCATGCGCGGCCGGCGGAACTCAGGTGTTGCGCAACCTGGGCGTTCGCCGTCCCTTCCTGCGCGGTTACTGCGTTGCTGGTTTCGAACGTCGCGGTCGACTGCTGGACCTGGAAGTTGATCTTCGTCAGTTCGAGCTGCGTCTTGGTCAGGTCGTCCGCCTGCTGCTGGACCTGTTGCGTGTTGTTGGCACCAGTCGGGGGGGTACTCATGTTTCGCTCCTTTGCGTGTACGTCAGTGAACTGCTTCCCGCTTCCGGCGGCGGCCCCATGCCCCGCCTGCGACGTGACGCGCCGCATGCATGCGGCGTGTCGCGTAATGCGCGCACCGCGCGACACGCGATGCGCAGGTCCTGTCGCGGCGCTAGTGCGCCGCCTCCTTCGATGCGCCGGCGGCCGCAACGGCCGCCGGCGCCGGTGCATCCGGCAACAGCGTCGGCCCCGGCACCGGCTGCGCGACGCCGGCCGCCGCGCCGCTCGCGAGCGGCGGCACGGGCGGCGCCGGCGCCTGCGCCTGCGCGGGCGCGCTCGCGGACGGGCCGCCGAGCGGCATCGTGATGCGCTGGCCATTGCGTTCGAACACCACTTCGTCCGGACCGATCGACACGACGGTCGGCCCCTCCTTCAGCCGCGCGCCTTCGAAATAGCGGCTGCCGTCCGCCGTCTCGATGTAGCGCTGGTCGCCGTCGCCCGCGAATACCGTCGTGATCTCCGGAATCCCCGCGACGCCGCCGAGCGTCGTCGCGGTGCGCGGCGCGGCGGCATCGGCGTCGCGCACGTGGTCGACCACCTCGAGCGCCGGACGCGCATCCTTCATGTAGTTGCGGATGCGCGGCTCGATCTGCGCGCGCTCGGCCGCGCCCGTCAATTCGATCCGGCCGCGGCCGAGATAGGTGACCGTCAATGCCGTGTCGCTGAAATACGTCTGCGCGGTCGCGACGAGATCGCTGACCACGTAGATGTTGCCGAGCGCCGCGTTGTCGACGCCCGCGACGATCTGCGCGACGCGTTCCCGCGCGGCCGGGTCGCTCACGTAGCCCGACACGATCACACCGTCGTCGCGCGGCGCGACGGCGAGCTCCGGATACGCGTGCAGCAGCTGCTGCAGCCGGTGCGTGCGCGCGAGCACCGACTCGTGCTGCCACGGCAGGCGCCCCGACCACGCGACGAAGCCGTAACCGAGCGCGCCGAGCAGCACGCCGATCCACAGCGCGACGACCGCGATCACGAGCCGCCGGCTGCCGAGACGTCGCAGCCCGCCGGTGAGCCAGCCGAGCCACGCGGCCTCGCGCGCGGCGTCCTGCGTGTCGGCCTCGTCGGGCACCGCGACGCTCGCCTGCGCATGACGCGCGATGCCGAGCCTGATCGAGCCAACCGTCACGACGTCCTGCGGCGTCATCGAGCGGCGGCCCGCGCCGAGCGGCTCGTCGTTGAACAGCACGGGCGCTCCGCCGTCGCCGCCGTGGTTCTGCACCGTCACCGCGAGCGCGCCGACCTGCAGGCACACCTGTTTCGCGCCGATCTCGCGATCGGGCAGGATCACTTCGCAGTCGGCCGCGGTGCCGACCCAGTTCGCGCCACGCGCGAGCGACATCGTGCGGCCGTACATCGGCCCGCTGAGGAAGCACAGGTCCCAAGGCGACGCGAGCGCGGTCGACCCGGCCGCGGCGCCGCCGGTCAATGCGCCGTCGCCGTGCGGATCAATGATGGTCGTCGACATGAGTGGACGCTCCTGCGGTCGTCGCCACGGGCTGCGCGGCCGAATCCTTCGGCGGCGGCAGCGCGGGCGGGCCGAACTTCGTGCCGGGCAGCGGCGCGGGCGTGAGCGGCACCGCGATGTCGTTGTCCGGCGGGCGATACATCGACGTGCCGTCCGAACCCGCCGGCCCGTCGGCACCCGGATTCACCGGCGAGCCGTCCGGCGCGTACATCGACGCGGTCGTCACCACGCGCGGCGTCAGCAAATAGAACCGCTCCATGTGGTTGCCCGACTTGTCGGTGTACTTGAACAGGTTGCCGATCAGCGGGATGTCGGACAGCCACGGCACGCCGCTCTTGTTCAGCCGCACCTCGTCGTCGTTGAAGCCCGCGATCAGCAGGCTCTTGCCTTCGTCGATCATCGTCTTGGTGACGATGTTGCGCTGCTGGATCACCGGCACGTTCGACACGGCCTGGCCCGGCACGATGTTGCCGTCCTGGATGTCGATCGACATCATCACGCTCTGCGGGTTGCCCGAAATGGCTGCCGCGTTGCGGATCGCCTCGTCGACGATCATTGGCGTCACCTTGATGCTGGTGCCGGTCGTCACGCTGTACAGCGACGAATCCTGGTAGCCCTGCACCTGTACGTAGAACTGCGTAAGATTCTCGAGAATGGCCTCGGTGTTGTCGAGCGCGAGTACCTTCGGCTTCGAGCGCAGCTGCGCCTGCCCCTTCTGCGCGAGCGCGTTCACGCGGGTGAGCAGATAGTTGCGCAACGAGCCGCCGATCGACGCGGTCAGCGCGATGCCGGTCGGCATGAAGGCGCCGGTCTGCCCGGTTTCCGACGTGCCGATGCCGAACGTCAGCGGCGGATTGCCGGCGCCGTTGAACTGCGTGTTGCCGTTCAGCGGATTCTGGCCGTTGCCGATCTGCACGTCGCCGTGCGTCGTGTGCAGACGCCAGTCGATCCCGAGGCTGTCGAGCGAATCCTCGTTGATGTCGATGATCGTCACGTTGATCTCGACGATGCGCGGCCGCTCGTCGAGCTGGTTGATGAGCGACTGGTAGCGGTACATGTTCTCCGGCAGGTCCCGCACGATCACAGCGTTGATCGCCGGATCGGCGACGATCTGCGGCAGCGTGTCGCCACCGCCGCCGCTCGAGAACGGCGAGAAGCCGCCCGCGCTGCCGTCCGCACCGCCGTAGCCGCCCTGGCGCGGGCCGCCGGACATGTCCGGGAAGTCGAGCCGCGGCACCGCGATCGTCAGCCCAGAGCCGAGCTTCACCTGACGCGCGGCCTGCCCGAGCGGCGTGCTCGACGGCAGTTCGCTCGTGCCGCCGCCCTTGCCGAACAGCCGGCGCAGGATCGTCGCGACGCCCGGCACCGTCACTTCCTTGCCCGAGCGGTTGATCGTGAAGTCGGACGCCCAGCCGTACCTGAGCCGGAACGCGCGGATGTCCGCATGCGCGCCGTTCGCCGACGGATCGCCGACCGAGCCGACCGCCTGCCGCACGAGCTCCACGTAGCGGCGCGGGCCGGCCACGTACACGCTGTTCGCGCGATCGTTGATCACGAGCGTGTAGCGCTTGTCGGGAATCTGCATCGCCTGCAGCGCGCGGCCGATCTCGCCGGCCGCATTCGGCGGAATCGGGATCATCTGCGTCTGCGACTGGTCGGCCGGATCGACGTACAGGAACGAGCCGTCGTAGTACCACGTGAGCCCGTAGGTCGAGCAGATCGTGTCGAGCGTCTGCTGCGGCGTGCCCGAGAAGCGGCCGCTGATCACGCCGTCGACCTTCGGGTCGACCACGGCCGTCACGCCCTGCGACGATGCGAGCTCGCGAATGAAGTCGCCGATCTTCTTGCCGTTCGCGACGATCGTGAACGGCTTGTTGCGCCAGCGCAGGTCCGCCGCGCGCGCCGGATGCGCGACCGTCATGCACAGCGATGCCGTGAGCAGCGCGGTCGCGCACATGGCGAGCGCGACCCGTTGCAGGCGGCGCGGTTGAAACCGGATCGGGGCGACGCGTCGACGCATCAAAGCACTCCTGTGGAAGAAACGAACATGCGTTCAAGCGCCTGCTGCGCGAAGCGCAGCACCTCGCTGCCGAGCCAGCCGGACAGCAGCACGAGCGCGACCATCACGGCGATCAGCCGCACCGCGATGCCGATATTGGCGTCCTGCACCTGCGTGACTGCCTGAAGGATCGCGACCACGAGGCCGGTGACGGTGGCGATCAGCACGATCGGCAACGACAGCAGCAGCACCAGCATCAGCGCCTGCCGGGTCAGGTCGAGGATCGTCGAGCTCGTCATTGCGCAACTCCGGGCGCGCGCACGCCGGCGCCCGCGCCGAGCGTGCCGTCGTCGGGCGGGTTCTTCACCCAGCCGACCGTATGCAGCTGCACGTCCTCCTCGACCTCCTGGTATGACAGCACCGCGAGTTCGGGCAGCACCGGCTGCAGGATCGTCTTCACGTAGCGGCGCGCGCCGAGCGCGACCATCACGGCGAGCCGCGCGGCGCCTTGCGGGTTGCCGTGGCCACCTGTGCCGGCCGCCTGCGCCGACGTCGCGGCCTGCACGATCGCGCGCACCTGTTCGCCGATGTCCTGCTTGATCGCACTCGACAGCGCGAGGAAATTGCCCTGCTTCGTGCGCATCACTGCGTTCTCGATCCGCTCCTGCAGGTTCTGCTCGAACAGCACGACGCGCAGTTGCCGCGTCGCGCCCGCATGGCGATCGGTGATCATCCGGCGCAGGTCGACGCGCACCAGCTCGACAAGCGCGATCACGTCGTCGGGCTCGTTCGGCGCCCACGTGATCAGGCTTTCGAAAATCACGCGCAGGTTGCGGATCGGCACCTGTTCGGCAAGCAGCCGGCGCAGCACCTCGGTCACACGCTGCAGCGGCACGAGCCGCGTCAGCTCGCCGACGAGTTCAGGATGCTCGCGGCGCACCAGGTGCACGAGCGCCTGCGTTTCCTGGATGCCGAGCAGTTCGTCCGCATGCTGGCGCACGATCTGTTCGACGTGCGCGGCAAGCGCGCCTTCGCTCGTCAGCCACTTGCCGTCCGGCGCCGCACCGTCGGGCTTGATCCACAGCGCGGTCGCGAACGGGCCGAACGCCTCGGCCGGCTGCCGCTCCGCGCGCTCGGGCAGCGGCGCGACGCCGTCCCACAGCAGCCAGCCCGGCTTCAGCGCGCCATGCGCCGCGAGCACGTCCTGCAGGTAGATCCGGTACGTGCCGGCCGCTGCGCCCTCATCGTCGTTCAGCGTGATGCGCGGAAACACCGTGCCGATATCCGCGTCGACGCGCGCCTTCGCGCTCGACAGCGCGGTCTGCAGCTGCGCGAGGTTCAGCGTCGCGCGCAGGTCTTCCGACAGCGACACCGCGATCAGCGACGTGACGCCCGCCGCATGCGACACCTTCGCGGGCTGGCCGTCGTCGGTCGCGCCGATGCGGCCCGCGATATGAATCAGGTTGAAGCTCGGCGCGGTCGTCTTGCGCTTCAGCTGCGTGAATGCGAACGCGCCGAGGCCGAACGCGATCAGCGCGAACGACCACTTCGGAAAACCGGGCACGACGAGGAAGCCGGCCAGCACCAGCGCCGCGATCAGCAGCGCGCGCGGATGCGCGCCGAGCTGCTCGCCCAGTTGTTCGCCGAGCTGGCGCTGCCGCGTGTCGCGCGTCGCGACGCGCGTCGTCACGATGCCGGCTGCGATCGACACCAGCAGCGACGGGATCTGCGACGCCATCCCGTCGCCGACCGTCAGGATCGCGTAACGTTGCAGCGCCTCGCCGATGTTCATGCCGTGCATCAGCGTGCCAACCGCGATGCCCGCGACGATGTTGATGAAGGCGATCACGAGGCCCGCGATCGCGTCGCCCTTCACGAACTTCATCGCGCCGTCCATCGCGCCATGCATCTGCGATTCCTGTTCGAGCTTCTCGCGACGCTCGCGCGCTTCGTCGGCGCTGATGATCCCCGCGCGCAGGTCCGCGTCGATGCTCATCTGCTTGCCCGGCATCGCGTCGAGCGAGAAGCGCGCGCCGACTTCGGCGACCCGCTCGGAACCCTTCGCGATCACGATGAACTGCACGACGGCGATCACGAGGAACACCACGCCGCCCACCACGACGTTGTTGCCGACCACGAGCCGGCCGAACGCGTCGATCACGTGGCCCGCGTTCGCGTGCAGCAGGATCAGCTTGCACGACGCGATGTTCAGCGCGAGCCGGAACAGCGTCGTGAACAGCAGCAGCGCGGGAAACGACGAGAAGCTGACCGCCGAAGGCACGTAGGTCGACACCGTCAGCAGCACGACGCTCGCGGCGAGGTTCAGCGAGATCATCCCGTCGAGCGCCGCTTGCGGCAGCGGCAGGATGAACAGCGCGACCACCGACACGATGAACGCGGCAAGAAACAGGTCGGCGCGCGGCGATGCCCCGAGACGTCGCCCGGACACGCTGCGGCCGGCGGAAAAGATCCGCTGCCAGTCGCGAGGGAGCGCCTTCGGTTCTGCCATCGTGCCGTCGTCCTGTCGTTGTCGCCGGCGGGCACGGGCGGTCATGCCCCGTGTCGCGCGGACCGTTGAATGGGACGAGTGTAGCGACGCGGCACCCCGCAAAAAGGGATGCGCCTCGTAGCGGCGCGGCGGTTTTCCGGTGACGATCGAATCCGACTACGAAACCCGGCGGCGCCTGCTCGCGCGCATCGCCGGAACCGCTTCCATCGCGCGGCGGACGCCACGCGCGCAGACAGGGTCAGGACTCCAGACGGCGTGCGGCGAGATACGCGAGCTGCGCGCGATTCTGGACGTTGAAGAGTTTTTCGAGCGAACGGATATGGTGACCGACCTTGTGCAGCGACGTGCGCAGCGCGCTCGCGATCTCCTGGTCGGACAGCCCGCGCACGAGGCGCTCGAGCACCTGCTGCTGCTCGTCGCCGAGCGCGAAGCCGCGCATGCGCGCGATGCGCGCCTCGAGAAACGGCAGCGCGACGCGATGCACGGCGAGGCTCACCGACAGCGCGCCACCGATCACGCGATCGTCGATCCACTCGGTGCCGTGCGCTTCCGACGTCACGTTCACCGCGACACGCAGGTCGAGCCGCGGCGCCGACAGGCTGAAGATCACGCCGCTGTTCATTGCATGCGCACGCAGATGGCCGGCCAGCGCGAGCACCTTGCGATCTCCGCTGCCGTGCGCGGCCGACTCGATTTCGTCGAGCCGCCACGCGACGGGAAAGCCGCTTTGCCGCACCTGCGCGAAACGCGGGTCGCTCTCGTAGAGCATGCCCTCGATATACGGCTGCATGAACGTCGCGGGCGCGAGGTCGCGCAGCAGGTGCGCACACAGGATGCGCCGCCCGATCATTTCATACGCGCCGTATCCAAGCGTGCTGAAACCGATTTGACGCAATCGGGCATGGCATTGGGCGAAATCGACAGGAGCGAGGTCGGATTTACCGGGCGCGATTTGAATGCCGGTAAAAACGTCACGCTCGATTGCATGAATTTCTTTCGAATAAGCGGCCGCGGCCGCGATATCGGCTTGAGAGAACCACTCGACGCGTGGCGCGTCGTCAGCATATGTCATGAGGAGCCCACCTTTCCCAATATGTGAACCTGCCCCGTCACGATCTGGTCTTTTCTTTATGTTTTTCTGGCTGTCTCTATACCGGTGCGAATATGAACCTTTCGCCCGAATTAGTATTACGGCATATTACGCGCACACAGGCATTTTTGTACAATGCCCCCGCGTTTCGTCTGGATGACGATCGGCGCATATCATAAAGATGCTCGATCGCATCGTCGCGAGCGCCGTGCACGACACGGCTGCCGCCCCGCGATGCGCGTCGATTCCGAGGGATGGCACATGTCCGATATTGCATTGCAAGAAGAAGCGGTCGCCCCAACGTTGTCCCGTCCGTCGCGACGGACGACCACCTGCACCGATGCGTCGAGAGAGCGTCCGGTGCAGGTCGTCTGGTGCGACGACGTCAAGCGCGGCGACATCGTGCAGCCGCACGCGCCGAAGCTCGGCGTCGCCGATACGCTCGCGCACGCGCAGAGCACCGCCGAACGCAACCGGATCGTCGCAAGCCTGCTGCACCTGACGGGCTTCTCGACGTTCGCCTATTTCGCGCTCGAATTCTCGCGGGAGCGCGTCGAAAGTCTCTACCTGCACGAGGCGTTCACGCCGACCACCTATCGCGGCGACTACGTGCGGCACAACCATCACGACATCGATCCGCGCACGCTCGGCGCGCGCGTATGCAACATGCCGATCGTGTGGGACCTGCAGCAATTGCGCCGCGAACATCGCGAACGCGACGACGACCCGTGCGTGACGCCGGCGGCGCTCGACGGTTTCCTGCAGACGATGCAGGACGACGGCATGTGCAGCGGCATCATGTATTCGATGGCCGTGCCCGGCACGCGGCTGCACGCGTTCATGAGCTTCACCGCGCCGCGCCGCACGCGCGAGTGGATTACACCGGCGACGATCGAGCAGGCGCTGTCGATCGGGCTGTCGGTGCACAAGTTCGCGTCGCCGCAACTGATCGCGACGTCGCGCGAACGCGCGGTGAACGGGCTCACGCCGTTCGAACAGGAACTGCTGCTGGGCATCGCGGAAGGCGCGTCGGACAAGGAGATCGGCCGGCGCCTCGACACCAGCGCGCACAACGTCGACTATCACCTGCGCAAGCTGCGCAAACGCTTCGGCGTCGCGAACCGGATCCAGCTCACGTACCTGACGTCGAAGCTCGAGCTGATCTGACGCGCGCGACGAACCCGCGTAAACGGACATGCCGGCCGCGCGGGCCGGCATGTCCGTACACCTGACGATCACGCCGTACGGCGTTACTTCAGCAGCGTCATCTGCACGACCTTGACGATCACGAGGCCGACGGCGATCACCAGATAGCCGCGCAGCACGGCCATCCAGACCCGCGTCGCGACCGTCATGTGCTGCGGTTCGAGAGAATCGAGCGGCGGCATGCGCCATGTTTCGCGCAGCGCGCGATCGATGCCCGGCTCGACGACACGCTTGTTGCGGCGAATCAGCACCGTCGCGAGATAACCGGCGATCGCGAGCACGGTGCCGCCGACCAGCACGTCGACGATCGCTTCGCCGCTGATGTCCGGATACATCACCGATGCGGTCAGGATGATCGACAGCAGCACGAGCACCCAGATCACCGCGCCCGTGAACACGTTGAGCTTCGTCGAGTTGACCCAGGGCCCAAGCACCTGGCGATCGTTGCAGAGCACGAGCAGGAACACGGTCGCGCTCGGCAGCAGCACGCCGGCGAGCGTCTGCACCGCTTCGGTCAGCAGGCCGAGCGGGCTGCCCGGAATCAGCACGAGCGCGGCAGCCGCCGCGACGATGCCGAAATAGACGAGATAGAAGCCCTTCGCATCGGACACGCCGCGATGCAGCGAATGGCGGATCTTGAACACGTCGCCGATCGCGTACGCAGTCGACAGCGACACCGCCGCCGCGCCGATGATGCACGCGTCGAGCAGCGCGACCGCGAAGAGCGTCGCGCTCGTGCGGCCCGCGTATTTCTCGAGGCCCGCGATCACGCCCCCCGCGTCGGTGAAGCCGCCGGCTTCCGGATGGCCGCCGAACAGCGCGGCGCTGAAGCCGATCATCGCGACCGCGCCGATCAGCACGAACGCGATGCCGATCCACAGGTCGACCTTTTCGTACTTCATGAAGCGCGGCGTGATGCGCTTGTCGATCACGTAGCTCTGCTGGAAGAACAGCTGCCATGGTGCGACCGTCGTGCCGACGATGCCGATCACGAGCAGCATCACGTCGGACAGCTTCGCGTGCGCGGGCCAGTTCGGCACGAAGAAGTCGCGCGACATCTGCGCCACCGGCGGGTGGATCGACACGAGCACCGGCACGAGCAGCAGGCTCATCACGCACAGCACGATCGCGAACCGCTCGAAGCGCCGGAAGTCGCCGGTACTCACCGCCGCCATCGTCAACGCGGCCGCCACGCAGACGCCCGCAACCTTCGGGAGCCCGAAGAAAGCCAGCACGAACGTGATGCCGATGAACTCGGTGACGATCGTCAGCGCATTGAGCAGGAACAGGTCGATCACGCTGAACGCACCCCAGAACTTGCCGAAGCGCTCGAAGATCAGGCGCGCGTGGCCGACACCGGTGACCGCGCCGAGGCGCAGCACCATCTCCTGGTTCACGTACAGCACCGGCACGAGCAGCAGCAGCGTCCACAGCAGCGTCGTGCCGTAGTTCTGGCCGGCCTGCGTATAGGTGCCGAATGCGCCGGCGTCGTTGTCGCCGACCATCACGATCAGGCCGGGGCCGATGATCGCGAGCAGCGTGCGCAGGCGCGCCCACCACGTACCGCGCGCGGCGGTGTCGTGATGCGCGATGGTGCCGAGCGCGCCGCGGATGTCGCCCAGGTGGGCTTCGTCGAGCACGGCGCTGCGTTCGACGGCGATCGGTGGAGAGACGTTCGATGGCGTGGACATGATGAATTCCGTACGGCTGGTTTCTTATCCGGCAAGCGTGTGGCCTTGGAATACGCGCGCGGAACGAGGCCGCGCGCGCATGCCGAGACGCGCTCGGCGCTTCTTCAGCGGATCAACGATTTCAGCTGGTTCAGCAAACGGGAGAACACCCGCGGACGGGCGTCGAGCGTCAGCATCGCGTCGTAATGCGGACGCGATTCCGTGACGTGCGGGAGATTCGACAGCAGAAGGCCGAAGTTCATGGTCTGGCTCCTGGCGGCAACGGCATGCGTGCCGGCCGCTTGGTGGGCGCGGGGCCAGTCCGGGGCCTGAACGACGTGTCAGGCTAGTCGGCCGGCATGTCCCTGCGACCCGGGTTCAAAAGGGTCTGTTGGTGCAACGGGCATAAGGGACAACTGTCACTGTCGTTCACGGCGGCTCCTGTGCGATGTTCCGGAGAACACGATTGACCGCCGTCCGGCGCGGGCCATCGTTCGTGGCATGCGAAGCGCATGCGCGAACGCGGCCGCGCGCCGGGCGGCGGCGAAACCGGATGGCGCATGCGCAAACGCATCACGCTAACCGGCGCGAATCAGGGTGCACGTAGGGAGTTGCTGCGGAATACTGCTGCGCGCACCGTTTGCCTGGATGACAAACGGCGGCTTCGATGAGGCGCGGACGTCGGTCGCTCAGGCGGAAATTTCGTTCGAAGATCGACTACTGCAGGCGTCCAAGGCGGCGGCCCCAAGAGTGAAGATGCCGGATTCTATGGACCGGCCGAAACGGAAGTCAACCCTCTGGCACGCCCTCCGGGGACATTTTTTTCCGTCCCCTACACGCTGAAAGATTCGCGCCCGGAATGACGCGCCGCAACCTTTCAATGCGTCGCACGGCACGCGCCGCCGATGCGTGCGAGCAACAGTCGCCGCGTGCCGCCGGCGGGCGGTCGTGCCGGGCGTCGGCCGGCCCGCGCGCGGTGGCGCTGCCGGTGCAATACGCGCAACGCCGCTGCTTTTTTGCTTGCACCGCAGCAAAGCTCGCGACTACAATCCGCCCCAATTCATCAAGGGAGTCCCTTCGTGGACGCATGCTCCAGTTGCAGTTCGATGCCGGTCCAGGCCGGCCAAGCCATCGCGAGATAGCAGCCAGACGCATGTCATTCGCCGCTAGCTCGCATTCGTCGGGTTAGCGCGCTTCCCCCGGTGCCGGCATAGTCGGCCCGTCCGTCGCACGCTCCGTTACGTTCCAACCGCCGATCGCAGGTCGCGTCGCGCACCCGCGCTCGATCACGTCGTCCGGCATGCGCCGGACCGGACGGAGGGTCGTCATGTTCTTTCAATCGTTCGCAGCCGGACTCAAGCGACTCATCCACGTCGCGTCCGACCGCTCGTTGGTTTCGGCTGTTTCGCCGCTCGTCCACGCGTTCGGCAACTGGCGCGGCAGCGCCCTCGCGCACTTGCCGGAAGCACCGCGCCCGCTCGACTGCGTGCTGGTCGGTGCGATGGCGGCCGCCATCGCGCTCGTCGCGCTGCTCTGCACGGCCGCGTCGCGCCTCGGCTTCGCGCACGTATGGCGGATCGGGGGCTGGCTGCCATGACCGGCGATGCGGAACGCGCCTCATGCCTGCGCGCCGCCTGTACCTGCGCCATCGCTTCACGTTTCCATTTCTTCAGTCAAGCTAATCAATCAAACAACGGAGCCCGCATGAAGAATCGCTTCGAATCCGCACCGCGTACACTGCGCCTCGATGCGCTCGCCGCGTTGCTGTTGTCGCTCGCCGCCGCGCCCGCGTTCGCGCAATCGTCGCCGCCGGCCGTCGCGGCCGAGCCGGCGCCCGGCGTCAGCGACGCCGCCCCCGCACCGACCGCCGATGCTGCCGCGCCCGCGTCCACCGGTTTCCGGGAGCGCTCGAACCTGTTCGGCAACATGGGCGGCCTGCGCGACGTGCTCGGCGATCACGGCGTCACGCTGAATCTGCAGGAAACCAGCGAATACCTGTACAACGCCGCGGGCGGCACGCAGCGCGGCGGTGCCTATCAGGGCCTCACGCAATTCGGCTTCAACGTCGATACGGAAAAGGCGATCGGGCTGCCGGGCGGCACGTTCAACGTGTCGGCGCTGCAGATCCATGGCACCAACCTCACGCAGCGCTATTTGCAGACGCTGCAGACCGCGACCGGCATCGAGGCGAATTCGACCACGCGGCTGTGGGAGCTCTGGTACCAGCAGGTGTTCCTCGCCGGCAAGGCCGACGTGCGGGTCGGCCAGCAGAGCGTCGACCAGGAATTCATGGTGAGCCAGTACGCGGCGACGTTCGTGAACGCGACGTTCGGCTGGCCCGTGCTGCCGTCGACCGACCTGCCGTCCGGCGGCCCCGCGTATCCGCTGTCGTCGCTCGGCGTGCGGCTGCGCGTGAAGCCGGCCGACGCGTGGACCGCGATGGTCGGCGTGTTCGACGGCAACCCGGCCGGCCGCAGCGACGGCGACGCGCAGGTGCTGAACGCGCACGGCACCAACTTCAACCTGCGCAGCGGCGCATTCGTGATCGGCGAACTCCAGTACGCGCTGAACGCGCCGCCGGCCGACCCGAAGGCGCCGCAACCGGCCGGCCTGCCGGGCACGTACAAGCTCGGCTTCTGGTATCAGTCGCAGCACACGAACGATCCGCGCCTCGGCACCGACGGGTTGTCGCTCGCGAATCCGGCCAGCAACGGCATCCCCGCCACGCATCGCGGCAACTACGGTTTCTATGCGGTCGCGGATCAGATGGTGTGGCGGCCGTCGGCGGACAGCCCGCGTTCGGTCGGCGTGTTCGCGCGCGTGATGGGCGCGCCGGGCGATCGCAACATCGTCGATTTCGCGGCGAATGCGGGCGTGACGCTCAAGGCGCCGTTCAAGGGCCGCGACGACGATACGGCCGGCATCGCGATCGGCTACGCGAAGATCGGCCCGCATGCACGTGCGCTCGACGGCGACACCGGCACGTACACGACGCCCGGCTATCCGGTGCGTCGCGCGGAAACGGTGATCGAGGCGACCTATCAGTACCAGCTCGCGCCGTGGTGGCAACTGCAGGCCGACGTGCAACACTTCTTCCGGCCAGGCGGCGGCATCCCGAACCCGAACGCGGCCGGCGCGCGCATCGGCGACGAAACGGTGGTCGGCGTGCGCACGACGATCACGTTCTGACACCCGCGCATGCGACACGGGCCGGACTGCCGCGCGCGCGGCGATCCGGCCCGTGTCCGTTTACGTGCCTGCATGCAACGCATGCGGCCCGTCACTCGCCATACAGCCCGAGCAGTTTCAGCGTGACGCCGTTGGTCCAGCCGAAGCCGTCCTGCAGCGGATATTCGCCGCCACCGCCACCGCCCGCGCCAGCCCCTTCGACCACGTACTTCTCGACGAGCTTGCCTTCGGTTGCATACACATGCTTCACGTCGGCCAGGAAGCGCGTGCCGATGTCCTTCGCGAGCGCCGGTTCGCCGTAGCGGCGCAGCCCGTCGATCGCGATCCACTGCAGCGGCGCCCAGCCGTTCGGCGCATCCCATTGCTGGCCGGTGTTCTCGGTCGTCGTCGCGAGGCCGCCCGGTTGCAGCAGCGTCTTGCGCACCTCGCGCGCGGTCGCCTTTGCGCGTTCGGGCCATGCGACGCCCGCGAACAGCGGATACAGCGCGGCGGCCGTCACGCCGTCGCGCGGCTTGCGCAACTGCCAGTCGTAGTCGCCGTAATAGCCGCGGCGATTCCACAGATAGTGGTTGATCGCCGCCGCGCGCCGCGCCGCACGTCCGGAAAAATCCGCCACGCATGCGATGTCGCGCGTGACCGCGCAGCCCTTCACGATCGTCGTCTCGAGATGGAACATCAGGCTGTTCAGGTCGACCGGCACGATCGACGTCGTGCGGATCGTCGCGAGCGTCTTGCCGTCGCCGAACCAGCGCGAGCTGTAGTCCCAGCCGCTTTCGGCGCCCGCGCGCAGGTCGCGGTACACCTCGTTCGCGGGACGATTCGGCACCGCCTTCGCGGTCGTAACGTCCTCGAGATACGACTCGTCGCGCGGCGTGTCGCTCGCGTCCCAGTAGCGGTTCAGCACCGCGCCGTCCGGCATCGCGACCACGTTGCGCGCCGCCTGCCCGCGCGGCGTCGTGGTTTCGCCCTGCATCCAGTACGCATGCTCCTTGCGCAGCGCCGGCAGGTATTTCTGGTAGACCTTGTCGCCTTCGGCCTGCGCGGCGAGCGTGACCATGTAGGCGAAGAACGGCGGCTGCGAGCGGCTCGCGTAATACGTGCGGTTGCCGTTCGGGATGTGGCCGATCGTATCGATCAGATACGCGAAGTTGTCGAGCATGTCGTCGACGAGATCCTCGCGCCCCGACACCTGCAGCCCGAGCATCGTGAAATAGGTATCCCAGTAGTAGCCTTCGCGGAAGCGGCCGCCCGGCACCACGTACGGCTTCGGCATCGCGATCAGCGAGCTGTACGGCGGCACCGTCATGCTGGTGCGCGTGAGCTGCGGCCACAGCCAGTCGATGTGCTGGCGCAGCGTCTGGTTCGCGGGCGGCGTGACCCCGCCTTCCGGCGGCGGCGTGAAGTGCTGGTCGACGAACGCCTTCAGCGAGAAGCCAGGCTGCGACTTCTGTTGCTGATACAACTGTACGATCGTCGCCGGATCGGTGTTGGGCGTCGCGTCGACGAAGGTCTTCTGGTCGGGATAGATTTGCGCCGTCTGCACCGCGACGAACAGGTCGCCGTAGAGCTGGCTCGGTGGCGGCAGCAAGGCGCCGGAAGCCGGGCTCGCGAGCGTCGCCGTGGCGGGCGCGGCGGACTGGCTGCCCGCCTGCATGGCGGCCTGATTTGCGCTGTCGGCCTGCGCCGCGCAACCGGCGACGGCGAGGTAAGCGACGGCGAGGACGGCGGCCCAGCGCGGACGCGGCGCGGGAACGGACGGATGCGAGGCAGGATGCGATGCGGTCGATGCGGCACGACGTGGCGTCATGACGTGTCCCCTCCTTTCGATGACGAATGGTTCGGCAGGGGTCTCGTTCGCGCGTGCGCTCGTCTCGATGGCCGTCGATCGATGCGCGTCGTTGTATTACGCAGATGAGTTCCGACTGTCGCACGAAACGCGCATCGCACGCAAGTTTCGCGGCGGACTCCGCGGGCGCGCGTCATATGTCATGTCACGGATAGCATCCGGCATCGCAGTCGTCCCTTCTTTCACACGCGGTAACAGGAACGACTGTTGCAACATGCGGAACAACCGTTGTCTCGCGTGACGCAACGACCACATTGTGGGCATAATGGCGTCTTTACCGCGCGCCCCGCCCATGTCGCCCGTCTTTCTAGCACCGCTCATCGTTGCCTGTGCGTTGTTCATGGAAAGCGTCGACGCGAACATCATCGTCACCGCACTGCCCGCGATGGCGAGGGACTTCGGGCACAATCCCGTCACACTGAACATTGCGATCACGTCCTACGTGGTCGGCCTCGGCGTATTCATCCCAATCTGCGGATGGCTTGCCGACCGCTTCAGCGCGCGCTCCGTCTTCCGCACCGCGATCGGCATCTTCGTCGCCGGCTCGCTGATGTGCGCGGCCTCCAACTCGCTCGGCGTGCTGACGTTCGCGCGCTTCGTGCAGGGTGTCGGCGGCGCGATGATGGTGCCGGTCGGCCGGATCATCATCTTCCGCGCGGTGCCGCGCTCCGATCTCGTGCGCGCGATGAACTACCTCGCGATTCCCGCGCTGTTCGGGCCGACGCTCGGGCCGCTCGTCGGCGGCTTCATCACGACCTACCTGCACTGGCGGATGATCTTCTTCATCAACGTGCCGATCGGCATCTACGGGATCTACCTCGCGAGCAAGCACATCGCGAACACGCACGAGGCCGATCCCGGCCCGCTCGACTGGTTCGGATTCCTGCTGTCCGCGAGCGGTGCCGCGCTGCTGCTAATGGGCCTCACGCTGATCGACGGTTCGCTCACGTCGCGCGGCAACGCGCTCCTGATGTGCGCGGCCGGCACGGCAATGCTCGCGCTCTACGTGCCGTACGCGCGCCGCAAGACGCGCCCGGTGCTCGACCTCAGTTTCCTGAAGATCCCGACCTACCATGCGAGCGTGGTCGGCGGGTCGCTGTTCCGCATCGGCCTCGGCGCGGTGCCGTTCCTGCTGCCGCTCGCGCTGCAGGAAGGTCTCGGGATGAGCGCGTTCCACTCCGGGCTGATCACCTGCGCGTCCGCGCTCGGCGGCGCGGTGAGCCGCTCGACGGCCACCCATACGCTGCGCCGCTTCGGCTTTCGCACGGTGCTGATCTACAACGCCGCGTTCGCCGGGCTCGCGATCGCCGCCTACGGCGTGTTCCATCCGGGCATGGCGACCTGGGCGATCTGGACGATCGTGCTGGTCGGCGGCATCTTCCCCGCGCTGCAGTTCACGAGCCTGAATTCGATGATCTACGCGGATATTTCGCAGGCCGATGCAGGCCGCGCGACGAGCCTCGGCAGTGTCGTGCAGCAGATGTCGCTCGGGCTCGGCGTGACGGTCGCCGGCCTCGTGCTGCACGTGTCGCACTGGCTGCAAGGGCATCAGGCGATGGTGTGGTCGGATTTCTGGCCCGCGTTCGTCGTGGTCGGGCTGTGTTCGTTCGCGTCGATTCCGATCACGCGGCGGCTGCCGCCCGGCGCCGGCGACGAAGTCGCGCGCGGCAAGCGGCAATGAACGGGGTGGCTGGAGAGGAAAAGGCCGACAGCGGAACAACCGGAAAAAAATCAGCGGACATCCACACGGGGCCGGTGCACAGCCGCATGGATGTCCGCTCAGGGCTCCGGGTCTCTCGTTGGGGGTTGAGAATCCCGGATCTGCTTCCTGCGTGCCATTGACATATGTGCGTCGGAAGCCGAATCGTTGCGCGCACATTTCGTCGCGCCATGACTGCACTATAGGGAAAGTCGCGCCGCGCATCTGTCAACCATTGTCAGACGCGTTGCATGCATGCATCGCACACGTACGCCGCTTTCGCGCTAAAGTGGTGCCCGACCGCCACCCTCAGCCGCCGTTCCGATGCTTACGCTCTCGCCCGCCGCCGCCCGCGCGCTGCATCTCGCCGCGCAGGGCCTGCTGACCCCGCCCCGCCGCAAGGCCACCAAGGCCGACGTGCTCGACACGATCCGCCGGATGGCGCAGTTGCAGATCGATACCATTCACGTCGTCGCGCGCAGCCCGTATCTCGTGCTGTTCAGCCGCCTCGGCGACTTCGCCCCGCAGTGGCTCGACGAGCATCTCGCCGAGGCGCGCCTGTTCGAATACTGGTCGCACGAGGCGTGCTTCCTGCCGGTCGAGCAATTCGGGCTGATGCGCTACAAGATGCTCGATCCGTCGGGAATGGGCTGGAAATACGCGGCCGAATGGCACGAGCAGAATCGCGCGGACATCGACCGCATGCTGGCGCGGATTCGCGACGACGGCCCGGTGCGGTCGGCGGATTTCATTCGCGAAGACGGCACGAAGGGCAACGGATGGTGGGACCGCAAGCCCGAGAAAAAACACCTGGAGGTGCTGTTCACGACCGGCGACCTGATGGTGTCGGAACGCCGCAACTTTCAGCGGATCTACGACGTGCGCGAGCGCGTGCTGCCCGGCTGGGACGATGCGCGCGACCTGCCGCCGCGCGACGCGGTGCTGCCCGCGCTGCTCGACTACACGTGCCGCGCGCTCGGCATCGTGCGCGCGGACTGGGTGGCCGATTACTACCGGCTGCCGCGCCGTTCGTACCGCGCGGAGCTCGAGCAACTCGCGGATGCGGGCGATCTGATTCCGGTGCAGATCGCGGACTGGAAGGAGCCCGCCTACGTGCATCGCTCGCTCGAAGCGCTGCTGCCGGCCGCCGCGACCGATACGCTGCGCTCGACCGTCACGACGCTGCTGTCGCCATTCGATCCGGTGGTGTGGGACCGGCGGCGCGCATCGACGCTATTCGGGTTCGACTACACGATCGAGTGCTACACGCCTGCGCACAAGCGGCGCTACGGCTATTTCTGCCTGCCGGTGCTGCATCGCGGCCGGCTGATCGGGCGCGTCGACGCGAAAGCGCATCGCGCGCTCGGCACGTTCGAATTGAAGGCGGTGCATGTCGAGCCGGGCGTGCGGTTCGGCACGGGGCTCGCGGCCGACGTCGCGAAGGCCGTGAAACGGCTGGCGGCGTGGCATGGCACGCCGGAGGTGACGGTCGCGCACGCGCCGCCCGAATTGTCGAAGGCGCTGGCCGGCGCGTAACGCCGGCGGAACGGCGACGTGCGACGGCGACGCGCGTGCCGCTTGCGCGGCGGCACGCCCGTCTCCCGCCACCTGCCACGACTCAGTCGCGCAGCTTGCGAAAGCGCGGGGTGCCGTCCGGCAGGTTCTCGTTGAACATCGCTTCCGGCCGCACCCACAGGCCGCGCGCATGCGGCCACAGATGCTCGTACACCACCACCGATTCCTCGGTTTCGGAATGACGGGCGACGCCGATGTAGCGATACAGCCCGCCCTTGTAGTGACGATGCGTGGCGAGCTGTTCGGCTTCCTGTTCGGTCATGATCTGCTTCCCTTCGGCAAAAACGAAAGCGCGTATTGTATGCGCTCGCCGCGCGTCAGCGTTTCGCGTAGATGTCGGGGCGGCGAATCTCCATCAGCCGCTCGGGATTCGCGGACGGCCCGAAGCCGACCGGCCGGTACAGTTCGTGCGCGTCGGTCGTCACGAGCATGATGCGGCGCAGGCTCCGCACCATCGGCTGCGCGAATACGTGGTCGATCAGCGCGCGGCCATAGCCGTTGCCGCGGTCGGCCGGCAATACGAAGACGTCGCACAGGTACGCGAACGTCGCGTGGTCGGTCACGAGCCGCGCGAACCCGACGAGCCGGTCGCCCACATACGCGCCGAAGCACAGCGAGCCGTCGATCGCGCGCTCGACGACGTCGCGCGGAATGCCCTGCGACCAGTACGCATCGCGATGCAGGAAATCGAAGATCGCGTCGATGTCGAGTTCGCGCTTGTCGGTGGAAAATCTCAGCGTGGCGGGAGTGGCTGCGGGCACGTCGGCTCTCCGGTCGGTCGGGGGCGGAGCAGCAACGATAGCGCGGCGCGGGGTGGGCGACAAGCGACGCCGAGCCGACATGTACAACAATCCGTACAGAAAATGCGCCCATGTTATACTTGTACAATTTCACGTACAAGTTGAGCAAATCATGCGCACCATTCACTTTTCGGATGCCCGCGGCAATCTGAAGACGGTCATCGACCAGGTTGTCGACGATGCTGACGTGACGCTCATCACTCGTCGCGACGCGCCGAACGCAGTCATCATGTCGCAGGAATACTACGACAGCCTGATGGAGACAGTTCATCTGCTCCGCTCCCCGGCCAACGTCGCTCATCTCGAACGCTCGATCGCGCAACTGCGCAAGGGCAAGACGAAAGAGCACAAGCTGGCGGGGGACGATGAATGAGCGTACGCCGCGTGCTCTTTACTTCCGACGCGTGGGACGACTACGTTTATTGGCAAGGGCAGGACCGCAAGACACTCAAGCGCATCAACCAGCTCATTCGCGAAGCCCAACGGACGCCGTTCGAAGGCATCGGCAAACCTGAGCCGCTGAAGGCCAATCTGTCCGGGTTCTGGTCGCGCCGCATCGACGATACGAACCGTCTGGTCTATGAAGCGGACGATCTTCAGATCAGCATCGTGTCCTGCCGCTACCATTACGCGTAGTGCCAATCCCGCCTCCGTCCCCGCCGCCGCTTATGAAGCCGGCAACGCCCGATCGGTCTTGCAGCGCTTCGACGGGAGCGGCCGGGCCACCACGATCCGCGTCACCTCGCGGGTGCGCGAGTCGATTTCCAGGTCAAGGCATGCGCAGCCGTAACCGTGCATCCCCTCGTTGGTGCCGACCCAGCCGCGCGACACCCCCGGCGTCTGCTCGACCATCCCGCCTCGCCCCGGGCACATCCGGCTCGATTCGGTGATATCGTCACCGGCTCAATGAACTCGCCGCATCGCTTCATGCCCTATCGACTCATCGCGTTCGACTTCGACGGCACGCTCGCCGATTCGCTCGACTGCTTTCTCGCGGCACTGATGGAAGCGTCGCGCATGCACGGCTTTCGCGACGCGACGCCCGAACTGCGTCCGGCGCTGCGCGGCATGTCGGCGCGCGAGATCATCCGCGCGCTCGAGGTGCCGATGTGGAAAGTGCCGCGCGTGACGCTCGACATGCGCCGGCTGATGCGGCCGCGCATCGCGCACGTGAAGCTGTTCCCCGGCGTCGACACCACCTTCGACGCGCTCGCCGCGCGCGGCATCCGCATCGCGATCGCGACGTCGAACAGCGAGGACATCGTGCGCGACCGGCTCGGCCCGCATGCGAGCCGATGCGTCGATACGTTCGCGTGCGGCATTCCGCTGTTCGGCAAGGCACGCCGGCTGCGCGCGCTCGTGCGCGAAGCGGGCATGCAGCCCGACGACGTGCTGTATGTCGGCGACGAAATCCGCGACGCCGACGCGGCGCGCCGCGCGCGGATCGCCTTCCAGGGCGTCGCGTGGGGTTACACGGCCGCCGATGCGTTGCAGGCGCATTGCGCGACGCCGTTGCTGCCGCATCTCGCCGCATTGCTCGATCGCATGTGAAGAGATGTCGCGCGCATCAAGCGTTCGATTCGTCGCGTCGCGTCGCGAAATAATCGACGCGTTTCCTGCGCAAGACGATGAAACGCCGATGACACGCGCACGCAAAAATTGCCGCCACGTTGCGCGCGGCAGGTACGCCCTACCGGCACCCTCGCTCACACATCGATTCGTCTTACCAACCGTTACACAAACCACAGCGCGGTTGCACCTGCTACCTGAGCGCTCTCCTAGAATCAGTCGGGCCGGGAAACACTTCGAACGCCGCCGCGGCAGAGCGGTCATCGAGTCCGGCCCGGGCGCGCCCGGTCTCTCGCACAGCTGCGGATCATCCGATCCGCCCGTTAATCAGAGCCCCGATAGAAAGGAGGTCCCATGAACCGCTTTCCCCAAATCTCGCGCCTTGCATTGTCTGCCGCTGGCCTGCTTCTCGTCGCCGTGACGGCGACCGCGCAAACCGCGCAACCGGCGCCGTCCGCACCGGCCGCCGCCACGCAAACGCGCATCCACGAAGCCGACCAGACTTTCATCACCGACGGCACGAAGACCGTGTCGACGCAGCACGACGCAGCACGCATCGCCAATTCGCGCACGTCGGACAGCCAGGTGAAGGCGTTCGCGCAGCGTGTGTCGACCGACGATGAGAAGATCATCCAGGCGATGCGCGCGGCCAGCCCGCGCGGCGTCGACGTGCCGGCCAATGATCCCGACACGGCCGTGCTGGACAGCATCAAGAACCTGCGCGGCGCGGAATTCGACAAGGCATACATCGAGCAGGTCGCGCTCGCCGGCCAGCAAAAAACGATCTCGGCATTCCAGGCTGAAATCGCTTCGGGCCGCGACACGAAGCTGAAGGAAGTCGCACGCCAGGCGCTGCCGATCCTGCAGGCGCACTACGCGGATGCGCAGAAGCTTGCGCAGCGTCACCACCTCGCGTCGGCACAGTAACGCGATGCCCCGCCGCGCATCGCGCGCGGCGCCCCGCTTCCCCCTCGTCGCGTCGCCGCCCCCTTCCGGCGGCGCGACGCCAGCGGCACCCGGTTCGCGTCACGTCGCGAGCTTCGCCCGCAATCGCGCGCGCACGTCCGGCCATTCGTCGTCGATGATGCTGAAGCGCACCGAATTGCGCTTGCGGCCGTCGGGCATGATCCGCTCGTGTCGCACGATCCCTTCCTGCTTCGCGCCGAGCCGCAGAATCGCCGCGCGTGACTTCTCGTTCAGTTCGTCGGTCGTGAACTGCACGCGCACGCAGTGCAGCGTATCGAACGCGTACGAGAGCAGCAGCCATTTCGCTTCGGTGTTCGCGCGCGTGCGCTGCGCCGATTCGCTGAGCCACGTATGACCGATCTCGAGCTTGCGATTCTTGCGGTCGATCTTCCAGAAACGCGTGCTGCCGATCGCGCAGCCCGACGCACGATCGACGATCACGAACGGCATCACGGTGCCGGCCGCGCGACCTTGCAGCGCCGTGTCGATGTAGGCGTCGACCGTATCTTTGCCCGGCACGACCGTGACCTTCAGATTCCATAACCGGCCGTCCGCCGCCGCATCGAGCAACGCCTGGCGGTCGTATGCCTCGAGCGGTCGCAGTACGATGCGCTCGCCGGTGAGCGTCGGTTGTTCGAGGGAAGATGAAGCGTCGGTCATGACGGGTTGCGTTTCCATGAAGATGACGAGGCGGATGACCTGGCGCGCAGCGAAACGCCCATCATACGGGCAGCGCGGCGAGCCGTTGGCGAATCGCGTGCGCTTCGCCGCGCAGCGCATCGGCGAATGCGTCGACGAGCAGGCTCTTCGGCCGGTGCTCGGGCACGATCACGCTGACGCGATACGGAAACGAGCGCGTGAGCGGCCGCACGTGCAGGTCGCGCCCGACGAAATCGAGCGCGGTCAGCGGATTGACGATCGCGGCGCCGAGCCCCTGCCGCACGAACGCGCACACCGACACGGCCGACGGCGTCTCGATGACGGAACGCGGCGCGACGCCGAGCTGCGCGAACGCCTCGTCGATCAGGATCCGGTACGGGTCGTTCAGCGACAGGCTCACGAACGGGCGATCGGCGAGATCCGCGAGATCGATCGCGTGCTGCGCGAGCAGCGGATGGCCGTCGTGCAGCACGCATACCTCGTCGACTTCGAGCAACGGCGTGAGGACCGTGCCGGCCGGCGCGATGTCATGTTCGGTCAGCCCGAGATCGTAGCGCTGCGCGGTCAGCCACTCCTCGAGCACCGGCGACTCCTGCGTCGCGACCGACACGCTGACGTCCGCATGCGCGTCATGGAAACGCCGGCAGGCGCCGGGCAGGATCGCATGCGAAAACGCCGGCAGCGCGATCACCGACAACTGCCCGTCGCGAAACTCGCGCAGCCGCGCGGCCGTCGCCGCGACGCGCTCGAGCCCCACATACGCGAGCCGCACGTCGTCGAACAGCGTGAGCGCGGCCATCGTCGGCCGCAGCCGCCCGTGCGAGCGCTCGAACAGCGCGAAGCCGATCACCTGCTCCATGCGCGCGAGTTCGCGGCTGATCGTCGGCTGCGACGTATAGAGCATCTCGGCCGCACGCGTCGTGCTGCCGGTGACCATCAGCGCGCGGAAGACCTCGATGTGCCGGTGTGTAAGCATGATCGCCTATATCAGAAATGAATCGAATCTCTAAAAACAGGCATTTTACTGTATAGCCGTTCAGGCGCATCATTCACGCTATCCGTTCATCGATCCGATTCTTCCGCCATGTCCCTCGATTCCCGCCAGCTCGCGGCGCTCGCGCAGCAATACGGCACCCCGCTGTGGGTGTACGACGCCGACGTCATCCGCGATCGCATCGCCCAACTGCGCCAGTTCGACGTGATCCGCTATGCGCAGAAGGCGAACTCGAACCTGCATATCCTGAAGCTGATGCGCGACGAAGGCGCGTGCGTCGACGCCGTGTCGCTCGGCGAGATCGAGCGCAGTCTCGCGGCCGGATTCAGTCCGGCAGGCGAACCGGAAGGCGTCGTGTTCACGGCCGACCTGATCGACCGCCCGACGCTCGCGGCCGTGCTGAAGCACCGCGTGACCGTGAACGCCGGCTCGCTCGACATGCTCGCGCGCGTCGGCGAGCATGCGCCCGGCCATCGCGTATGGCTGCGCGTGAATCCCGGCTTCGGCCACGGCCACAGCAACAAGACCAACACCGGCGGCCCGCAAAGCAAGCACGGCATCTGGATCGACGACGTGCCGCGCGCGATCGAGATCGTGCGCCAGTACGGGCTGAAGCTGGTCGGCATCCACATGCATATCGGCTCGGGCGTCGACTATGGCCATCTGTCGCAGGTGTGCGACGCGATGGTCGACCTCGTCACGTCGCTCGGCCACGACATCGAAGCCATCTCCGCCGGCGGCGGGCTGTCGATTCCGTATCGCGACGGCGAGCCGCGCGTCGACGTCGGCCACTACTTCAGCCAGTGGGACGCCGCGCGCAAGCGGATCGAACGGCATCTCGGCCACGCGGTGCGCATCGAGATCGAACCGGGCCGCTTCCTCGTCGCGGAAGCCGGCACGCTCGTCACCGAAGTGCAGGCCGTGAACCGCCGGCCGAAGCACGACTTCGTGCTGATCGACGCGGGCTTCAACGACCTGATGCGTCCGTCGATGTACGGCAGCTACCACGCGGTGTCCGTGCACGCGCACGACGGCGCGCTGCCCGCCGGCCGGCCGCTCGTCGACATCGCGATCGCAGGGCCGCTGTGCGAGTCGGGCGACGTGTTCACGCAGGACGCGGGCGGTGTGGTCACGCACCGCAAGCTCCCGCAGCCGCAGATCGGCGACCTGCTGTTCCTGCACGACGCGGGCGCATACGGCGCATCGATGTCCTCGAACTACAACAGCCGGCCGCTCGCGCCGGAAGTGCTCGTCGATCGCGGCACGCCGCGGCTGATCCGCCGCCGGCAGACGATCGACGAACTACTTGCGCTCGAAACGTTCGAGTAACACACGCATTCGCGCCGCGTTCGACGAACCGGACGCCAACGGCCAGGCTTGCCGCTACCGGCATGCCTGGCCGTTTTGCTTTTCGGCGGTTGCTCTCAGGACAACCGCTCGACCACGCCGTAGCACCCGGTGCTGCGCACCGCGTGCAACCGCAGCAGATCGCTTGCATCGTGTTCCATGCACGGAGAAAAACTTTCCACGCCACGTGGAAAGTCCATGCACTTTTGGAAGCACTTTCCTTTTTGACAAAACTAAGATTGCCCTCAGTCGTTCAGCATTTGCGTCACCCGACACGCGTCGACGATGCAGCCGATCTACCCCACTCGCAAGCCGCACGGGCACTCATGAACACGATGCTTGAATTCTTCGCCGCGCACCGCTACGCCACCGTGCGCGAACGCATGCCGTAACGCCTCGCGGCACACGGCTCGCGCCGTCTCTCGCCGCACTGATTCCCGCTTTCCGCCCACGTCGACGCCGCCCGTCGCCGCGGACGCGCTCACCCTGAATTTTCGACAACGACGTTCCGACAACAACCCGGAGACAACCATGAAGCCCTTCACCCCGACGCTCAAGCAAGGCCTCGCCGCCGCCCTCCTCTGCGTGGTGGCCACGGCATCGCACGCGGCGGACCTGCTCGACACCGTCAAGCAGGCCGGCGTGCTGAAGATCGCGCTCGAAGGCACCTACCCGCCGTTCGACTACCGCAATGCCGAAGGACAACTCGAAGGGTTCGACGTCGACGTCGCGAAGGCGGTCGCCGCGCGGCTCGGCGTGAAGCCGCAATTCGTCACGACCGAATGGAGCGGGATTCTGGCGGGGCTGCAGGCCGGCAAGTTCGACGTGATCGTCAACCAGGTCGCGATCACGCCGTCGCGTCAGCAGGCGCTCGACTTCAGCATGCCGTACGTGTATTCGTCCGCGCAGCTGCTGCAGCGCCAGAACGACACGCGTGCGTTCAAGTCACTCGACGAGCTGAAGGGCAAGAAGGTCGGCGTGACGATGGGCAGCAACTACGTCGATCTCGTGAAGACCGTGCCCGCGATCGATCTGCAGGTCTATCCGGGCACACCGGAAAACCTGCGCGACCTCGCGGCGGGGCGTATCGACGCGGCGGTCAACGACCGCCTGATGCTGAGCTATCTGATCAAGAACTCGCACCTGCCGCTGCGCCCCGGTTCCGTGCTCGCCGGCGGCGAGGACCGGATGGGGATTCCGTTCCGCAAGGGCAACCCGAAGTTCGCGAAAGCGATCGACGACGCTGTCGCGTCGCTGCAGCAGGACGGCACGCTGAAGAAAATCTCGATGCAGTGGTTCGGCTCGGACACGACGAAACCGATCGCGCAATAACACAGCCGTCACGCGCCCGCACGCACGCGCGGGCCGCCACCTCGGCGGCATACGACATACAATCAGGAGACACGCGATGGAAGCACTCGATCTGGTCATTCAAACACTGCCCGTGATGGTGAAGGGCGCGCTGCTCACGCTGAAGTTCGCGGTGGCGTCGATGGCCCTTGGCCTCGTCGTCGGGCTCGTGGTCGCGATCATGCGGATCGGCAGCAACCGGCTCGCGTCCGGTCTCGCGCAGGGCTACGTCAGCCTGATGCGCGGCACGCCGCTGCTCGTGCAGATGTTCGTCGTCTACTACGGGCTGCCCGATCTCGGCATCACGCTCGATCCGACGACCGCCGGCATCTTCACGCTGACGCTCAACGCCGGTGCGTACCTGTCGGAAAGCATGCGCGGCGCGATCCTCGGCATCGGCCGCGGACAATGGGCGGCCGCGCACAGCCTCGGCCTCACGCACGTGCAGACGCTGCGCTACATCGTCTGCCCGCAGGCGCTGCGCCTCGCGGTGCCGAGCCTCGGCAACACGCTGATCAGCCTGATCAAGGACACGTCGCTCGTGTCCGTCATCACCGTCACCGAGCTGCTGCGCTCGACGCAGGAAGTGATCGCCGCGACGTTCCAGCCGCTGCCGCTGTACCTCGCGGCCGCCGCGATCTACTGGGTGCTGAGCACGCTGCTCACGCGATTGCAGGGCCGCGTCGAGACGCGCCTCTCGCTGCCGTCCGCGCATTGAGCATGCGCACCTCGTTCAACCCGAACCTCAATCACGGACAACCATGATTACGCTCGACAACGTTTCCAAGTGGTATGGCAAGCATCAGGTCCTTTCCGAATGCAGCGCGGCGGTATCGAAAGGTGAAGTGGTCGTCGTCTGCGGGCCGTCGGGCTCCGGCAAATCGACACTGATCAAGACGATCAACGGCCTCGAGCCGTTCCAGAAAGGCAGCATCGTCGTCGACGGCATGCGGCTCGGCGATCCCGCCGCGGAACTCGCGCAACTGCGCGCACGCGTCGGCATGGTGTTCCAGCATTTCGAGCTGTTCCCGCACCTGTCGATCACCGACAACCTGACGCTCGCGCAGGTCAAGGTGCTCGGCCGCCGCAAGGACGAAGCGATCGAGAATGCGATGAAGCTGCTCGATCGCGTCGGTCTGCGGGCGCACGCGCACAAGTATCCGGGACAGTTGTCGGGCGGGCAGCAGCAGCGCGTCGCGATTGCACGCGCGCTGTCGATGAACCCCGTCGCGATGCTGTTCGACGAGCCGACCTCCGCGCTCGATCCCGAGATGATCAACGAAGTGCTCGACGTGATGGTCGAGCTCGCGCGCGACGGCATGACGATGGTGTGCGTCACGCACGAGATGGGCTTCGCGAGGAAGGTCGCGCATCGCGTGATCTTCATGGACCAGGGCGCGGTGGTCGAGGATGCGGCGAGCGAAGCATTCTTCGCCGCGCCGCGCTCCGAACGCGCGCGCGAGTTCCTCGACAAGATCCTGCACTGACCGCGCGGCGCTTCGCTCCGATTTGACCGACATTCAAAGGACGACATCTTGAACCAACCGCACTCGACCGACACCCTGCTCGCTCACGAAGGCCGTGCGCACGGCCAGCCCGGCTCGCCGGTGAACCCGCCCGTGTATCGCCAGTCGACGCTGCTCTTTCACGGCACCGACGCGCTCGACGCGGTGCGCGGCACACCGCTCGCGTACGGACGCCACGGCAGCCCGACCACGCGGGCGCTCGAAAAGGCGCTCGCGCGCCTCGAAGGCGCGCATGCCGCGCTGCTCACGCCGAGCGGCCTCAGCGCGATCACGACCGCGCTGCTCGCGGTGCTGAACCCCGGCGACCATCTGCTGATGGCCGACTCGGTGTACGACCCGACCCGCTCGTTCTGCGACGAGACCCTCGCGCGCCTCGGCATCGAGACGACCTATTACGATCCGTCGATCGGCGCCGGCATCGCGTCGCTAATGCGGCCGAACACGCGCGCGGTCTTTACCGAATCGCCGGGCTCGCTGACCTTCGAGGTGCAGGACATTCCGGCGATCTGCCGCGTCGCGCACCAGCACGATGCGGTCGTGCTGCTCGACAACACGTGGGGCACGCCGCTGAATTTCCGCTCGTTCTCGCACGGCGTCGACGTGTCGATTCACGCGGCGACCAAGTACATCGCCGGACACTCCGACGTGCTGATGGGCGTGATCCTGACAACCGAGGCGCTCGCGCAGAAGGTCACGCGCTGCTACCGGCAGCTCGGCATGACGGTCAGCGGCGACGATGCATATCTCGCGCTACGCGGGCTGCGCACGCTGTCGGTGCGCCTCGAACGCCACCAGCGCAACGCGCACGTGCTGACCGAATGGCTCGCGCGGCAGCCGGAAGTCGCGCAGATCCTGTATCCGGCCCGGCCGGGCGATGCCGGCCACGCGCTGTGGCAGCGCGACTTCACGGGCGCGTGCGGATTGTTCGGCCTGGTGCTGCATCCGCAGCCCGACGATGCCGTGCGCGCACTGCTCGACGGCATGACGTGCTTCGGCATGGGCTACAGCTGGGGCGGTTTCGAAAGCCTGATCATCCCGTCGAATCCGTCGCGCCACCGTACCGCGACGCAATGGCTGGCGGCCGGCCCGCTGCTGCGCATCCACGCAGGGCTCGAGCATCCGGACGACATGATCGCCGACCTCGACGCCGGTTTCGCGAGAATGCGTGCCGCCGCGGCCGCGCTCGCGGAAGCCTGAAATCCGGCACGTCACAAGCATCCCGTTTTTCTTCAACGTTCGACCACCACTGATAGCGAGGCCATCATGAAAGACACGCTGTTCATTCTCCGCCCGGGTTTCTTCAAGGACTCCGAAGGTCCGTTCTACTGCGGCGACTCGGTTGCCGTCGAAGGACTACTGAGCTTCTACCCGCAGTTGCGCGACGCCGTCGCGGTCGAGTACGTCGACGCGCCGCGGCCGCGCCAGCCGATCGTCGCGCTGATCGGCGAAGACAACCAGTCCGCGCCGGTGCTCGTGCTGGGCGACGGGCAGGCGCCGAAGGACGACGCAGTCGGGATTCGCGAATACAACGGCCGCCGCTTCATCGATTCGCCGGGCGATATCCGGCGCTACCTGTCCTCGCAATACGGCGTCGCGCACGTCGCGTAAGCACGCCGGCGCCCGGTGCCGACGGGCGCCGGCGAACGGGACGCGCGGCCTGCGCGGCCCGTTCCCCGTTTCCCGCACGCCCGTCGCCGCGCGCGATGTACTCGGCCACGCGGCTCGCCGCTACCGATGGCCGCCCGGGCACCCCGCCTCCGGCCGTATGACTTCAACGCGACGCGACACCGGATGGTGGCACACACCGGGGCCCGCCGCGACCAGCATCAGCCCGGCGAACTGCAGACGGGCGCGAACGCGAATGCCGCCGGCTCGGACGGCACGTGGCGCGCGAGCCACAATGCGGCCTCGGTCCGGTTGCTCACGCCGATCTGGCGGAACAGCGCATACAGATGGTTCTTGATCGTGCCTTCCGCGACATTCAGTACACGGCAGATCTGCTTGTTCGACTTGCCTTCGGCCAGCAGCCGCAGCACCTCGCGCTGGCGCGGCGTCAAACGATCGAATGCGCGATCGTCCCCGGCCGGCGCGCCGCCCGGGCGCGCCTGCGTCGCGCCGCCGTCGTTCGGCGGCACGTAGATCGCACCGGCCGCGACCCGGCCGAGGGCGTCCGCGAACTCGTCGGCGCTCGCATGCCGGTCGATGATGCCGGCCGCCCCCGCCAGCAGCGCATCGGCAATCGTCCGGCGGCACACGGCGGCCACCACGCACAGCCACGGCGCGCCGGCGAACGTCTCGTTCAGCACGCTCGGCCAGCTCGGCCGCGCGGCGTGCTCGTCGCACTCGATCGTGACCGCCTCGACCGTCCCGGGCAGCAACGCGTCGCGCAAGCGCAAGACGTCCTCCGGACGGCGGGCCGACCATACGTGCCAGTTCACGTCGCGTTTACACAGTACGTCAGCCACTCCCGCGACGAATAACGGCGGGCTATCGATCATCAGAACGTTCATTGCGCGGTTTCCTCGAAATCGGGATGCTCGGTTTAGGTTTTTTCGCTTCCCTACCCGGCGTTTTTTTTACCGCTGTTTTACTCGCCGCGCACTAGGCCCGTCGCTCCGTGACGAATGGCCTAATTCATCCACGCCCCACCCCGCCGCGCATACCGATGCCCGCTGCGGTCCGACCAGGGCCGCCGACCGTGACGGACGTCATATTTGGTAAAGGTCTTCGATTTCCTACCGTGAATAAAGACAACGAATTTCCGTTGTCTTCAACACGAAGAGGAGTTTATTCATGGACGCGAATTTCATCGGCTCAGTGATTAACGCTTTACCCATGGACCAAATGATCGCCGGCCCGTTGAAGGCGATGATCAGTGCGCAGACGCAGGCCGCGAAGAGCTACGCGGATTTCCTGATGCAGGTCTGCATCCAGGGCGGCAAGGCCGTGGCCGTCCAGTTCGACTACGACGAGACGCTGGTGGACGAAAGCGGCGTGTCGAAAGGCGTCGTGCAGAAAACGATGCGCATCCCGCTGCTCGCGGCGATCGTCCACCCGATCATCGCGATCGAGGAAGGCACGATCGACTTCGAGATGGAGATCACGCAATCGGAGAAGTCGTCGTCGTCGACCGAGGCCGGCGGTGAATTCCAGGCGAAGTTCGGCTGGGGGCCGATCAGCGTCAGCGTGTCCGGGCGCGTGTCGCACAAGGCGGAGCAGACGCGCAGCACCGACACGCGCGCGAAATATTCGATCCATACGCAGGTGAAGCGCCAGTCGCCGCCCGAAGCGCTGATGCGCGTGATCGACTTCCTGACCGAAGCCGCGACCAAGCCGGTCGTCACGGAAGGCAACGCGAAGGCCGTGAAGCCGCTGCCGGCGACGCCGACCGACGGCAAGCTGGTCGGCGATGCGTCGGGCGCGGGCGGTAGCGCGGCCGCGCCTGCCGGCGCCGGTGCGGATGCACAGCAGCCGGCGCACGCGTAAGCGCGCGGGCCGGCCATGTTCAGGCTCTTCAGACGGTCTCGCCGCGCGGGCGGCGGGCGGGATGACGGCGATACGCGTCCGGGTAGCCGCACCGCCCGAGCGGAACCGGGCGGGCCGGTCCCGCCGCCGGCCGATGCGGCGGCCGGCACTACGGGGACGGTCTCGGGCACCGCCGCGCCGGCGGCGGTAACCGCCGATCCGGCGCGCCACGTGCCGCCCGACGTCTCCGGCACGCCGGCCGGGGCCGCGCCGGGCGCGCACGATGCACCGGGCGCCGTGCCCGGCGCGTCTGCCGGCGACGTGCCCCCCGCTCCACCCGCTCCACCCGCCCCACCGGCGCCGCCCGGCACGCCTGCCGACGACGAGCGCCCGCCGCCACGCGGCATCGCGCTCGACGAAATCGCGCGCGGGATGCAGCATGCCGCGGCCGCCGCGAACCAACTGCTCGCGCACCAGTACACGGCCGTGCTCGACCAGTTCTTCGACTTGCGCGACGACGGCCTGCTCGCGCCACGCGAGGTCACGGTTGCGCTCGACGCGGAGCACACGATGCCGGTGCCGCTCGTCGCCCTCGCCACGCCGCGCGGGCTCGCGCTCGACCGGATGATCGTGCACCTGACCGTGCGCGGCGACTTCACCGAGGCGTTGCCGGCCGGCGGAGTCGCGGGCGACGACGACCAGCGCGGCCGCTTCTACGTGACGTTCGCGCCGCGCTCCGGGAAGAAGGACGCGCAGGGCAACGCGCGGCAGCGCGACACCGAGCACATCGACATCGAAATGCAGTTCGCGGCGCTGCCGCCGCCCGAAGCGATCATGCGCGTGATCGACGAATACACGCATCGCCTGGTGCCGCGCGCACGGCCGGGCAGCAAGGAGAACGACGATGGCGAACCAGCCTGAACACACCGGTGAGCAAGGCATCGCGCTGATCAAGCAGTTCGAGGGGCTGCGGCTCGCACGCTATCTCGACGCGGTCGGCAAGCCGACGATCGGCTACGGGCACCTGATCCTGCCGAACGAGCGCTTCACGCGACCGCTCACGCCGGCCGAAGCCGAGGCGCTGTTGCGGCGCGACCTGCGCGGCGCCGAGATGAACCTGCGCAAGCTGCTGCGCGTGCCGGTCACGCAGCAGCAGTTCGATGCGCTGATGTCGTTCGTCTTCAATCTCGGCGCGGGACGGCTGCGCTCGTCCACGCTGCTGCGCTACCTGAACGCCGGCGCCAGCGCGCGTGCGGCCGACCAGTTCCTCGTCTGGAACAAGGCCGGCGGCAAGCCGCTCGCGGGGCTCACGAAGCGCCGCCGGGCCGAGCGCGCGCTGTTTCTGTCGTGAGCGCCGGGACACCGCACCGGCCGAACGTCACGGGTCGCCGCGCGTGTCGTTCGCGCCATTTCGCATGTCGTCGGCTGCCCGTAAGCTGAAACCGTCGCTGAAAACTTGCCGCATCCGTTCCAGCCGTTCGTCATTCGTCATTCACGTTCGTTACTCGTCACGACAGGAGCCCTGCATGAAGATCACTCGCTCGCCCGGCCGCACGACGCCGCCGCATTTCACCGTTTCGCGCACGGTGCGCCGCGTGCTCGGCGCCGCATGCGTCGCCATTGCGGCCGTGGCGACGGTCGCGCCGCACGCCATCGCCGCCCCCGCCGATCCGCTGCCCGCATATGGCGCCGACCTCCAGCGCACGTCGGTGTCGGGGCTGTCGTCCGGCGGCTTCATGGCCGCGCAGTTCGACGTCGCGTTCTCGAGCCGGCTGATCGGCGCGGGCATCGTGGCGGGCGGCCCGTTCTACTGCGCGGGCGTGAATGCGCTGATCCCGCCGGCGGTGGCCGCGACCACGCTGTGCATGCAGCCGATCGGTCCCGCGCCTTCCGCAGCCGATGCCTGGCGCGCCGCGCGCATGTTCGCGCAGCGCGGCGAGATCGACGATACGGCCGCGCTGCGCGCTCAGCGCATCTACGTGTTCAGCGGCGCGAAGGATACGGTGGTGTCGACGCGCGTCGTCGACCAGACCGCGCGTTTCTATACGCTTGCGCAGGTCCCGGCCGCGAACCTTCACTACCGCGAATCGCCGGACGCCGGCCATGCGTTCATCACGAACCGCCCCGAAGACAACGCGTGCAGTGCGAACGCGAGCCCGTATATCGACAACTGCGGCTTCGACCAGGCGCACGACATCGTGCGCTGGATCTACGGCACGCCCGACAAGCCGCTCAATCCGCCGGTCGCCCAGGCAGGCGGCAAGCTGCTGAAGTTCGATCAGCGGGAGTTCGATCCGCAGCGCGGCGCGTCGCTCGGCGACACGGGCTACGCATACGTGCCGGCCGAATGCGAGCGCACGGCCTGCGCGGTGCACGTGGTGTTCCACGGCTGCGTGCAGAACGTCGCGGCCGTCGGCGAGAAGATGATTCGCGGTGTCGGCTACAACGAGATCGCCGACACGAACCGGTTGGTCGTGCTCTATCCACAGGTCGAGAAATCGGCCGTCAATCCGCTCGGCTGCTGGGATTTCTGGGGCTATACGAGCACCGATCCGCTCAACCCCGGCTTCTACCGCCGCGACGCGCCGCAGATGGCCGCCGTGATGCGGATGGTGCAGCGCCTCGGCGCCGCGCGTCAGTAATCCGCGTACCGGCCGCCGTCACCGCCCCTTCATCACGAGGAATCGCCATGTTCTCCACGTTCATCGCCCAATGGGAACGCGCGCACGCCGACGCGCTCCAGCTGTTCGGCAAGGTCGCCGCGCAGACGACCGGCGCCGGCGGCACGTCCGGCGGCCCCGCGTGGCGCGCGTTCGCGCACACCGCGCTGCTCGCCGGCCACCGTTACTCCGACGCCTGCCAGACCGCGATCGACGCGTCGTGGCGCAGCCAGCTCGAACGGTTCGCGCCCGGCAGCTCGGCCACCGCGGTCAAGGAGCTGGCGGCGCTGAACGCCGATCTCGCGACGCGCTTCACGCAGAGCCACCTGCAGCATGCGGGCGCGATGGCCGACGCGGCCGCGCAATACCTCGACGATCTCGGCCGCACGCGCGGCCCCGCCGATGCCGCGATGGCGCTCGGCCGCTTCGCGGGCGACCTGCAGGCCCAGGCGCGCGCACATGCGCTGCACGTCGCGTCGCTCGCGAACGGCGTCGCGCCCGCGCTTGCGCAGTGGGCCGACCGCACGCTGCGCGACGATCGCGGCACGTCCGATCAGGAGCAAACGTCATGAACATCAAGCTCCGCTTCGTCAACCGCTCGAACGACTGCGGCAACAGCGAGGTCGTGCTGTTCCAGCGCGACGTGATCCCCGATCTCGACGCATTTGCGATCGCGTGGAAGGTGATCCGCTATTGCGGGCGCGACTGCTTCCATCCGTTCGACTACTCGACCGACATCGACGTCGCGCTCGGCGACGAGCACGGCAACTTTTCGCCGCGCGTCGCGGCACCCGCCGGCGTGCGCTTCGTGGTCGACGCGCAGCCGACCGGACGCGGCCGGCTCGTGCCCGACCCGGCCGACGCGCCGGGCGGCGACATCGAGGTCGTGAACCGCCTGCGGCGCGGCGCCGTGAACGTCAACGCGTTCAGCGCGGGCCGGCTGATCGCGGTGAAGGAAGCGGTCGCGCCCGGGCAGAAGGCCGTGTTCCGCTTCACGTCGACGCTGTGGATCGGCGTGGCGTCGCAGATACAGGAAAGCCGCGCACTGCACGCGGCGGTGATGTCGAGCGCGAACACGCTTCTGCCGCTGGCGGGCGTCGCCGCGGCCGACATCGTGATGACGGGCGGCGGCACCGGCACCGACGCGCAGCCGTTTGCGTTCGCGCTCGAACACATCGTGCGCGCATAGCGCCGCCTGACACGGCTTGAACCGGCTTGACGGCACGGCTTCGCGGCCGGGCCGGCGGGAAAGGTGTGCGGCAGACCGACTGCCGTTTCTTCAAACTCAAGGAGCAACGACGTGGATATCCAACTGAACCTGATCAACCGCTCGAACGACGCGAACAACTCGAGCGTCGTGATCTTCCAGAAGAACGTGGCGACCGACTTCGACGAACTCGCGATCGCGTGGAAGGTGATCCGCAATTGCGGCCAGGGCGACAACCATCCGTTCAAGTTCCCGATGACGATGAGCGTCAGCGCGAGCGACAGCTGGGGCAACTACATGCCGCAGCAGGTCGCCGCGAACGGCCAGGTGTTCCAGGTCGTGCGCTCCAGCTCGGGCGACGTGCTGCAGCTCGGCGGCGACCCGGGCGCGAGCTCCGAGGTACAGGTGCGCAACGACCTGCCGGCCGGCGCGATCAACGCAACGATCTACAAGGACGGCAGCGCGCTCGCGCGCAAGACGTCCGTCGCGCCGGGCCAGAAGGCCGTGTTCCAGTTCAAGCCGACGATCTGGATCGGCGTCGCGTCGCAGATCGAACAGGGCGCCCTGATGAATTCCGCAGTGATCTCCGACATCAACACGGAACTGTCGCTGCTCGGCATCGCGAGCGCCGACATCGTGATGACCGGCGGCGGCCCCGGCCCGCGCTCGATGCCGTTCACGTTCCGGCTGGAAAACGTGGTGATGGCGTAACGGTCCGTGCGCCGGCGACGCACGGCCGGCGCCCTTTCAATCAGTTCTACAAATCGAATCAAGGTGACTCATGGACATCAATCTCAACTTCGTCAACCTGTCGAACGACGTCAACAACAGCCAGATCGTGATCTTCCAGAAGAACGTGTCGACGGACTTCGACGAGCTCGCGATCGCGTGGAAGGTGATCACCAACTGCGGGCGCGGCGACAACCATCCGTTCGTGTTCCCGATGCTGACGACCGTCTCGGCGAGCGATGCCGACGGCAACTACATGCCGCAGAAGCGCGCAGACAACGGACAGGTGTTCAACGTGTCGCGTTCGACGTCGGGCAACGTGCTCGCGCTGGCCGGCCCGGCGCCGACGTCGCGCGAGATCCAGTTGCGCAACGACCTGAGCCAGGGGGCGATCACCGCGTCGGTCTTCAAGGACAACCGGCTGCTCGCGCACAAGACGGGTATCGTGCCGGGGCAGAAAGCGGTGTTCGAGTTCAAGCCGACGCTGTGGATCGGCACGGCATCGCAGATCGAACAGGGCGCGGTGATGAACTCGGCCGTGCTGTCCGACATCAACACCGAACTGTCACTGCTGGGGATCAAGAGCGCCGACATCGTGATGACGGGCGGCGGCGGCGGCACCACCGCGACCGCGTATCAGTTCCGGCTCGCGAACGTCGTGATGGGATAAGCCGCAAGCCACGCGTGCGCGACGGCGAACGGGCCGCACCCGTCACGTCGTCGCGCGACCGCGGTGCATGAATCAGCTCGCGCGCCGCACGGGCGCCATCTTCGAGAAGTACTTCGCACCCGCGACGCAGCCGACGACCACGACCGTCACGGCGAGCATCGACGGCGGCACCGTCTCGTGCAGCAGCCCGGCCGCGAGCAGGAAACCGAAGAACGGCTGCAGCAACTGAAGCTGGCCGACGCCCGCGATCCCGCCGAGTGCGAGGCCGCGATACCAGAACACGAAGCCGATCAGCATGCTGAACAGCGACACGTACGCGAGCCCCCACAGCGCGGCGGCATCGACGCCGTCGAACGTCGCGGGCCACGTGAACCACGCGAGCGGCAGCATCACCGGCAGCGACAGCACGAGCGCCCAGGAGATCACCTGCCAGCCCCCGAGCTGACGCGACAGGCGCGCGCCCTCCGCATAGCCGAGCCCGCACGCGACGATCGCGGCCAGCATCAGCGTATCGCCCACCACCGACGCGCTTGCGCCGTTGCGCAACGCGAACGCGGCCACCGCACCGCTGCCGATCAGCGAGAAGATCCAGAACGGCAGCCGGGGCCGTTCGCCGCCACGCCAGACACCGAACAGCGCGGTCGCGAGCGGCAGCAGCCCGACGAACACGATCGCATGCGCGGACGTCACGTGCTTGAGCGCGAGCGCCGTCAGCAACGGAAAACCGACCACGACCCCGAGCGCGACGACGACGAGCGACGCGGTCTCGGCACGCGTCGGCCGCTTCTGCTTCAGCGCGGCGAGCAGGATCAGGCCGAGCACGCCGGCGATCGTCGCGCGCGCGAACGTGAGGAACAGCGGGTCGAGCCCCTGCACCGCGACGCGCGTCGCGGGCAGCGAACCACTGAAGATGATCACGCCCAGCAGGCCGCTGAGCCATCCGTCGGTCGTCTTTTGCACGGGAAATCCTGATCGGAAAAAGGTCGATGACCGATGATCCGCCGCCCGCGAAAAGCGCGTAAGCTACAGCCCAATACAATCCGGACAAACTGTACTGGACAACCGACCATACAGTTTCCTCTCGCCATGAGCCGTTCCGTGCAAGCCCCTGCTCCGCCCGCGCCGTCGCGCACGCGCGTGGAAACCGTGATGGACACGCTGCGTGCACGGATCGCGAGCCGCGCGCTGATGCCCGGCGCGCGCGTGCCGTCGATCCGGATGATGGCCGACACGCTGCACGTGTCGAAATCGACCGTCGTCGACGCGTACGAGCGGCTCGCGAGCGAAGGCGTGCTCGTTGCGCGGCGCGGCTCCGGCTTCTACGTGTCGGGCCACGCGCCGCCGCTCGCGCTCGCCGAACTCGGCCCGCGCCTCGATCGCGAACTCGATCCGCTGTGGCTGTCGCGCCAGGCGCTCGAGGCGGCGCCGAACTCGGTGAAGCCGGGCTGCGGCTGGCTGCCGTCGTCGTGGCTGCCCGACGAGAGCCTGCGACGCGCGCTGCGCGCGGCGTCGCGCGACGAACCCGACGCGCTGACCGACTACGCGACGCCGCTCGGGCTGCCCGCGTTGCGCCAGCAGTTGGCGTGGCGACTCGCGCAGCACAGCGTCCATGCGGAGCCCTCGCAGATCATGCTGACCGACGGCGGCACGCACGCGCTCGATCTCGTCTGCCGGCTGCTGCTGGAGCCGGGCGACACCGTCGTGCTCGACGATCCGTGCTACTTCAACTTCCAGGCGCTGCTGCGCGCGCATCGCGCGCGGATCGTCAGCGTGCCGTTCACGCCCAACGGCCCCGATCTCGCACGTTTCGAGCAGGTGCTCGCCGAGCATCGGCCGCGTCTGTACATCACCAACGCGGCGCTGCACAACCCGACCGGCGCGACGCTCGCGCCGCCGGTCGCGCACCGGCTGCTGACGCTGGCGGCCGAGCACGGCCTGCTGATCGTCGAGGACGACATCTTCGCGGATTTCGAGAGCACGCCCGCGCCACGCCTTGCGGCTTTCGACGGGCTGTCGCGCGTCGTGTCGATCGGCAGCTTCTCGAAGACGCTGTCGGCCGCGATCCGCTGCGGCTATGTCGCCGCGCGCCCCGAATGGATCGACGCGCTCGTCGACCTGAAGCTCGCGACGTCGTTCGGCAACGCGCAGCTCGGCGCGAACGTCGTGCACCGGCTGCTGGTCGACGGCACCTACCGGCGCCATCTCGACGGCCTGCGTGCGCAGCTGGCCGATGCGATGGGCGAAACGATCCGGCGGCTCGCGCGCGCCGGGCTCGGGATCTGGACCGAACCGCGCGGCGGCCTGTTCGTCTGGGCGGAACTGCCCGACGGGCTCGATGCCGCACGCGTGGCGCGTCATGCACTCGACCACGATGTGGTGCTCGCGCCCGGCAACGTGTTCAGTGCGTCACACGGCGCGACGTCGTTCATGCGCTTCAACGTGTCGCGCTGCAAGGGGCCGGCGGTGTTCGATGCGCTGGCGCGGGCAATGGACGCGACGGGTGCGGCGGAACGCAGCGACCGCACACCGGCCGGCGACCGATGAACATCCAGGGCGGCGGAGCGCACGAACGCCCCGCCGCCATCCTCACACCTCCGCCGCGTGCGCTCTCGCCCGCACCTCCGCGAACGTCGTCTCGACCAGCATCCTCCCCGTATCGAACACCGTTTCGAGCGCGTCGTCCCACTCGTCTTCCCGCGCGCGATCGTCCCACGCGACCGGCAGCGTCACCGTCCGGTATTCTCCCGTGCGCCGATTGCGCAGCAACGTGAGCCGCCCCCTCTTCGAGCGCTTGCCCGGATCGGTGACCGGATCCTTGCTCACGTCGTGCCACACGCCGTCGCACCGGATCGCCGAGCACTTCATCGCGAAGCGCTGCGTATCGCGATTGACTTGCTGCAGCAGCGCACCGCCCATGCCGAACACGACGTTGCCGGCCGCATAGCCCGCGTCGTCGAGCGCGGAGAGAATCGCGTCGATCGACAGCTCGTCGACGCCGTCGCCCTGGATCACGCGCACATGATTCAGCACGCGACGTCCCTTGCCGTTCAAGGACGAACCGAACGATGCGTCGAGCGCGCGCACGGTCTGCAGCACGATCGACACGGGGTCGCCCGAATCGGGACGCACGACCAGCGTCGCGCCCGAATCGATCACGGCTTGCCGAAGCTCGCCGCCCCACATTTCGAGCGCGGCGAACAGATCGTAGGAGTCCGACACGACCGACACGATCGCGCCGGGCAGACCGAAACGAGCGATCATGTTGCGATACGCATCGGCTTCGCGCTCACGCCCCCAAGACGTGATCGTGCTGTGCTCGGCCGCCGGCACCGAATAAGCGGCCATCGGCTCGTGGTAGAAGCGGTTCGCGGCCAGCACGCCGAGCACCGTGTCCGAACCCATGAAGCTCACGAGATGGGCGGCGCCGCCGATCGCGGCCGATTCCGCACTCGATACGCCGCGCGCGCCGAAGTCGTGCAGCTTGAACGGCAGTTGCGCGAGATCGTCGTCGGTCTTCTCCAGAAAGCGTCGGATCGTCTGCCGCAGGTGCCAGCTGCGCGTCGCGACCGTCACCGGGTACCACACGCGCAGCAGCATCGTCTCCAGATACGACGCTAGCCAGAACACCTTCGGGTCGTCGCATTCGACGGTCATCAGCACGTTGTGCACGGGCACGATCGCCCCCTCGGGCACCGCGCGAATCTTCACGGGCAGATAGCCGTCGTAGTGCTCGACGACATGGCGCCAGCCGTCCTCGTTGAACGGCTCGCCATGCACCGCGAAGAAATCGCGGGCGCCGTCGATCATCGCGTGCGTGACGGGCCGGCACAGATATTCCTTCAGCAGCATCTGCAAGCCGAAGAACAGCGTGCGGTCGTAGCGGCCGCCGCGCGACTCGACGTACGAGAACATCGCCTGCGCGTCGGGCGGATATTGCAGGAAGTGGGAAGCCTTGTACGAATCCGTGTTGAGGATCGGATTGGCGAGAATCGCGGCAAGGCCGCCGGGATCGTTTTGCATGGCTAGAGCTCCTCTAGGCCGTTGAAGTGCCGCCGCGTCTGTCGCGGCGGACCGGAATCCGGGGAATCAGCGCGTCACAGCTTTCCCAGGAAGTGATACGCGATCTCGAAGTGATCCTCGAACATCACGTTGCGCATCTGCGCGAATTCGTTGAGCGGCACCCAGCGCGCCTTGTCGGCGTCGTCGCTGCCCTTCACGCGCGGCAACTCGCCGGTCGGGAAGTTGAACAGGCACGCATGCGTGATCGTGCGACCGCGCAGCGAGCGGGCCGGATGATCGAACACCTGGCGATCCTTGATCGAGCCGCGCAGCACGGGCTCCGGCAGCTTCAGGCCGGTTTCCTCGCGCAATTCGCGGATGCACGCCGCGTCGAGCCGTTCGTCCTGGTTCACGAAGCCGCCCGGCAATGCCCACAGGCCGCGACCCGGTTCGCTGCGCCGGCGCACGAGCAGGATATGGCCCGAGTGCACGACCACCGCATCGACCGTCACGAACGTGACCGGATACGGTGCGGCCGACCAAGCCTTGCGATACGCGGCGATGAATTCGGCTTCGGCCTTCAACTGCGCGAATTGCGGCTGCGTGCGGAAATGTTCGAGCCAGCCGAACACGGGTTCCGGCACGGCCCATTGCACGAAGCTGTTGGTGCGTTCGGCGAAATACTGGTCGCGGATTTCGGTGGCGGAAATGTCTTCGGTCGCATCGACGTCGACGAGCTCCCATTGCGGGAACATCCGCAGGTAATACGACGTGGCGTCCTTTTCGTGGCCGATCAGCCCGACCTTGCGCTGCGCGACGTCCCCGAGCGCGGCGGCCACGGCATCCTGCACCCAGCGCACCCAGTCGCCGTCGTTGTACGTCGAATCCTGCACGGGCGCGACCGTCACGCGATCGCGCTCGGACGGCTCGAGCAGCGAAGCCAGCATCTGGCAGCGCTCGTCGAACGAGAACGGATCCTTGATGGTGCGGGGCTTGTCGGTCGACCCGATCAGCACGCACACGCGCTCGGCCCGGCTCAGTGCCGACTTCAGCACGTTCAGGTGACCACGATGCGGGGGCTGGAAACGACCAATGAAAACGAGCGCGTCGAAGCGCCGGTTCTGTTGCGTACTCATGAGGCTCCCTCAAGAGATTGAAACGCTTCGGGTCTTTCCCGAAGGCATGGAACCGATCGTAGGGGAATTCCCGGGGAAGGTCAATCGAGCACGCACTCGACTTGACGAAGTCTGACGAAATGTGCGGCGCCGGCGCGGTACACTCGATTTCATCCCAATCCGCGCCGTGGCGCCCGCCATCCATCATGAGGATCTCAGTCAGCCGGATCGTCGGCGTCGATCGCAGACGCCTCTTCACGTGGTCGCAGGACTACGCGCGGCGGCTCGTGTGGGACAACTTCCTCGCCGACGCGTATCTGCTCGACGGGATGACGGCCGACGTCGGTGTCGACGCGTTCTGCCGCAGCCAGTCCGGCGCGACGATGGTGTCGCGCTACATCTCGTACCGTCCGCCGCAGGTCGCGGCCATCGAAATGGTCGACGGGCCGAAAGTGCTCGAACGCTTCAGCGGCAGCTGGAATTTCACGGAGCGCACGCCGGGCACGACCGAAGTGAAGTTCACGTACCAGTTCCGCGCGCAGCCGTCCTGGCTGCGCTGGCTGCTCGAACCGCTGATCGGCGCGTTCTATCTCGTGCACACGCGCCGGCGTCTCGATTCGTTCAAGCGCTGGGCCGAAGCCGAAGCGTTGCCGCACTGAGCGTCGCTCACGCGACGCCGCGCGCCACCTGCTGCCGAACCTGTGCATGCGTGCCGAGTGCGGCAGCGATCGCATCGACCGCATCGGCCGCGCGCGCGGCACCGCACATGAATGCGTCGACGGCCGCGAAGCCGTGCTCGGGCCACGTATGAATCGTGACGTGCGATTCCGCGAGCAGCACGACACCCGTGACGCCATGCTCACCGCCAAAATGATGGAAATGCGCGCCGATCACGCGCGCGCCGGCCTGCTGCGCGGCGTCCGTGAGAATCGTCTCGAGTCGCGCGGCGTCGCGCAGCAGCACCGCGTCGATGCCGGCGAGATCGGCCAGCACGTGCGAGCCGAGCATCGCAGGCGGCGCGGCGAGACCGTCGCGCGCCGTCATTTGTGCGACCCGTACGACGAGTAGCCGCTGCGCGCCGACGAACTGCCCCACCCGCCGCCGCCCGACCCGCTGCCGCCAAGCGACGCGCAGCTGAACAACGCGACGACGATCAGCCCGTAAAGTCCATAGAGGATGTAGCGCATTACGCGTTGCCCCCGTCCGACGCGAAACTCTTCCACAGCCATTCAGGCAGCCACAGCACGAGCAGGCCGACCAGCACGTAGACGGAGCGGCCGCTGAACGAGAACAGCGCACCCATGTTGAAGATCACGAGAATCGCGCTGAACACGAGCGGCAGCGGCGCGAAGCTGTGCGGGTGCTTCGCGCCGAACAGGCCGGTCGACTGTCCGGCGGAACCCGTTGCAGACGCAACCGCCTCCTTCGCGAGCGCCGGCGTGGTGAAGCGTTCGGCCAGCGCGCTGGCCGACAACGGCTGCGCGCGCGACCAGACGATTTCCGCGGCGCTGCGCTCGCGCGTGAGCTTGTCCTTCTGCCAGCCATAGTCGACGATCGACGTGCGGTCGCCCACCTGCACCCGCCAGTTGAACGCGCCCACCACGTACACGACTTCCGAATCGTACGTCTCGCGCAGCCGGTAGGTCTTGCCGCCGTCGGTCACGTCGGACTCGCCGCCGATCGTCGGCCAGCGGTCGAGCACCTGCACGCGCTCCCAGCGCCCTTCGCTCTGCACGAGCCACAGGAAGCCGCGCTTCGGGTTCAGCAGCAGGTATTCGTCCCACGTCTCGTCGTCGCCCGGCACGCGGCAACGCATCATGCCGATCACCGTGTACTTCACGCCGTCGAACGTGCCGATCGCGCCGAGTTCCAGCGCGCCCTTCACCGCATCGAGCTTGCGCTGTGCGGCAAACACGGTCTGCTGCTCGGCCGTGCACTGCACGCCCGCGTGACAGCTGCCGCATACGACGTAATCGGCCACGTTCGGCACATATGACAGCGGCGCGCCGCAGCTCGGGCACGCGAACGGCACCATCTCCGCGCCGCGTCTCTCCCGCGTATCGGTTTCGGTATCGCGCAGCCCCGTGAACGCGAGCGCGTCGAACTCCAGTGCCTCGCCCGTATAGACGGCGGGGCTCCCGCCGTTCGCATCGGCGTCGGAATAGTCGAAGGTCGCGAACGCGTTGCCGGTGCGCAGGTCGACGACGCGCGCTTCCCAGCCCGCATCGACGCGGAACGGCAACTCGCCGTCGCCGCCCGTGCAGCGCGCGGTGCGCACGTCGGACACGAGAAACGCGCGGCCGCCGTGATCGATCCGCATACCCGGTTCCAGCGTGCCGAATGCGGGCCACGCGCCGCCGGATGCGTCATCGGGCTCGCGCACCGTGACCGCATACTGGCCCGATGCATCCGACAGCCAGCCGAACGCGCCGTCGTCGAACACGACGTACCACTCGCTCCACGCACCGGCGTCGTAGGTCATCTGGAGGCGGCCAAGCACCGTGAACGTGCGTTTGCCGTAGCGCCCGGCCGCGCCGATCTGGATCGGCGACGCGTCGTCGAGCACCGTGGCGAGCTCGCCGATGCGTTCGACGTCGGCACCGCGCTTGAGCAGCGTGCTGCGACAGAACGCGCAGACGGCCATCACCGCCGCCGCCGAGCGAAACTCGACCGGCGCGCCGCACTGGGGGCACGAAGTACTGAACATGCGCGATGCTTACCGGGTGAGCTTCGCGAGGATTTCCGCCTTCGCGCGCGAATAGTCCTCTTCGGTCACGAGGCTCTTGTCGAGCAATGCCTTCAGCTGTTCGAGGCGTTGCACGTAATCGGTTCCTTCGGCCGGTGCGGCCGGCTGCGCGGCAGCGACCGGTGCCGCGACGGGCGCGGGCGGCGCCGGTTGCGCGGCGCCCGCGATCTGGCCGGCCATCGCCTGCCCGATCGCCGCGCCGGCCGCGAGCCCCGCGCCGACGCCCGCGATGCCGCCCGGGTTCTGCGCGGCAAGCGGGATCGCCTGTGCGGTCTGGTATTGGGTCGCGCGGGCGAGATCGCCGGCCATCCCCGCGCCGATCCGCAGGTCGAGCGCCTTCTGCAACTCGGCCGGCAGCGACACGCTTTCGACCGCGAACGCATCGAGCGCGAGGCCGTAGCGCGTGAACACCGGGACCAGCGCCTCGGCGACGCGTTGCGACAGCAGCGTCTGGTTCGCGGCCATGTCGACGAACGGCACGTCGGCCGAACCGAACGTCGTGCTCATCGCGGTGACGACGAGGTTGCGCAGTTGCTGTTCGAGATCGTCGACCGTGTACTGCGCGCGCGTGCCGCTCACTTCACGGTGGAACGCGGCCGCGTCGACGATCCGGTACGAGTAGATGCCGAACGCGCGCAGCTGCACGAAGCCGAATTCGCGATCGCGGATCGTCACCGGCTGCGCGGTGCCCCAGCGCCGGCCGAGCTGCAGCCGCGTGCTGAAGAAGTACACGTCCGACTTGAAAGGCGACTGAAAGAATTTGTCCCAGTTCTTCAGATACGTGAGCACGGGCAGCGTGCGCGTTTCCAGCTTGTACAGGCCGGGCTGGAACACGTCGGCGACCTTGCCTTCGTTGACGAAGATCGCGACCTGCGTTTCGCGCACGGTCAGCTGGCCGCCGTACTGGATCTCCTGGTCTTCCATCGGATAGCGCCAGGCGAGCACGCCGTCGGTGTCTTCCGTCCATTGCAGGACGTCGATGAACTGCTTGCGGATAAACGAACCCAGACTCATGTCGGTCTCCTCGAGCGCGTGGCGCGTCAGGTCAGGCAGGCGGCATTGATGATGCCGACGACGAGCGACGCGGTGCCCATCAGGCCGCCCATCGCGATGTTGCGATCCTCGATCGCATGATTCATGCCGGGAATCAGGCGGGTCAGCACCGCATAGGTGACGAGCTGCACGGCCATCGCGCCGACGGCCCACAGCACGACTTCCCCGAGCGTCGAGTTGTGCGCGATGCTCGAGGCGAGCGTCAGGCAGAAGCCGATCAGCGCGCCGCCGAACGACAGCGTCGCGGCCGCGTTGCCGTCGCGGATCAGTGCCAGTTCGTCGAACGGGGTGACCTTCAGGTACACTGCCGCGAACACGAAAAGCAGCACGAACGCCGACAGCAAATGAACCGCATAAAGATAGGCACTATTCATTCTTTTCCTCGGATTTTGTGCTCGGTTCGCCGCCCCCTCGCCGGCCGGCCCATGGCGGGCCGCCCCACGAAAATCCGCGCCAGTATATCCACATTGACGAGCCCTGCACAACGGACGCGCCATGCTGCATAAGCGCGCGCTCGTCCTGTCGATCCTCGTGCTCGCGTCGTGCGGGCTCGGCTACGAACTGATCAGCAGCGCGCTGTCGAGCTACCTGCTCGGCGATTCGATCCTGCAATTCTCGTCGGTGATCGGCTGCTACCTGTTCGCGATGGGGATCGGCTCGTGGCTCGCGAAGTTCGTCGAGGACGACGACGTGCTCGACCGCTTCGTCGACATCGAGTTGCTGGTCGGCCTGCTCGGGGGCGTGTCGGCCGCACTCCTGTTCGCGGTGTTCGCGTGGCTGGCCGCGCCGTTCCGCGCGGCGCTCTACGCGCTCGTGCTCGCGCTCGGCCTGCTGATCGGGATGGAAATTCCGCTCGTGATGCGCGCGTTCCAGCAGCGCCGCCAGGCGTTTCGCGATACCGTCAGCGAGGTGCTGACCTTCGACTATCTCGGCTCGCTCGCCGTGTCGCTGATCTTCCCGCTCGTGCTCGCGCCGCGTCTCGGCCTGCTGCGCACCAGCTTTCTGTTCGGGCTACTGAACGCATTCGTCGCGCTGTGGACCACGCACCTGTTCCGCGACGAGATCCGCAACGTGCGCGGCAAGCTGATGCGCGCGTCGCTCGTGATCGGGCTGCTCGTCGCCGGCTTCGTACTGTCGGACCGCATCACGCACTGGGCCGAGCACGGCGTGTATGGCGACGAGACGATCTATTCGGAAACGACGCCGTATCAGCGCATCGTGCTCACGCAATGGCACGACGACATGCGGCTGTACCTGAACGGCAACCTGCAGTTCTCGTCGCGCGACGAGCATCGCTATCACGAAGCGCTGATCCATCCGACCATCGAGGCGCTGCCGTGGGCGAAACGCGTGCTCGTGCTCGGCGGCGGCGACGGCCTGGCGGTGCGCGAACTGCTCAAGCACCGCAACCTCGAACGGATCACGCTCGTCGATCTCGACCCCGCGATGACGAAGCTGTTCTCGACCTCCGCGCCGCTCGTGAAGCTGAACCATGGCGCGCTGAAGGACCCGCGAGTGCAGGTGATCAACGACGACGCGGTGCGCTGGCTCGAATCGAACGCCGACGTGTACGACGCGATCGTCGTCGACTTCCCCGATCCGACCAACTTCGGGCTCGGCCGGCTGTATTCGGTGCCGGTGTTCCGGCTGCTCGCACGCCACCTGTCGGAAAACGGCTATGCGGTGATCCAGTCGACGTCGCCGTACTTCGCGCCGCACGCATACTGGACGATCATCGCGACACTGCACGAAGCCGGGCTCAACACGTGGCCGTACCACTGCTACGTGCCGTCGTTCGGCGACTGGGGCTTCGTGATCGCGGGCAAGCGCCGCGACTTCACCGTGCCGACGCGCTATTCGGTGCCGACGCGCTGGCTCGACGCGCAGACGGCCGCCGAGATGTTCCATTTCCCGGCCGACATGCCGGCGCTGCCGATGTCGCCGAACGAACTCAACGACCAGCCGCTCGTGCGCCGCTTCGACGACGACTGGAAGCACGTGCTGCGCTGATGGATCGCCGCACGTTCCTCGTCGCGTCCGCGGCCGCGTCGCTCGCCGCGTGCGGCCGCACCGGCTGGATCGAGACGACGCCGCGCGTCGGTTACCCCGGCATGCGCGAAGGTCACGCACTGCGCGATCACGCGGCGTTGCCGCCGCCGTCCGGCACGATCGAGACCGACGTCGCGATCCTCGGCGCGGGTGCGGCCGGCCTGTCGTGCGCGTGGCAGCTCGCGCGCGCCGGTCACGCGCGCTTCGTCGTGCTCGCCGGCCCCGAATTCGGCGGCAATGCGGCCGGCGGCCGCTTCGGCGAGCTCGGCTACCCGAAAGGCGCGCACTACCTGCCGCTGCCGTCGCTCGAATCCGCGCATCTGCGCGACATGCTCGCCGATCTCGGCGTGATCGAATCGGCGCCGTTCTCCGCGCATCCCGCATTCGACGAACGCGCACTCGTGCACGCGCCCGACGAGCGGCTGTTCATCACCGGCCAGTGGCAGGACGGCATCGTGCCGACGACCGGCCTCGACGCCGCCGCGCTCGCGCAGCAAACGCGCTTCTTCGCGTACACCGACGGTTTGCGCACCGCGCGCGGCGCGGACGGCCGCAAGGTGTTCTGCATCCCGATCGCCGAATCGTCGCGCGACCCGCGCTGGCGCGCGCTCGACCGGCGCTCGTTCAAACAGTGGCTGCTCGACGAGGGCTACACCGCGAGCGCGCTGCACTGGTACCTGAACTACTGCTGCCGCGACGACTACGGCGCGGGCTACGACCACGTGTCTGCGTGGGCCGGACTGCACTATTTCTCGTCGCGCGGCGGTCACGCAAGCGATGCGAGCGACGGCGCGGTGCTGACCTGGCCCGACGGACTGCACACGATGGTGACGAAGCTGAGCGACTCGATCACCGCGCGCACCGGCTCGAACGCGTGGTCGCGGGACGGCTTCGCCGTTCACGCAACTGAACGAAACGGCGGCGTCGACGTGCTGTGCGCACGCGTCGCCGACGACGGTACGCTGACGACGTTCACGCTTAAGGCGCGGCGCGTCGTCAGCGCGATGCCGCTGTTCGTCGCGGCGCGCGTGTTTCCGCAGCTTCGCGCCTGTGGCTTCGATCCCGTGCGCGACCTGCCGCCGCGCGCGCCGTGGCTCGTGTCCAACTTCCTGCTCGACGGGATGCCGGCCGAGGAAGCCGGTGTGCCGCTCGCATGGGACAACGTCGTCTACGAAGGCGCGGGGCTCGGCTATGTCGTGTCGACGCACCAGCTGATCCGGATGTCGCCGCCGACGCGCTCGGTGTTCTCCGCCTATCAGGCGCTGAGCACGCGCTCGCCGGACGACACGCGTCGCTGGCTCGCGCAGGCGAAGCCCGACGCGCTGCGCGAGCAAGCGGCGATCGACCTGCAAGCCGTGTACGGACGCGAGCTGTGGAAACATGCGACCGCGCTCGAGATCACCGTGCGCGGCCACGCGATGGCGACGCCCGACGTCGGTTTCCTGAGCCGGCCGGGGCTGCTCGCGCTACGCGAGGCAGACGGCCCCGTCGTGTTCGCGCACGCGGACCTGTCCGGGCTGTCGCTGTTCGAGGAAGCGTCGTACTGGGGCATGCTCGCCGCCCGGCGCGTGCTCGCCTGATTGCCGGCGCGCGCCGCCGTGCGGCAGCGGTCATTTCGTCATTGCGGCGCCGCCGGCAACCGCTATAATCGCGCGACATTCCGACTGCATTGAGCAGGCCGACGGTGCGCGCCATACGACGCGCCGCATGTCCTCCTCGACAACAACAATGACAAACCGAACCGTTCGACGCCTTCGCCCGTTCGTGCGCGCCGCCGCGCGCCTGCTCGCGTGCGCGCCGCTGCTGGGCGTGCCGCCGGCGCTGCATGCGGCCGATGCCGCAGGCCCGGATGCGCAGCCGGCCTCCGGCCGCTACGTCGTCGTCGACACCGGCCACACGCCGGCCCACCCGGGCGCCACCGGCGCCAGCGGCCGCGTCGAATACCGATACAACCTCGACCTGTCCACCGCCGTCGCGGAGAAGCTCGCCGCGCACGGCGATCGCGTACTGCGCACGTCGGCCGACGGCCGCGAGATCGCGCTCGACCAGCGCTCGACGCAGGCCCCCGACGCGAACCTGTTCGCGTCGATCCATCACGATTCGATGCAGCAGCAGTTCATCGACGCGGGGCGGCAACGCGAATTCCGCGGTTTCGCCGTGTTCGTGTCGGAGCGCAATCCGCACTACGCGGAAAGCCTGCGTTGCGCGAAGGTGATCGCCGAGCGGCTGGTCGCGGCCGGCGAACGGCCGTCGCTGTATCACGCGCAGCCGATCAAGGGCGAGAATCGTCCGCTGATCGATCCGCAACTCGGCATCCACCGCTTCGACGATCTCGTCGTGCTGCGCACCGCGCCTATTCCGGCCGTGCTGGTCGAGGCCGGCGTGATCGTCAATCCCGACGAGGAAAAACGGCTCGCGCAGCGCGAGACGATCCAGCGCCTCGCCACCGCGATCGCGGGCGGGATCGACGCGTGTACGGCGGCCAGGTAAAGGTAACGCCCGTTGGTTTCAACGGTTTTCACCCAGTGAGGAGGAGTGCCATGAAAAAGAAGAATCTGCTCATGTCCTGCGCGCTGCTTGCGCTCGCCGTTCCGTTCGCCGCGCATGCGGCCGGCTGCGGTAAACCACGCAGCGCATTCGACCAGGTGTACTGCAGCAGCAACGAGTTCTCGCAGGTCGACCGCGAGCTGAACGACGAGTACGGCCGCGTGCGCAAGCAGTTGAGCGGCGACCAGCAGGCGAAGCTGAAGACGGGCCAGCTCGCGTGGATGAAGCAGCGCGATGATCGCTGCAGCGAAACGCGCGATGACGGCTATCTCGTGAACCTCCAATGCGCGATCGACTTCACGCAGTCGCGCCTGTCGTTCCTGCGCGAGCGCGAACGCGAGTGCTCGAGCACGGGGTGCGTGACGGCGAAGCTCGGAGAGTAAGGGCTGCCCGGTGCCGTGCCGTGAGTCGATTCGCGGTGCGGCCCCTCCTTTCCTGCACCATCCGTCATTCGGCAATCCCTTGACATATCGACGACATCGAACATGACGACGATCGACATCCGCGCCGCCACGTCCGCCGATGCACCGGCCATCGCCGAAATCCACGTCGCATCGTGGCGTGCAACCTACCCGGGCATCGTGCCTGCCTCGTACCTCGCCGGCCTGTCGGTCGAACAGCGCGCCACCACCTGGCGCGACGTGCTCGACGCCGGACGATCACATGTTGCACTCGCGTCGACGGAAGGCGAGCCGAGAGGCTGGATTGCCTATGGTCCGACGCGCGACACCGACAAGGATTCCGCCTGGGGCGAAATCGGGGCAATCTATCTGCGCCCGTCGCATTGCGGCCTGGGAATCGGTGCCGCGCTGGTCGCCCATGCGCGACGATCGTTGCATGACGCGGGGCATCGATGGGTATCGCTGTGGGTCCTCGTCGACAATCGTCGGGCGAAGGCATTCTACGAACGCGAAGGTTTCGTCGCCGAGCGCGACACCAAGACGTTCGAGATCGACGGTGTGCCGATCGAAGAGATCCGCTATTGGCGCGCGCTTCCGTAGCCCCGCCTTCGGTTCATTTCCTGTCGGGTTTGCCGCCACGCGGCGAAGTCACGCGTCGCGCCGTCACAGAAACCACCGATACTCCCGCGCCCCGATCTCGTTGCGAAAATCCAGCTCCTCCTGCCGCTTGTTCTCGCAATACACCATCACGAATTCACTGCCGAGCCCTTCACGCACTGCCGCGTGATCCTGCATCGCCGCGACGGCCGACAGCATCTCCTTCGGAAAATCGATCCCGCTGCCGCGATCGTCGTTGAGCGGCGCGATCGGCTCGATCCGTGCGTCGAGCCCGTGCTCCATCCCGCTGAGGATCGCCGCGAGCACGAGGTACGGATTCGCATCCGCGCTCGCGAGCCGATGCTCGATCCGCAGATTGCGCGCATCCGATTCCGGAATCCGGATGCACGCGTCGCGATCCTCGAAGCCCCAGCTTGCACGGCTCGCCGCGTTCACCATCGATCCATAGCGCCGGAACGCATTGTGATTCGGCGCGAACACCGGCATGCAATGCGGCAGCAGCTCGAGGCAGCCGGCCACCGCATGCCGCAGCGGCCGCTGCCCGTCCGCGGCGAGCAGGTTGCGGCCCGCGTCGTCGTACAGGCTCACGTGCACGTGCATCCCGCTGCCCGGCGCATGCAGATACGGCTTGCCCATGAAGCTCGCGCGGTAGCCGTGCTGCAACGCGACGCCGCGCGTGCTGCGGCAGAACAGCGCCGACCAGTCGGCCGCGCGCAACGCGTCGTCGGTGTGTCCGAAGTTGATCTCGAACTGGCCGGGGCCGAGCTCGGCCGTGATCACGGTCGCGTCGACGCCCTGCTCGCACGCGGCCTCGACCATCTCGTGCAGCACGTCGGAAAACCGCGACAGGCGTTCGATGTGCATGTTCGGCTGGTCGTCGCGATCGTCGCTCAAGCGATCGCGCGGATACTGCGGCATCCCGTCCGCGAGCTGCGCGGCGAACAGATAGAACTCGAGCTCGAACGCGACGACCGGCCGGATGCCGCGTGCCACGAATCGCCGCAGCACGCGCGCCAGCACTTCGCGCGGCTCGAACTCGATCGGCGCATCCGTGCCGTCGGAGCTGATCAGCATCTGGGCGAGCGGCTGCCGCTCCCAGCGCACCGGCTTCAGCGTGCCGGGAATCAGGCGACGCGGCGCATCCGGGTCGCCGTCGTTGAAACAGTAGTCGCCGATCTTGTACAGGCCGCCCTGCGTGCCGAGCAGCACGCAGTTCTGCGGCAGCTTCAGCAGCGAACCCGACGCGACCTTCTCCAGCGCATCGATCGGATAGCGCTTGCCGTAGAAATGGCCCGGCAGGTCGAGACAGATCAGGTCGACATAACGGATCTCGGGATGCGCCTGCCGGAATGCGCGAATTTCATCGACCAGCACGGGAACGACGTCAGCCATGTCTCATCCTTTCCATGTCTTGTATGGCGGTGCCGCGGCGCGGCGAATCGGACTCATCGGCATGCGGCACGTCACATTCCCGATGTCGATCAGTACTGCAAACCGGCGGCACGGCGCGGCGACCCTCCGAGCCGCCGGCCGACAAACTCAGGTGAACACCCAGATCACGCGCGCCGGCGCATCGCCCAGGTTCGCGTAACGAAAGCGCTTGTGCGCGGGAAGCTGGAATGCGTCGTTCGGGCCGAGCGTGACGGGCGTGTCGTCGCCTTCGATCCAGATCGTCAGCTCGCCTTCGAGCACGAAGCCGCCCTGCTCGTCGCTGTCGTCGACGGAGCGCTCGCCGCTGCTCGCGCCGGGCGCGAGATGGCTCTCCAGGATCGAGAAGCGCGAACGCATGTTCGGCGACACGAGGATGTCCGTGATGCCCGCCGCGTAATACACGGTGCGCCGCTCATCGGGCCGCGTGACCCACGGCACGCTGCGCGGTTTGCTGAGGCTGTAGAAATACGTGGTCGGCACGCCGAGCGCCTCGCCGATCGCGGTGAGATCCGCGACCGTCGGACGCGACAGGCCGCGCTCGACCTGCGACAGAAAGCCGACGGAGCGGCCGATCCGTTCCGCGAGATCGTTGAGCGTGACCTTGCGATGCTTGCGCAGATCGCGGATCAGGATCGCCAGACTTTCTATCTCTTCCTGTTCGTTCATGTTGAATTCCGGTGCGTCAGACGGTATCGCGCAAACGGTACCAGGCCTTGCCGATCGCTTCCAGCGGCGCGGCGAGGCGGTCGCCGCCGGGGAAACGCGGGTTGCGGATGCGCTTGTACTGCGCGAGCAGGCGATCGTCGCCGAGCACGGCGTCGGCGACCGCACGCGCGCCGGCGAGCGTCGGCAACACGCCGTGCCCCGAGAAGCCCTGCAGCCAGAAACGCTGGCCGCGACGGCCGATGTCCGGCGTGCGTCGCATGCTGATGTCGATGTGGCCGCCCCACGCGTACTCGAGCGGTACGCCGGCCAGTTGCGGAAACACGCGTTCCAGGTGTGGGCGCGTCGCGGCCGCGATGTCGGCCGGAATTCCGCCGAGATACGTGCAGCCGCCGCCGAACAGCAGGCGGTTGTCCGGGCTCAGGCGGAAATAGTCGGGCACGAACTGGTTGTCGATCACGCAACTGTTGCGCGGCAGCAGCAAGCGTGCGACGTCCGGCGCGAGCGGCGCTGTCGCGACCTGGTAGGTGCCGACCGGCAGCAACCGGCGCGACAGTTCGGGTGCGAGCCGGTCGACATACGCGTTGCACGCGAGCACCAGCACGTCCGCGTGCACCTCGCCGTGCGCGGTGCGGGCAACGTGACCGCCCGCGGTTTCGCGACAGTCGAGCACGCGGCTTTGCTCGAAGATGCGGCCGCCGGCCCGTTCGATCGTCTGCGCGAGACCGAGCGCGAGCTTTAGCGGATTCAGATGGCCGGCCTCGGGATCGTAAAGCGCGGCAAGATAGCGCGCGCTGCCGATCCACCCCGGCATCTCGTCCGACCCGATCACGCGCAGCTGGTCGTAGCCCCAGCGCTGCGCGGCCTCGTCGCGGGCCTGCGCGAGCATCGCGACGCGACGCGGCCGCACCGCGGCCCACAGGCTGCCGGGCCGGTAGTCGATGTCGAAGCCGTGCCGCGCGGGCAGTTCGCGCACTTCGGCCGCGGCCCAGCGCATGCTGTCCCACAGCATGCGCGCGCCGTCGCGGCCGAGCGAATCCTCGAGCGGCTGCATGTCGCACGACCAGCCGAGCAGCGCCTGCCCGCCGTTGCGGCCCGATGCGGCCCACGCGACGCGGCTCGCTTCGAGTACGACCACGCGCTTGCCCGCGAGCGCGAGACGCAACGCCGTGTGCAGCCCGCTGAAGCCCGCGCCGACGACCAGCACGTCGGCGTCGACGCGTTCGTCCAGTTCGGGCCGCCTCGGAATCGGCGCCGGATAAGCGCCGACGTAGTAGCTTGCGACGTGACGGTCAGACTGCACGAACATGCGGACTCCCGTGAAATTCTCACCGGATAATTTCATGAAAAATTAGCACGGCAATTTCACGAGAGCAAGCGGGAGAATGAGGGCTCGCATCGTCGGATAAATGAAAGCCTCAGCAGTCCGACAGCAGCGCTTTGGTAAGACCAACTACGTTGGTACCCTCACCCGGCATGAGACCGCTGTCCTTTGCGAGTTGCGTGACATTCACCCATTGTCCACGGTCGTTCAGAATCATCGCAACCGTGCTGCCCGACAACGTCGTGCCGATCGCGTTGGTGTAGCTGCTCGAATCGATCGTGTGCGTCGATTTCGACGACAGGAAGCCGTTCTCCTTGCGATAGTGCTCGTCGTTCGCGCTCGCGCTCTGCTCGCCGGCGTTCAGGTTGACATCGTGCCCGGCGCTCACGCCAATTGCGCCCTGCGCGTTGGCGTACGCAGCCGTCGCATTCACGTCATGGCCGGCGACTATCGCCAGGTTGCCGCCCGTCGCGATCTGCGTGCCCGTGTCGCCACCTGCGTGTAAATCTGCATGCTTGTCAGTTGTGCGTGCCCCAACATCACGTGCACGAACCGCACGTCCGCTCCGTTCTCCAGCATCTCCGTCAATTACCGCTCCCAGCAATTGACCATCTCCCCGATCACCGCTACCGGATCGGCAATCGCGAGATGACCGAATAGGAGATTCAGGACTGTATCCACCACGACGAACAATTCGCCGCTGAACAATAGCCTCGACGTCGCTCTCGCTCCCCGCGTTCATAAACACCGAGCCCGGCATCCGCCAGGCTCTGTCGTTCAACTAAAGAAAAGGTTCTTCAACACCACATACACGATGAAGCCCATCATCGCCGTAAAACAGCACCACCAGATGATTTTCTGCGCTCGCGTCTTCGGAACAGATGTAATTGACGGTCCCATGGCTACCACCTAGTTCCAGTTTTCCCTTGATCAACGGAGAAACCCCAGCCAACGGATGCCGGGTTGTTTGTCTTCCCCACGTTCACACCTGCACCGAAGCCTACAACAGTCGCCGTACCGTTACCAGGCGACAACATGACGCCGCCACCCAAACCACCATACAGCGCGGATCCCCCGCCTGCGTATCCGCCAGCAAAGTTATTTGTCTGTCCCGGCCGGACCGTACTCGTATTCAGATAGCCAGCCGCATCGGCGTTCAAGTCCCGACCGGCAACAGCCTGAAGCGATCAGCGCACATGCCCATCAGCATCAAGCAAACACCAAATAAGGCAGCCCGATACAACCCAAATCAAATAAGCACTACAATCGAACCGGCATAGCCTGACCATGCTTATAAATCAAAAATTTCGTTACATCAGTTATTTCACAAAGAAATCTACCATCATTCGATTTCGATAAGACACCGGCAATTTCAGCTTGATCCCCGTACAAATATGCCCCCGCCAAAAACAGGGACACTTGAAAGAAGTTTCTTTTTCAAATCATCATGTCGCACCAAGACGGCGCGATTCTTTTCCCGAACCCTAGCATCCGATTCGACAAAATATCCATCCTGCCCATCCATGACAAAGAAACCCTTCAAAACCACTTCCACGTCGAAAGTAATGGTTCCGGCCCTTTCATTGAGTTCGCTAATTTCCATAGCTCTCACGCCTAACAATTAGTGCGTATAAACAACTTGCCCAGTAAACTTCTTAGAGAACTCTTTGGCGGGGACAAAGTACTGCGCCCCGGTCCCAGGGTCTCTGATTTCAACAACGGACTTCCCCAACCGTGTCGTCACTCCGTCCATCACAACAAAGTGCCCTCCGCCAACATCCAAGTCGACGTGAGCAATCTCAGCATTTCCTCTCGATGTAGCCGCAGCCAAGTCGTCGACAGATGCATCGACAGCCCATCTAGCCGAGCTCAGCCCATTCTTCTGCAGTGCGTTCGACAGCCCGACAACATCCGTGCCCCATCCAGGCACAAGGTTCGCGTCCTTGGCAATTTGGGAAATATTGACCCATTGCCCTCGATCGTTCATCACCATTGCACACGCAGTAGGGCCGCAGGCGACATCGCCAACGTTCGAAATATACCAGCGCGTGACGGAGCGATTTGCCAAGGCCTGCGAGAAACTGCTGCAAGCAGCCAGCGTGCAGGCAGTGGCGGCCTTCTGCGATCTGGGCTGGCACACGGTCAAATCGATCGACAAGATGCGCTTGCAAGCGCGTGTGGCTGAGCCGGACTGGTCGACGATCCGCTATCTGGCGATGGACGAGTTTGCACTCCATAAAGGCCATCGGTATGCCACGGTGGTGGTCGATCCGATCGGCCGGCAAGTGCTCTGGATTGGATCGGGACGCTCACGCGAGACGGCCCGCGCTTTCTTCGAGCAGCTTCCTGAGGGTGTTGCCGAGCGCATCGAAGCAGTCGCGATCGACATGACCACGGCCTACGAGCTGGAAATCAAGGCGCAGTGTCCGCAGGCCGAGGTGGTCTACGACCTGTTCCACGTCGTGGCCAAGTACGGGCGCGAGGTGATCGATCGGGTACGAGTGGATCAGGCCAATCAGTTGCGCCATGACCGGCCGGCCCGCAAGGTATTGAAATCCAGTCGTTGGCTGCTGCTGCGCAACCGCCACAACCTGAAGCCCGAGCAGTCCGTGCATCTGAAGGAACTGCTGGCTGCCAATCAGCCGTTGTTGTGCGTCTACGTGCTACGCGACGAACTCAAACGGCTCTGGTTCTACCGAAAGCCTGCCTGGGCGCAAAAGGCCTGGGAACACTGGATCGAGCAAGCCCGGCAAAGCGGGATTGCCGCGCTGCAAGTGTTCGCGCAGCACCTGCAGGGTTACTGGCACGGAATCCTCGCCCGCTGCCGCCGTCCGCTCAATACCAGCGTCGTCGAAGGCATCAACAACACCAAGTTGGCGCACCGCGCCCGTCTCCATATCCGCCACCGGCACCACCAGACACCCGTTCAGATGCTCATGCCCCGAACTACGGTACACCCCCACCCGCTGCAGCTTCGCGCGCACCTCCCGACCTTGCTTGCTGTACCCCGGCGGCAACCGGTACGTCAGGCTCTTGTTCGCATAGCCGAGCCTGAACGCGTCGATCAGTTCGCCGTGCGTCAATCCGCGCTGCGTCAAGTACGCCTGCGCTTCCGGGCTTTGCTTCAAGGTCGCGTGATACGTGTCGGCCACCTGACCTAACAGCGCCTGCTCGTCCGCATCCGCCGCTAACAATGCAAGGTGACGCGCGTGCGACCGGCTCACGCCCACCTTCTCCGCGCCCGATATCCGCGACGACCAACGACTCGCCGCTGAACGACGGCCTCGCCGGCGACTTCGTTCCAAGCCAGCATAAACACCGAGCCCGGCATACGCCGGGCTCAGTCGTTCAGCTAAAAAAGATGTTCTTCAACACCACGTACACAATGAAACTCATCATCGCGGCAAAACAACACCACCAGATAATTTTCTGTGCCCGCGTCTTCGGTGTTTGACCCGGGAAGCTCATCATAATTACCACCTGACTCCTGTTTTACCCTGATCGACTGTATAACCCATTCCAACCGACGCCGGATTGGAAGTCTTTCCAAGATTTGCACCAGCACCAACGCCAATGACCGTCGCAGTTCCATTGCCCGGTGAATACACAACACCGCCACCAACGGCAGAGAATGCAGCCGTTCCATTACCAGCGTACCCAGATAAAAAGTTGTTGGTCTGTCCAGGTCTTACCGAAGCTTGATTAAGCCAACCAAATTGCATGCTCGCCGCAGCATTAACAGAGTTCGGCACTGCTTTGTTCACGCCATAACCAAAATACGAGTTCCCATCTCGAGAGAACGTCCCCCACGCACTCCCAACGAAGTAATCAATCTGGAAGTTCACGAAGTCCGGCAACCTGAACAAGCCCGGATTCTTCCCCGTCGTCGTCACCTGATATGAGAACCCGCTACCCTGCGCTCCCTTCACAATATACGCCTGCAAATCAGGATCGCCCGGACCCAACGATTGCGTCCACACCGTCTGACCCGCCTTGTTCACGCCATACCGCGTCCACTCCGTACCGTCCTGCGGCATCTCTCCCGACGCTACTCGAACATTGCCCGGCAACACCCCTCCATCACTCATCACCAGATCCATTTGCGCCATCTGGTCTTGAATCTGCTGCACCGTGGATTTCCCGTCGCTTTCCGCTGCCAGCTTCTTCGCCAGCGTCTGCTCCTTCGCCTTGCTGTCCTCGTGCAACTGCCGATTAAACCGATCCACACTCGCCCCGCTCAACGCCCCCGTTCCACCACCCACCAAAGCACCCGCACCGCCCGCCAGCACGTTCGACGTCAGGTTCCCCAGCAGTTCATCCACGTTCTTGTTGCCCGTTGGCCCCGCATCCTTGATCGACTGCGCGATTTCATTGAGTTGCGGGGCGAGCTTCGCCGACACGCCGGCACCCGCTGCGCCGCCAGCGGCTCCGAGCCCGCCAGCCGTCAACCCGCCCGTCAACGCGCCGCCAGTGATATGCAGCGCAACACGATTGTCGCTGCCCTCGGCCCAACTGTCAGCCTCCTGCTGATACTGTGCCTTGAGCGTAGGATCGGTTGCGCTGTCGGCATTCTTCTGTGCCGACTCCCGCTTCCTGTCCGCATAGCTGCCAATCTGCTTCGCGATCGCTTCCGACGCCGCTTGCGCCGCGTTGATCAGATCGGATTGGTTGCTCAACACCTGTTGCAGATCCGGCGTCTTGCTGACCGTACCATTCAGGTCCGACGTATCACGATTCAGCGTCGCCACATCCTGCTTCTGGTTCGCCTTGTCCGTGATCGTGATGTTGCCGGCACTGATTGCGCTCTTCGTGGTTGCATTGCTGCTATCGCTCTCGCTCACGTAGAGCGGCAATGCACCGCCTGTATTCTTGCCGCTCGTCTGGCCGTGCGTGGCGTAGTTGTTCCCACCGTCACCGACGCCGCCACCCGCGCTAATCCCAAAGCTGCTCGCGTTGTAGCTCGAACTGTTCTGGATGTCCGAGAAGGACAGCGTTCCGGTCGTCAACTGGTTCTTGTCCGGCGTCGCCGTACTTGCGATGTACGCACCCTTCAGGTCCGTATTGCCCTTAACCGTGACGTCGAATCCACCGCTTCCAGCCTGAATACCGGACTGCTCGTTCACGCCGGCGTAATTGCCGCTCGCATGGCCGCTCTGCATGCTGACACTTGCGCTGGCTCCGCCCTGGCTGACGCTGAACCCGCCGCCCGAACTGCTCTGGTGCGCCTCGCTATGGCTCGTATCCTGCACCGACGCGAGATTCAGGTTGCCGCCAACATCCGCGATCACCTTGTTTGCGTTGACGTTCGCGCCGACGATATTGGTGTCGCCGCCGCTGATGATCGTTGCCGCGTTACTCGCGTTGATGTGCGTATTGTTCTGTGTCGCCGCATCCGAGTTCGCATCGCCGTGCGCGCGCGACATCGACGCCGACACGCCGAACCCGCCTGTGCCATACGACACGCCCACACTCGCGCTCTTCGACTCGTTCGTGCTGCGCGTGCTGTCGGTATCCGTGCTGTTGACCAGATTGACCTTGTTCGTTGCCTGCAACAGCACATCCTTCGCGGTCACGTCCGATCCCTGGATCGTCACGTTGCCCTGTCCGGCGTTCTTGTCACCCGTCGCCACGAACGCCGCCATACCGCCGGCCTTCACGCTGCTGCCGTTGTTCTGCGTACTGTTCTCGGTAAACGTCGACTTGCTGTGAGACGAGCCAAAACTCAGTTCAACCTTCGCCTCGACCTTGCCCTTCGGATCGTTCAGCGCCTTGGTCATGCTGCCCGTCGCACCGACCAGATCCGCCATCCCACCCGCCGCCGCGATCGCATGAAGCGCCGCCGCGCGACCGTCCTGGCTGCCGCCCGCGCCCTGCGCCTGTTGATTGACGTTCTGGATCGCATCGATCACCGGCGACTTCACGGCCAGCGTGAAACCCGAACTTTTCACCTCGTGAGTTTCTTCGTGATGACGATCCGTTTGCGACGCATCGATCGTCAATTCCTTCGCGACGCCGGTCACGTCCTTGCCTGCAACGATGTCGGAACCTGTCACATGGAGCTTGTTGCCCGCCACCATCGACACGCTACCGTCCGTGCTGCCGATCAAGCTGCCCTGCGAACCCTTCACCGTATCGCGGCTGGTGTCGATCGTCTGGTTCGTGCCATACGAGATCCCGGCGCCCGCACTGCCGAGGCCGGACTTCTTCACGTCCTTGTAGTGATACTCGCTCGAAGCCGTATCCGCTGTCGTGACCGTCAGGTCGTGGCCGGCAGACAGGCTCACGTCGTGGGTCGCTGCGATCGTTGCGGCCTTCGCCGTCAGGTCGTTGCCGGCCTGCACCGCAACCGTGCTGCCCGACAACGTCGTGCCGATCGCATTCGTGTAGCTGCTCGAATCGATCGTGTGTGTCGACTTCGACGACAGGAAGCCGTTCTCCTTGCGATAGTGCTCGTCGTTCGCGCTCGCGCTCTGCTCGCCGGCGTTCAGGTTGACATCGTGCCCGGCGCTCACGCCAATTGCGCCCTGCGCGTTGGCGTACGCAGCCGTCGCATTCACGTCATGGCCGGCGACTATCGCCAGGTTGCCGCCCGTCGCGATCTGCGTGCCCGTGTCGCTCGACGCAGAGTGTTCCGCGTGGTTACGGGCGTCCCACTTCACCGCGTCCTGACTGCTCTGGCGAACCGCATTCAGATTGACGTCGTTGTTCGCTGCCAGCACCGCGTCGCCGGTCGTCGCGACAACAGCCGCATTGGCGTTCAAGTCCCGACCGGCAACAGCCTGCAGCGTGCCGGCATTGACCGTCGATACGCGATCGATACCGGTCGCGCTGCCATTCGCCGCTTTCGCCGAACTGGTCGTGCTCGTCAGATTGAGGTCACGGCCGGCCGACAGCGCTACGGTATTGCCTTGAATCAACCCGCCAAGATTATTGAGATCCTGGTTCGCGCTCGCGAGCACCGTTCCGCCCGACACCGTACCGCTGTTGTCGATCGAATCCGCATGGATGATCGTGACGTTGCGGCTTGCGATCGTGCCCGAGTTCTTGTACGCGCCGTTGGCGTCGACCGTGACGTTCTTGCCGGAGATGATCGTGCCTTCTCCCGTCACGTCCGCCGCGTTCGCGTGCAGATACACCTGCGGCACCAACACCGTTTGCCGGCTACCGTCCGGCAACGTCACCGTCTGATTCACGAGCCAGACGATGTCGCTCGTCAGCGCGGCCATTTGCGCGTCGGTCAGTGCCGTACCGACGTTCAGCCCGAACTGCTGCGACGCCTTCACGCCACTCGCCATCAGCGCTTCGTATTCGCTCTGGTTGTCCGTGTAGTCGCCAATGAAACGCTGGCCGGTCGTCTGGATGATCTGTTGCTGAATCAGTTGCTGCTCGTAGAAGCCGTCGCCGATACGCTTGAGAACCGTATTCGGGTCGACCTTGAGCGCATCCAGCATCGTGTCGCTCGACAGCCACTTCCGATAATCGGTAAAGCGCGGGTCCGTCTCGATCAGGAAGTGGCTACCTGGATCGTTCGTGACCTGATACAGCGCATTGTTGGGCAAACGCGTGTTCGGCGTCACCGTTCGCACGACGACGTCGCCCACGTTCGCCTTCACGGCCGATACCTCCCCCACACCGACACCCGACACACCCGAGCCGATCAACACTTGGCCGCCGACATCCTTGCCCGCCACCGGCGTCACGCCCGTACCGCTTGCGCCCTGCGCAACGGACGTCGCCGCGGCCACACTCTTGATCGGATTGGACGGTTTGCTCGGATCGGTCAGCACCACCGGCAGATCGATCGTTTGTGTCGGAATGGCCGGCGAGTAGTTGGTCGTGGAGGTTGCACGCTCGTCACCACTGAAGGCTCCGCCCGACTGGACCCAGGTATAGATTGCCTTGCCCGAGCCCGTGAAGGTCTCTGTGCCTGTCGCACCGATGTTCTGCACGTTCTTCGGATTGTTGCCGTCGCCGGCCACGATCTGGCTCTTGTCGTTGACGCCGGAGGGCGTGTTGATCGTGATATGTCGGCCAGACGTAATCGTGCCGGGTTGCGAAGCCGTTACCACGTCCTTGGTCGATTTCACGTCGACCGTGTAGACGGTATAGGTCTGGACGAGCCGGCTCGCAACGTCCCCGTTATACGCAACGAGCGCCTGGTTCAGGTTCTGGTAGGCGGTAACGGTCGCCTTGTACCACTGCTGGAAAGGCGCGCAAGCCGCATTGGTCGAAGTCAGGCACGACGGGCTCTGTGGATCGAAGGGATTCGGTTTTGCACCCGTTACGTCCGCTTCAGTGGGGGCCTTGATGGAAAACCAGTCGCTGCCGACGCCCCTTCGTCCGAAAATTAGCGCGGCGGGCGCCGTCATGGCGAACGGCCCCTGCGTGACCCACGCCGGGTTTGCGTCGGGGGGTGGCGCCACGCCGAACGTCGTCCAAATGTCGCCCGGCACCGTACGATATGCACCTGTCTGTGCCGCCGCCGCCCCCGAGCCAAAGTAATTGGCGGCGTACGCCGTGTTGTCGATCTTGCCAGCCACACCGTTCATCGTGTACTTCGCATACTCGGCAAACGGATATTTGGTCGACGGCAGCAGAATGAATTTCTGGTCGTCGTCCAGCGCCCACTGGTATTCCGTGCCCGGATGAATTTCCTGGCTGTTCTTCTGGTATAGATAAACGGTTGAAGGATCGATCTTCTCGGTCGAGCCGGGAACCTGATACCACAACTGATTGCCACTGGCAGTCGTGACGGTCGACGTCTGGAAATTCGAGTTCAGGTTTTCGAATCGATTCGCGGAGATCGTGATGTCACGCCCCGCGTCAATCTGCGCGCCGTTGTTCGTCACGAGTTGGGCGCTGCCGGTTGCCTGATGGTTCGCATCCAGCGCGCCGCCGACGCGAATGTCGTTGCTCGCGTAGATCAGTGCATTGTTCTGGTTTTTGAATGACTGCGCGCCAATGTCGAGGTCGCCGCGCGACGCAATCACACCGCCCACGCCCTGGGCGTTCTGGTCGTTCACGACTGTGTTCGCGCCAACCGCGACCGTATCGCCATAGATCCGGCCACCCGCATTCGTGATGGTGTCCCCCGCCGTCACCGTCGTGATACCGCCGTCGATCAGACCTTCGTTCGTAATCGACTGGTTCGCATGGACGTTCGTAGCGTTCCCACCGAAAATCTCGCCGGTCGCGCGGTTCTGAATGGAATTGGCGTTCACATTGGCAACATTGCCTGCCGACAGTGTGCCGCTGTTGTCGAGCGTACCGCCAGCCGTGGCCGTCAGATCATGGCCCGCCAGAATCTGGCCGGTGTTGGTCAGATCGCCGTGCGTCGTCACATTGACGTCGCCGGCCGATTGGAGCTTGCCGTCATTGCTGAGCGTCCCGGTCGAGACCGTCAGTTGCTGGTCGCCGTTGATGTCGCCCTGGCTGTTGATCAGCGTATTCGACGCTGCCAATGTTGCGGTGCCTTTCGACTGAATGCTGCCCGACGTGTTGTCGATAGTCGGTGCAGTGAGCTTCGCATCCTTGTCCGCGCGAATCGAGCCGGACGTATTGTCGATCGCCTGGTTGGCGTTCAGCGTAACGCTTGCGCCCTCAATCCCGGCCGTCAGCCCCGGCACGCACGCCGTCGTCGGCAGCGTCGAATTGGCGGTCTGTGCATTGCGAATCGTATCGCCCGTCACCGACAGCGCACCGCTCGCGTGCATGGCACCGCGCGTATTGTCGACCGTCGTACCGGAGACCGTTACGCCCCGGTTGCCGCCGATCTGGCCGGCCACGTTCGACACCGTACCGGTGCTTCGCACTGTCAATGCACCGTCCGCCACGAGCGACCCCGTATCGTTGGTCACGGACGCAGCATTGACGGTCGCGGCACCGCTCGACGAGATGGCGCCACCTGCGTTGTTCAGCGCTCCGGTTGCCAACGTGACGCCATTGCCGAGCACCTGACCACCCGCGGACTGCCCTGTCATCACGCTGTTGTCGAAGGTCTGGCCGTGCGTATCGATGTCGACGGTGCCCGTTGCCTGCACCAAACCCGACCGGTTGTCGAACGCCCCCGACCGGCTCGTCAGTGATTGGCTTGCCGCCACTTTACCGAGCGTGTTGTCGATCGTCCCCTGTCCGGACGCGAGCGTGACGTTCGCCCCCCGTGACCGTGCCGCCCGAGTTCAGCAATCCCGCATTGGTCAGGGTCGTGTCGCCCGATGCCAGCAGCTTGCCACCAGCGTTGTCCGTCGTGCCAGATGTCGCCACCGCCAGCGCGCCGGAAACCGAACCGATGGTGCCGCCGTGGTTCGACACGGTCTGCGCCGCCACGGTGGTGTCGCGTGTCGCCGCGATCGTACCGCCCGCATTCGTCAGTGCGCCTGCTACAGCGAGCTTCGTCGCATTCGCCGATACTGTGCCTCGCGAATTGTCGAACGTACCGGCCTGCGTGTTCAGCGCGCCAGCTGCGGTAATCTTGCCCTGCGTATTGTCGAGTGCCTGAGAGACTGTCAGCGCCATGTCGCCGGTGGACGTGCCGATCTGGCCTGCCCGGTTGCTCAGCGTGCCGGCGGTTGCGGACAACCCGGTCGCCCCCAACAGCTTGCCGCTATCGTTCGACAGCGTGCGCGTGGCCGTCAGCGACAATGCGTCCGATGTTGATCCGATCTGGCCACCCGCGTTGACGAGATTCCCCGCCTGGATTTGCGCACCGTGCACGGCCGTCATACTGCCGTCCGTGTTGTCGATCGTGTCGCTTGCGACGGTGAGTGCATTGGCCGAGCTCACCGTGCCGCCAGTATTCGTCAGCAACTGCGTCGCATGCAGCGTCGTGTCGCCAGCGGCCGATCCGATCGTGCCCGACGCATTGCCAATGCTGTTTGCCGTCACCGACAGACCGTTGCCACCGACCATGGAACCCGACTGATTCGAGACGGCGCCCGTCACCGCCACGGCCAGTGCGTCAGTGGTGCCGATCTTGCCGCCCGTATTCACGACATCGGCCGCTGTGATCTGTGCGGCATGTGCGCTGATCGATGCGGCCGAGTTGTCGAGATGGGCCGTGTGAATCGACAGGTCGTTACCGGACGCAAGCTTGCCGTTTGCGTTGTTCAGCGATTGCGTGACGTCGAGCGAGGTATTGCCCGCCACGGAGCCGATCTGGCCCTGTGCGTTGGAAACCGTATTCGCGGTCAGCGTGAGACCATTGCCGCCTGCAATCTTCCCGTTATCGTTCGCTACGCTCCCGGTCGCCGTCAGTGCCAACGCACCCGTCGACGTGCCGATCTCACCGGCCACGTTCGTCAGGTCGGTTGCAGCGATCTGCGCCGTGCGCGCCGTGATGTGCCCTTGGGTATTGTCGAGCGGACCGGACGAGTTCAGCGACAGCGCATCGGCCACCAACGTGCCGGACCGGTTCGATACCGATTGCGCGGTCACGTTCGCCAGGTTCTGCGAACTGATGACGCCCAAGTCGTTGACCAGTTGCCCCGCATTCAGCGTCACGTTCTGACCGCTCATCGTGCCGGCGACGTTCGACAGCGTGCCGTTCGTCGCGACATTGATTGCGCTGGCCGCAGTCACGGTCCCTTGGTCGAGCGTGACGTCGTTTGCGAACAGATTGACGTTATCGCCCGCTGCCAGCGTGCCGCCGCTCGTCAGATTCGCAGCGCGTGCCGTGACGGAGCCACCGCCGACGAGATTACCTGCGGAATCTGCCCCCGCGTATGCCTGCCCGCTGTTGTTGAGCGAGGCTGCCGCAGTGATGTTCGTGTTGCCGCCCGACGAAATCGTTCCGGCGTTCGACAATGCCTGCGACGCGTTCAGATCGATGGTCTGCGTACTGACAATCGTGCCTTGCTGAGAAACGTTGGCGCCATCGATCCGGGTGTTCGCGGCCGATTGCAAACGCGCGGTCGGCGCAATCGTCACATCGCCGTTGTTCGAGACTTGAATATCGCCGGTCAGTGACGTGACAGCACCCGCGTCTCGCACGCCCACGCCTGCCTCGGTCCCGACCATCCGGACGCTATTGGCGAACATGCTACCCAGTGCCTGCACGTCGATCGCGACGCCAGGCGCCGCGCCGGTGCCGGCCTGGGCCTGCGCGGCGTTGCTCGCATAGTCGACACGGTTCGCGCCCGCGACCGCATTGATCGAATCCGCCCACACCTGACCGTTGATCGTCATCGCACGCGAAATCAGGTCGATCGCACTGCCATGGGCATCGAGCCCCGCACCGGCAATGCCGATCTGCCCTTGCGTCACATTGAAACCCGCCAACGTGCCGTCCGGATTGAACGTCGGCACGCCGGTCGTCAGCGTGACACGCGGCACATTCAGAAAACCGCAACCCGAACAGGTGATGCCTGCCGGGTTCGCGATCACGAGATTCGCGCGATTGCCGGCGATCTCGGTCGGCCCGAGCAGTTGACTGGGATTACCCGACGTGACCTGGTTGACGATCACGCGGGCCGAGCTGTTGCCGAGAAATGGATTGCCTTGAACCCAGCCGGCGAGCTGCGTTTGCGAATTCTGGCCGCTGTTGACCAGCACAGCGCCCTTCGTACCCACGTTGTACTGCGTGAAGTTGTTCAGCGAGACGCCGTTTTTCGGTGCGGTGATATTGACGAGCGGCACGCCTGATGCCGACACGCCGACGACCGGATGGGTCGGACCGCTACGATCAGGCGTGATCGGCAACGTAGCCTGCGCTTCGGCGATGAGGGGCTGCATGCCGAACGTACAGAGTGCGGCAAACGCAGTCGCCCGCGCCGCGAACCAGATCGAGATTCCGGAATCCTCGGTCGCAGGACGAACTGCGCGCTGTACACGGGAGCGCTCGCCGCCCCCATGCGCCGACGCGTTCTCGTCAACTGCCACCAGCATGCCGCGCACGGCACTGAACACCAAGCGAAAGATTCCGGAATTCATGATCGTTTTATTCTTGAATGCATGTCAGGCCGGTGTCGCGCACATCGCGCAAACGACCGGCCCCACTCACGTTACTTGCAACTCAGTGCCACCAAGCCGTTGATGTTGCCCGTCGTCGTTGCCGGGATGCCGTACGACACGATCAGGTACGGTTGCTTCGCATCCGAACCCATGACCGTGCTCATCAGCGTCGACTTCGTTTTGGCGCCGAGCTCGGTGAGGCCGACCGAGGACGTTCCTACGAACGATTGGTTCTGGTCATTGCCGATCGAGTACTGCAGATTCAACGTGTAGTTGATGGCCGTATTGCCGAACGTGTTCGTCCCGCTCGTCAGCGTCGCCGTGGCGCCGGTCAGCGAACCCGGCGCCGTATTGCCATCCGCCGACGTCGGACGTGTAGCAAAGGCGAGCGAACATTGCATCTGCACAGGCGAGGTCGCATCAATTGCAACCGGTACGCCGACTGCCCAGACCTGGCCTTGATTCGCGTTATACGTAGCGCCCGACGAATCGGCGCCGTCCGCCCAGCGGCCGATCGCAATGTCGCCATTTCCAGCGAGGTCCGTCACGACGCCCTTCGTCAGCGTCTTGATCGTGCCCGACGAACCATACGGAATCGCGATATACGCACCCGGTGCCTGCTCCTTGAGCGTCGATACAGGCTGAGAAAGGGCCGCCAGCGTGTAATTCCCGTTCGGCATCTGCCCGCCGTTCCACGACGCGGGCGGCATCAGAACACGAACCGTCGAAACCTGGCTCGAGATCGATTGCGATTGCCCTTCCAAACGAATCCCCGACGAAGTCGACGCGCTGCCCGACGGCGCTGCGTTCGACGACGCGCCACTCGATGCGGCACTGCTACCGCTGCCACCATCGTCACCACCGCCACATGCGCTCAGGCCAAGTGCGGCCACCACCGCAAACGTTGTCGTTACGGCTTGAAAAACACGACGCTTCTCATACACGTTCTGCATAGTCTTTCCTTCTGCTCTTACTCGATCGACAAAATCACCGAGTCGCAACATGTCGTTGCGCTCGGTTCACCCCTACTGCTTAGAACAACGTGCTGACCTGGAACAGCAGCGTCGGCGAACTCGTCTTGAAGCCCTGCGGCTTCGACAGCGGGAAGCCAAGCGACACGTCGTAGTTCAGTGCGGCACCGAGCACGTTCTTCGGTGCGAGATTGCCGCGCACACCAACTACGGCGCCGACCAATGTTTCGCCAAGCAGGTACTCCGCGGCCGGCCCGCGCACGCGCCCGGCATCGACGCCGGCATAAAGCGCCTGCGTGCCAAGCGGCGTCGGCACGTACCAATCGAGTTCGTTGGAAACGACCCAGCCGCTCTCTGCAGCCAGCGTCAGTTGCTGATCGAAACCGCGAACGGCGTAACGCGTGCCGATCGTGAAATAGTCGGAAGGGGTCAGTGGCGTACGTGCGTTCTGCATGTTCCAGCCGAACTGGTATGAGAACGTCTGACTGCCGATCTTGAAAGGGACTTGGGCGCTGAGGCTCGCCAACTCCACCTGTGTTTTACCGTCGAAATCGGGTGTGCCAACCACCGTTCCTGAATTGCTGGACAGACCCGGAAGCGATGCGCGCCAGGCGAGCGAGCCGTCGAGGACAACGTTACCGATGTATTGGCGATGCGCGATGCCGAGTTCGTAGCCGATGATGTCGCGATGCTGCACGGGAAGATCGACACCATCCAGCGAGTTGCGACTGATTTTGTGGAACAGGTTGCCGTGAAGCTCCGTACGCGCGTGCGCGTTCCGATAGATCACGCCCGACAGGCCGGCCTGAAGCTGCGACTGCACGCCGCTGTATTCGATCGGCGCATCGAAGCCGGCCACCGTCTGCTTATAGCGGGAGCGGCTCGCATTCAACGTCAGCATCGCATAGCCAACCGGGACGCTGTAGTTGGCAGACACCGACTGATTGCCCTTGTCGGATGAGCCAAAGTTGGCATTCGTCGTGCCGACGATTTGCAGTTGGTCGTAGAGGTGAAACGGCGAGTCGAACGTGAACGAGCCGGACAGTTCGTACTTGCCCGTGGAATCGAGGCCTGCGTTGTCCGTGCCGATAACGGCATGCCAGCGCTTGCCGGTTCCAGGGTGAAAAACGAGTTCGGAGTCCCCAGGATTCAGACCCGGCACGATGTCCAACGTGGCATCGGACTGGGATTGAAGACGACGCAGGTTCTCGAGCCCTTGATCGATGTCGCGCTGGTTCAGCAGCGCCCCGGCCGAAACGGGTAGCGCCGCGCGCAACCAGCCAATCGTGGGCTTGTCGGCTCGGACATCGCTGATGCGCCCCGGCACAACGCGCAGCGTCAGCGTCCCCGATTGCAACGATTGCGTCGGCACGAGAACACGAGACGTCACGTAACCGCGCTCGATCAGCGCATTGTTGGCTGCATCCTGGATCTGCTTGAGTGCGGTCTTGCCGACGCACTGGCCCACGACCGGTTGAAGGAAACGCGCGAGCCAGCCGAACGTATTGCCTTCCAGCGCGATTTCCTTGATCGGAAAGCACGGGTTATCGAGGGGCAGGCTCGTGACGCTGGGCGCCGAAGTCTTTTCTCCGGTGGGTGTCAGCACCTTGGGACGCGGATTCAGCTCCTTGGTGGCCTCGAGTTGCTGCTGCTGCAAACGCTGAATTTGTGGGCCAGACGTAGTTTCGGATGGCGGAACGCCTTGGGCTAGCGCGGAAACGCTCGCCAACGCCGAAATCAACGCTGCCGAAGTTTCTCGTTTTTTCACTAGTTAGCGGCGTAATGGTTGGTCTCTCGCGGCGTAATTTATCGAAATATTTGTCAGCGTATTATCAGAAATTGCAAAGGCATCTGATCAATTGACCGCCCGACTCCGATGATGTAATAGCCTTCTCTCTTGGGCCGAGACCGTCCATTTCAGCGCCAGAAATCAATCCTCAAACTTGACAATTAGAAACACTTAAAGAAGTTAATGACCCGCACACTCAAAGACACTAAAAATGCGATTCCTCTCTTCTGAGTTCGGTGACTCAGAGCACCGAAACACGCGGCCTTTCTCTTCATTTTTCTGAAAAATCAAGACTCGCCGTTACCGAGCGCTAATTCCTCGAATACATTTCCGGTTGGTCACCGACTGCTCCTTCCCAGCGGCCTCAATCGCTTAGACGATCTCACCAAACAAATAACCTTGACTAAGTTAACATTTTCAGCCGTTTTGTTATGCAATGAAATGCAGTTTCAGTCGCGATAGACACACACGTCAGCGTGTCGTATATCTACAACGCACTCTGCAAGTGCAAGGCCGAGTTCGACACTGCATCCTGGTTTTTTTCGATCACATATCACCTTTCAGAACACGGCCAGCGAGGGTCGCGCCACCGCCGCAATCCTGCTTCGGTGCACGTCGCTCACGAAACTTCGTGAGTCCCACTCTCCATACCGCCGTGCCGGTCGCCCTGGCACTCGTCCTCGGCGCCTTGTTCGGGTTCGGCTTCTACTGGCTTGCGACCAAGGACCGCCCTGCTTGCCCGGTCTCGCCGACGCCGCCGGCCGCCCCAGCGGCCGGTCACGTTGAAGAATTCGACGAATGGGAAGCGCACGCTCACTATCCCCACCACGTCCTCCACGCGGCTCACGAACCCGCTTTCGGATCGCTGAATGACTATCCGCCGTTCGGCAGACACGACGAGCCCGCGACGGCGGGTGTGTTCAAGGAGGGCCGTATACTCCGGGCGCCGGTGCGCTCGCTCAAGACAATCCAATTCCTGGCAAAACACATTCACCTACATGGTAGAAACGGCGCACTTTGGTTCACACATCTGCCTTATCCGTTTTTTTGTTCCCAAATTTTGGAAGTAAACGTGCCCTCTCAGACGTTGCGTAGCACCGGCGAACGTTGATACGCATGTCTTCCGCAGCATTCCAAACGAGAGCAACTTCAGTTCGTCGGCCTGCATCATCGGATAAATGAAAGCCTCACCATGCGCCGGCACGACGCTTGCGCCTGTCATCCGCATCTTTTTCCGAGCGCGGCCGGCGCCGATAATACGTACGGCAACGACCGAAGACACCGCACCGAGGCAAGGAGGCACCCGCATGACGACGCCGTTCAAGCTGGGCGACCACGTCCGCTGGAATTCCGAGGCCGGTTACGTGACCGGCACGATCATCGCGATCCACACGAAGGATTTCGACTACAAGGGCCATCGCCGCCGTGCGTCGCCCGACGATCCGCAATACGAGATCGCGAGCGACCGCACCGACCACATCGCCGCGCATCGCGGCCGCGTGCTCGAACGCATTGCCGACAAGGACGCCAAGTGACGCTCCCGTTCTACACGATCGGCCATTCGAACCGCACGCTCGACGAGTTCATGGAAATGCTCGATGCGGTCGACATCGCGCTGCTCGCCGATATCCGGAAGATGACGCGCTCGCGCACGAATCCGCAGTTCAACGAAGCAACGCTCCCCGGCACACTGGCCGCGGTCGACATCGCGTACGAGCACATCGCGGCACTCGGCGGCCTGCGCGGCAAGTCGCGCGGCGTGCCCGACGAGATCAACGGCTTCTGGACGAACCGCAGCTTCCATCGCTACGCGGACTACGCGTTGTCGCCCGAGTTTCGAGCAGGCCTCGACCGGCTGGTCGTGCAAGGGCACCGGCAGCGGTGCGCGATCATGTGTTCGGAAGCCGTGTGGTGGCGCTGTCATCGGCGCATCGTGTCCGACTACCTGATCGCGCGCGGCGAGACGGTGCTGCACATCATGGGCCCGAATCGCGTGGAGCCCGCGCGCCTCACGGCCGGCGCGGTGATCCGGGACGACGGGGCGATCGTCTATCCGGACGTCGAAGGCGATGCGCCGGCAGACGAAGCCGGCGCGCAGCCGAACGCGTGATGCGACACCGATCGTGCGCGCGATGCCGCGACGGCATGAAAGCGCGATGGCGCGTCATGCCCGATGCTACGTACACGTCGATCGGCCGCGCCCGCCGCGCACCCGATACACGGCACGCTCGCCCCGCTTTGCGCCGCCGCGATCCTGCATTACCATCGTGCGTCCACCGCGCACCCGCGCGCCCCGCCACCTCTGCGCACCCGCACCGATGCTCGCTCTCATCATCATCGCCGGCCTGTGGGCCGGCCTGCAGAACGCCCTCGCGGGCGGCGGCTCGTTTGTCACGCTGCCCGCGCTGATCGTGTCCGGGATGTCGCCGCTCGCGGCGAACATCACGTCGACGGTCGCGCTGTTCCCTGGCCAGGTCACGACGGGCTGGGCGAGCCGAAACATGGTGCGCGGCGCGGGCAAGCTGCCCTTTCGCGCGCTGTTCGCGATCAGCGTGGTCGGCGGTGCGCTCGGCGGCCTGCTGCTGCTGAAAACCCCGTCGTCGATCTTCTCGCACCTCGTGCCGTGGCTCGTGCTGTTCGCGACGGTCGTATTCGCGTGGGGCAGTTTCTTCCGCAAGCCCGGCGCCGGCACGCAGCATCTCGGCCCTGTCACCGCCGCGATCTCGCAATTCCTGATCGCGATCTACGGCGGCTACTTCGGCGGCGGCATCGGATTCCTGATGATGGCCGCGCTGACGATGGCCGGCCTGTCGCCGCGTCATGCGATGTCGACGAAGAATGCGCTCGCGGGCGTGATGAACGCATCGGCGGTCGTGCTGTTCCTGACCTCGCCGCACCTGCACTGGCGCGAGGCCATCGCGCTCGGCGGCGGCGCGATCGTCGGCGGCCTGCTCGGTGCGTGGGCCTTGCACCGCGTGAACGAGCGCGTGCTGCGGATCGCGATCGTCTGCATCGGCGCCGCGCTGACCGTCGGGCTGTTCGTCAAGCCGATCTGACGCACGCACCGATCGCGCCGATGGCACGCATGCCGTCGGTCGCGACGAACTCCCCTCGATGGGCAAACGCACTGTGCGCCGGATGATGGCGGGCAATGCGGCCGCGTCGATATCTCGGGCGGTACGGGTGGGCGGGCGCGGCGGGGCGGCTTGCGCGCCCCGCGCGTCAGTGCCTGCAGGCGTACGCGTTCAACTTCAACCGAACGGCCGCACGCCGATCAGCGGGCCGTGCAGGAACAGCGCAAAGACGGCCCATACGGCGAGCCCGGCGACGATCGTCACGGCATCGCCCGACAGCCCGCCGGCCGGATAGCGGACGCCGTCGCGGCGATCGCGCGCGCGCCACACGACGAAATCGACCAGCGACCACACGAAGAATGCGCCGAACAGCACCACCGCGTGCAGCGTGCCGTTCGCGAGCAGGTGCGCGACCGCCCACACCATCACGCCGGCCACCATCGGATGACCGACGAGCGTCTTGATGCGGTTGCGCGGCACGTAGGACGCGGCGATCAGCACGAATGCGATCGCGGTCAGCATGCCGGTGAGATGGCGAACGCCGACGGGCGACACCCACAGCAGCGTCCCGCCCTGGCGCGCGACGCCGTAACCCCAGACGATCAGCACGAAGCCGACGATCGACGCGATCGCATAAGGGCCCTTCCAGCGTTTCTCGCCGATCCGCTCGATGGTCGTGGATCGCCAGCCGTCCGCGACGATCCGAATCGAGTGCACACCGAGAAAGATCGCTAAACCGAGAATCAGGACGAGCATCGGCTATCTCCGTCTGGAACGATGAGTGGGGGATCATTCGCGCGGCTTTCGATGAGCCGTTCGCGAGGCCGGCAGCGGGACCGGTTCGGGTTGCGCCGGGCACGGATGCAATCGCGCCGATCATAAACGCCGGGGCCGCCGTTGTGAAGCAGCCGGAACATGCGGTGCGTCAAACCCGGCGCTTGCACGCACCCGCGGTGGATCGAAAGAAAGAAAGCAAGGAAAAGGAAATGCGCCGTCGTACGCCCGGTGCCCGGCGCTACGTGCGCCTGCGCGTCGCTTCCGGCTTCGACTTCGGCCGCGCCTTGCGCGTCGGCGCCCCCGCCAGCAGCGCCGCGCGATACGCGCCGCGACACCAGTCGAACAGCGCGCCCGCGTCCTCGAGCACGTCGGCCGGCGTTTCGTAATAGCCCTCGAGCGCAACGGTGCGCGTGGGACGCTCGTACGAGAACGGCCCCATCCCCGCCGCGACGAACGCGGGACGGTTCACGTCGTCGACACGCAAAAACAGCGACCCGCGCGACATGAAGCCGAACATCACGCCGTCGAGCCGCATCGCGGCGCCGCTGAAGAACCGCACGACCTGTACGTTGCCGAGCGGCGTGAGCCGATACGCGAGCTCCTCGCCGTGCGCCTTCTCCGATTGCCAGCTCATGCGCTCTCCATGCAGCGGTGCGTCCACACGTCGAGTTCCGCGTCGTCGAAGCCGACGGCCGCCGCGCTCTGGCGGATCTGCCGCCACGTCGCTCGATCGACCGGAATGCCGTCCGCGCCGCGCGTGGCCCGGCTCGCCTCCTCCGGCTCGCCGGGCATCCGCACCGGCGCATCGCCCGCCTGCGGCGACGCCTTCGCCCATTCGACGAACGCATCGGCTTCACGCTCCGCATCGGCAGCGTCGAACGCGTTCGGATCGATCAGCACCGACAGCATCCCGTTGATGATCGCGCTCGTCTTCTGCAGCGTGCCGCCGTAGGTCGTATGTCCGCCGACCAGCGCGCCGCCAAAGATCTCGCACATCGCCGCGAGTGCATAACCCTTGTGCAGTCCGAACGGCAGCAGCGAGCCGAATGGCTGCTCGTGCATGACGGCCGGATCGTCGGTCGGCTGGCCGCGATGATCGATCAGCGACCCGGCCGGCACGCGCTTGCCCTGGTTGTATGCCACCCGCGTCTTGCCGTACGCGATCGCGCTCGTCGCGAAATCGAGCAGCAGCGGCGGCCGGCCCGCGCGCGGATACGCGGCGCAGAACGGATTCGTGCCGAAACGCGGATCGGCGCCGTGCAGCGGCGCGACGAGCAGGTCGCCCGGCACGTTGACGAAATGGAACGACACGAGCCCCGAGCGCGCACACTGCTCGGCCCAGTGGCCGATGCGGCCGAGGTGATGGACGTCGCGCAGCCCGAGCGCGCAAATGCCCATGCGTCGCGCGCGCTCGATCCCTTCGACCATCGCCTCGAACCCGATCACCTGGCCGAAGCCGCGCCCGCCGTCGATCGTGAGCACCGCGCCGCCGTCGCGGACGATCGACGCATGCCCGTTCAACTGCAGTTGCCCCTCCCGCCACGACGCCACGTAGTTCGGGATCATCCCGATCCCGTGCGAATCGTGACCCGCCAGATTCGCGGCGACCAGATGATCGGCAACGAGCCGCGCCTCGCGCTCGCTGCTGCCGGCCCGCGCCCAGAGTGCCGCGACGAATGCATGCAGCGGTTCGGCGCGCATGCGCAGCGGGTCGGTATCGGAGATCGGCAGCGCGGTCATCGGCAAGGCTCCGTGAGGTCGGGGTGAATCCCGTTGAATCCGTTCGGGTCGGGCAGCGCGAACGCTCAGCGCGCGGACGCGATCACGTCCGCCACCGCCGCGGTCAGCTTCTTCGCGTACGGCACGTGCAGGAACTCGTTCGGGCCGTGCGCATTCGACTTCGGCCCGAGCACGCCGCACACCATGAACTGCGCGGACGGGAAGCCGGCCTGCAGCACGTTCATCAGCGGGATCGTGCCGCCGAGGCCCATGTACGCGCAGTCCGCGCCGAAGTGGCGGCGCGACGCGGCGTCGAGCGACGACGCGAGCCACGGCGCGAGATCCGGCGCGCTCCAGCCGGTCGCGGCACCCGCGTCCGGCTTGAACGTGACCTTCGCGTTGTACGGCGGATCGAGTTCGAGCAGGTCCTTCAGCTGCTGCACGGCCTGTGCGGCGTCGACCAGCGGCGGCAGGCGCAGCGACAGCTTGAACGCGGTGCGCGGGCGCAGCACGTTGCCCGCGTCGGCGAGCGCCGGCATGCCGGCCGCGCCCGTCACCGACAGCGACGGACGCCACGTCGAATTCAGCAGCGCCTCGCGCGGATCGGTCGTGGTCGGCAGCACCGGCTTGCCGTCCGCGCCGCATGCCCACGGCAGCCCCTTCCACACGGCGTCGCCGAGGATCGCGGCGGCCGCGTCGGCTTCGCGCACGCGGCTGTCGGGAATCTCGCAATGAAACACGCCGGGCAGCAGGTTGCCGTTCTTCGCATCCTCTAGGCGCTCGAACAGCTGGCGCATCACGCGGAAGCTCGACGGCGCGATGCCGCCGAAGACGCCCGAGTGAACGCCCTCCTCGAGCACCTCGACCTGCAGGTCGCCGGACACCAGCCCGCGCAGCGACGTCGTAAGCCACATCTGGTCGTAGTTGCCGGCGCCCGAATCGAGGCACACGACGAGCGACACCTGACCGAGCCGATCGCGAAGCGCGTCGACGTACGGCAGCAGGTCGTAGCTGCCCGACTCCTCGCAGGTCTCGATCAGGCCGACGCAGCGCGGCCGTTCGACGCCCTGCTCGTCGAGCGCGCCGAGCGCCGCGAGGCTCGCGTAGATCGCGTAGCCGTCGTCCGCGCCGCCGCGGCCATACAGCTTGCCGTTCTCGAACTTCGGCGTCCACGGGCCGAGGTCCGCGCGCCAGCCGTCGAATTCGGGCTGCTTGTCGAGGTGGCCGTACAGCAGGACCGTGTCGGTGCTGCCCGAGCGCGTCGCGGGCGTTTCGAAGAAGATCACCGGCGTGCGGCCGGGCAAGCGCACGATCTCGAGCTTCAGGCCTTTCACCGGCTGGCGTTCGGCCCACTGCGCGGCATCGGTGACGACCCGCTCGAGATAGCCGCGCTTCGCCCAGTCGGGGTCGAACGCGGGACTCTTCGCGGGGATCGCGATGTAGTCGGTCAGTGCGTGGAGAATTTCATCGTTCCACTTGCGCTCGACGAAGGTAACGAGCTTGTCATGGTCGAGGACGGGGGTAGTGTCGACGGAGGTCATGGTGGGGTGCCTGGATAGGGCTGACGAAACACCGGATGATACGCCGATGCCCCGCCCCAGGGGCGCTTTCCGTGGCCGTATTCGGGGCGCGTTCGGGTTCATTTTCCCGCAGCGTTTCACGCGCGCCGAACGCGACTTCGACCGTAATGCCGCGGCCGTCGGCGATCGCACCGATGCATCGTCATCGGCATCACCGTTCGGTAGAAACAATCACTGGCGCCGGCGAGCGCATTTCGAGCGCTCGATAATAACCGACTAATTCAATCAGGGTTTCCCGAGAAATTCAGCCCACAAATTGAATTAACCAGTTCGGCAAAAAAACGATTATCCGATCAATTTTCGAGATACCTCACCATCACCCGCGCACATGACCCGGACCGGCTCAGGATCGCCGCCCGGCCTCATACACCCCCATCCGTTCGCACCATGATATTTCATCTTATTCAATGATGATCATCAATATTCAAGATATTAAATTGCATCGTTTACTCTTATTGAAACTCAATTAGGAGATAAGATGCTGTCGTTCAATAAAGCGACGGACCATTCCGGATTCGTCGACCGGCGCCGGGCCGCGCCACCTCAACTGCATCACGATCATTCAAGGAGCCTCGCATGTCCGATGCCAGCTCGTCTTCCTCCCGTTCCACCGCCGCGCCAGCCGCGACCGCCGCGCCGAAAATCGGCGTCATCCCCGCCACGCTGATGGTCGCGGGCAACATGATGGGCTCCGGCGTCTTCATGCTGCCCGCGAACCTCGCCGCCACCGGCGGCATCGCGATCTTCGGCTGGCTGATCACCGTCGTCGGCGCCGTGTCGCTCGCGCTGGTGTTCGCGAAGCTCGCGGCGATCGACCCGGCCGCCGGCGGCCCGTATGCGTATGCGCGCAAGTCGTTCGGCCCGTACATCGGCTACCAGACCAACCTGATCTACTGGCTCGCGAACGTGCTCGGCAACGTCGGCCTCGCGGTCGCGGGCCTCGGCTATCTCACGCACTTCTTCCCGATGCTGCGCGACCCGCTGGTATTCGCGCTCGCGCAGATCTTCGTGATCTGGCTGTTCACCTACGCGAACATCCTCGGGCCGAACGTGGTCGGCCGCGTGCAGTCGGTCACGACGATCTTCGCGCTCGTGCCGATCCTCGGGATGGCCGTGTTCGGCTGGTTCTGGTTCAGCAAGGACGTGTACTTCGCCGGCTGGAACGTGTCGGGCGCGAGCAGCTTCGGCGCGATCGGCGCGACGCTGAACTTCACGCTGTGGGCGTTCATCGGCGTCGAGAGCGCGTCGGTGTCGGCCGGTGTCGTCGAAAACCCGTCGCGCAACGTACCGATCGCGACCGTCGGCGGCGTCGTGCTCGCGGCCGTCTGCTACGTGCTCAGCTCGACCGTGATCATGGGGATGATCCCGAACAAGGCGCTGCTCGCATCGAGCGCGCCGTTCGCGGATGCCGCGCGCCTCGCGCTCGGCGACACCGCCGCGAACGCGGTCGCGATCTGCGCGGCGCTCGGCTGCCTCGGCTCGCTCGCCGGCTGGACGCTGCTGGTCGGCCAGACCGCGAAGGCCGCGGCCGACGACGGCCTGTTCGCCGGCGTGTTCGCCCGCGTCAACTCGAAGAACGTGCCGTCGGCCGGCCTCGCGATCGTCGCGGTCATCATGTCGGTGCAGGTGCTCGCGACGATGTCGCCGAGCGCGAGCGAGCAGTTCGGCAAGATCGCGTCGATCGCCGTGATCATGACGCTCCTGCCGTACATCTACTCGTGCATCGCGATCAAGGTGCTCGGCTACGGCAAGATGCCGTCGCACCAGTTCACCTTCTACACGATCGTCGGCCTGATCGGCGCCGTCTACGCGCTGTGGGCGATGGTCGGCTCCGACGGCCAGCAGACGCGCTGGTCGCTGATCTTCGTGATCGCGACGATCGTGTTCTACGAGCTGTCGATCAACCGTCAGCGCGAAATCGAGGAAACCCATGTCCATCCGGGCGGCCGCTCGCCGCGCTGGGTGCGCTACCTCGCGCTCGGCGTCACCATCGTCGCGCTCGTCGCGACCTTCTGGATCTCCGTGGGCCGGCACACGGCCGACATCCTTCACGCACGCTCGCCGGCCGCGGGCGTCCAGGCAACCCAGCAAACGGGGGAATAACCCATGACCGCTTCCTTGACCCAACCGGCGTTCCGCCGCCTCGGCATGAAGGCGCTGCTCGTGCAGCACGACATCGACGAACGCACGGCCACCGGACGCGCGGCCACCGCGCTCGTCGAAGAATTGCGCACGCGGCTCGTCGACGTCGTCATCGCGACCTCCGCCGAAGACGCGCGCGCGGTGGTCGACGCCGATCCGGCGATCCAGTGCCTGCTGCTCAACTGGGAGCTCGGCAACGACCCTGCCCATGCGCCCGCGCAGGCCGTGCTCGACGCGATGCGCGCGCGCAACGCGACGGTGCCCGTGTTCCTGCTCGCGAGCCGCGCGAGCGCGGCCGCGATTCCCGTCGACGCGATGCGCAAGGCCGACGACTTCATCTGGATGCTGGAAGACACCACCGCGTTCATCGGCGGGCGGATCGTCGCCGCGATCGAACGCTACCGCGAAACCGTGCTGCCGCCGATGTTCCGCGCGCTCGCGCAGTTCTCGCGCGTGTACGAATACTCGTGGCACACGCCGGGCCACACGGGCGGCACCGCGTTCCTGAAATCGCCGGTCGGCCGCGCGTACTTCGAATTCTTCGGCGAGGCGCTGTTCCGCTCCGACCTGTCGATCTCGGTTGGCGAACTCGGCTCGCTGCTCGACCACTCCGGTCCGATCGGCGAAAGCGAACGCTACGCGGCGCGCGTGTTCGGCGCGCACCGCACGTATCACGTGACCAACGGCTCGTCGATGTCGAACCGCGTGATCCTGATGGCGAGCGTCACGCGCAACCAGGTCGCGCTGTGCGACCGCAACTGCCACAAGTCGGCCGAGCACGCGATGACGATGTCCGGTGCGATTCCGACCTACCTGATCCCGTCGCGCAACCATTACGGGATCATCGGGCCGATCATGCCGGAACGGCTCACGGCAGCCGCCGTGCGCCTCGCGATCGATGCGAACCCGCTGGTGCGCGGGCGCGACGGCATCGATCCGACGCCCGTGCATGCGCTGATCACGAACTCGACGTACGACGGCCTCTGCTACAACGTCGCGCGCGTCGAGGACCTGCTCGGCCAGAGCGTCGACCGACTGCATTTCGACGAAGCGTGGTACGGCTATGCGCGCTTCAACCCGATCTACCGCGATCGCTACGCGATGCACGGTGATCCGTCGCAGCATGACGCGAGCAAGCCGACCGTGTTTGCGACGCAGTCGACGCACAAGCTGCTCGCCGCGCTGTCGCAGGCGTCGTTCATCCACGTGCGCGACGGCCGCAATCCGATCGAGCATGCGCGCTTCAACGAGGCATACATGATGCATGCGTCGACGTCGCCGAACTACGCGATCATCGCGTCGAACGACGTGAGCGCCGCGATGATGGACGGCCCCGGCGGCGAGGCGCTGACGACCGACGCGATCCGCGAGGCCGTGTCGTTCCGCCGGATGCTCGCGCGGCTGCATGCGGAATGCGAGGAAAACGACGACTGGTTCTTCAACGGCTGGCAGCCGGACACCGTGGTCGACCGCAAGACGGGCCGGCGCGTGCCGTTCCATGAAGCGGACGAAACGCTGCTCGCCACCGATCCGTCGTGCTGGGTACTGCATCCGGGCGAGACGTGGCACGGCTTCGGCGAGATCGAGGACGACTACTGCATGCTCGATCCGATCAAGGTGTCGATCGTCACGCCTGGCGTCGCGCCACACGGCGGGCTGATGCCGGTCGGCATTCCGGCGTCGGTCGTCACCGCGTATCTGGACCGGCACGGGATCGTCGTCGAGAAGACGACCGACTTCACGATCCTGTTCCTGTTCTCGCTCGGCGTGACGAAGGGCAAGTGGGGCACGCTCGTCAACACGCTGCTCGACTTCAAGCGCGACTACGACGCGAACGCGCCGCTCGAACAGGCGCTGCCGGAACTCGTCGCGCGCTATCCGGACCGCTACGGCAAGCTCGGCCTGCGCGAACTGTGCGACCTGATGTTCAGCGCGATGAGCGACCTGAAGACGACCGAGATGATGTCGCGCGGCTTCTCGACGCTGCCGCAGCCCGACTTCAGCCCCGCCGAAGCGTTCGAACATCTCGTGCACAACGACATCGAGATGCTGGAGCTGTCGGAGATGGAAGGCCGCACCGTCGCGACGGGCGTCGTGCCCTATCCGCCGGGCATTCCGCTGCTGATGCCCGGCGAGAACGCGGGGCCGGCCGATGGCCCGCTGCTCGGCTACCTGAAGGCGCTCGAGCAGTACGATCTGCGCTTCCCCGGCTTCACGCACGACACGCATGGCGTCGAAGTCGAGGACGGCGTGTACCGGATCGCGTGCATCAAGGAAACCGCGCGCGATACCACCACGCGCTGAGCATGCGCGCCGCGACGCCGCGCCGGCAGAATGCGGCCGGCGTCGCGATGCCTGACGACTCGCCGGTCATGCCGGCAACCGGCCAACCCACGCGGCAAGCTGCGCTTCGCCTTCTTCGTCGAGCTTGCCCTTCAGTTCTCCGTACCACGGCGCGATCGCGTCGGCCGGCTGCGTGGCCTTCAGGATCTCGAAACTGTTCTCGAGGAACGACTCAAAGAACGGAATGCCGCGCATGTAGAGGAAGGTCGAGTCGGTGATGCGCACATGGCCGTACACGTCGCGCACCCACGTGAGATGCGGCAGCGCCTCGCGCAGGCGGCCGCTTTGCATCAGCGCGGAAATGAAGTTCACCCGCGCGGCGACGTCGGACTGCTCGTGCGTGTCGTGATTGACCTCGGCGGCTTTCTGCATCCACGCTTCGCCGCGCTCCACTTCGTCGCACATCACCGACGTCGTCGCGAGCTGAACCGCGTTGTGCGCGCTCGGCTCGCGGTCGAACAGCGCGAGCCAGTACGGAAACGCTTCCCGGTAACGCTTCATCGCCGAATACGACAGCGCGCACAGGCGCGCCGCATCGGCCAGCCGCTCCGCATGCGGCGCGGCGGCCGCGATCGCGGCTTCGTGCCGGCCGGCCTGGAATGCCTTCAACGCGGACGCGAGCTCGGGCGCGATGTCGGGGCCGTTCCGATCGTTCGCGCCTTCGGATGCGTCCGGTGCGTCGTTCGCGGACGGCGCTGGCGCCGCCGCTTCATCACGCGGTTTCTTTCCGAACAGCTTTCCCAGCAGGCCCATGGCGATTGTCCTTGTCGTTGTGATGGATGAATGGCGGCGGGTTGCAGCGGCGCAGGAAGCGCGGCGCGCGTGAACCGGATCGCCGCACGGCGACCGCCATCTTACGCGCGCTCGAAGTCGGCAGGAAGCGAACGACGGCCGGGCACCGCCGTCGCGAAGGAAGACGCGACGCTCACGCGTCCGCGGGCCTCACGCCGCGATCCATCCCGCGCCGGTACGCGGCAGGGCTCGTCGCCGCGACGCGCCGGAAATGCCGGCGCAACGACTCCTCGGAACCGAACCCCGCGCGCGCGGCAATCTGCGCGAGCGACAACCCGGGATGCGCTTCGAGCATGTCCTTCGCGACGTTCACGCGCTCGCGGATCAGCCACGCGAGCGGCGACATCCCCGTCGCGTCCGCGAACTGCCGCTGCAGCGTGCGCGTGCTCATCGCCGCCTGCGCGGCCAGCGACGCGAGCGTGTGCGGCTCGGCCGCATGCGCGCGCATCCAGTCGATCAACTTCGCAAGCCGGTCGCTGCCGCCCGGCGCGACCGGTCGCGGCACGAACTGCGCCTGACCGCCGTCGCGATGCGGCGGCAGCACGAGGCGCTGCGCGACGCGGTTCGCGATCGCGCCGCCGTGGTCGCGGCGCACGAGATGCAGCAGCATGTCGAGCCCCGCCGCCGAGCCGGCCGACGTGACGATCTGCCCTGCGTCGACGTACAACGCGTCGGGATTCACGCGCAGCGCCGGATAGCGCGCCTGCAGGCGCTCGGCGTAGCGCCAGTGCGTCGTGACGGTGAGCCCGTCGAGCACGCCGGCCGCCGCGAGCACGAACACACCCGAGCAGATCGAACAGAGCCGCGCGCCACGGCGATGCGCGGCGCGCAGCTTTTTCAGCAGCGGTTCCGGCGGCGGCTCGTCCGGATCGCGCCAGCCGGGAATCACGATGGTGTTCGCGCGATCGAGCATCGCGAGCCGGTACGGCGCAGCGACCGTGATGCCGCCCGCCGCGCGCACGGGGCCCGGCTCGCCCGCGCAGACCGCGAAGCGATACCAGTCGACGCCGAGTTCCGGACGTTCGAGCGCGAACAGCTCGACCACGCAGCCGAATTCGAAGGTGCAGAGGCGATCGTAGGCGAGCGCGACGACGAGATGATTGTGCATGGCGCGATGTTACCGGAACTTGTCGATTGCGCCACTGCCGCGATGGCCGCCGAACCGCGATACTGCCCTTCATCCCGGCGCATTCCGCGCCGCCCTTCAGGAGCGCCTTTCATGTCTTACGTCACCGAAGTCCCCGCCGCCGACAGCGCCACCGCCCTCGCGCACTTCGAAGCGTCGCTGCGCTTCGAGACCGATTGCTGGGACGTGCACGATGCGCTCGCGTCCGGCGCGCCCGATTTCGTGCTGCTCGACGTCCGGGGTCCGGAGCAGTTTGCCGCCGGCCACGTGCCCGGCGCGCGTAACCTGCCGCACCGCAAGATCGTCGCCGGCAAGCTCGCCGACCACCCGGCCGACACGCTGTTCGTCGTCTACTGCGCCGGCCCGCACTGCAACGGCGCCGCGCGCGCGGCGATCCGGCTCGCGCGCCTCGGCCGCCCGGTGAAGCTGATGATCGGGGGCGTCACGGGCTGGCTCGACGAAGGTTTCGCGTTGTGGAACGAAGCGCAGCCGGAGGACGTCGCCACGCGCTGATCGTCATTAAAAACGCAACAATCAATTGCCGGCACACGAACGGAAAAAGCGCGACAATCGGCCACATTGCAGTTCGGATGGAGCAGCAACATGGAACACGCAGTCCCGATTCAGATGGCCGGTTCGGTCGCGGCGATCGCGCTCTATTTTCTCCCGGCCATCGTCGCCGACCGGCGCGCCCGGCACGACAAGCTGACGATCGCAATGTTCAACGCACTGTTCGCGTGGACGGGCATCGGCTGGCTGATGACGCTCTACTGGGCATGCCAGCCGAACCCGCAAACCGACGTCGCGCAAACCATCCTCGCGAAGCGCCGCGGCATCAGCATGCGGACCTTCTCGGCCGGCCTCGTCGAACGCGTGCAGCGCCGCGTCGCCGCCCAGGAGCAATGGGCCGAGAAGCAAGGTTGCCGCTAGGCCGTCCCGCTGTTCCCCTTACCTCGCCGCTTCGAACTTCGGCATCCTGACGTTGGTCGAGGCCCGGTAGTCCCACACCAGCCTGTCGCGCGGCGCCTCACCGCCCGCGCGCAACCACGCCCCGAACGCCCCCGCCGTCACCGCCCGCGCGATCCGCTCGCCCGGGCAGCCGTGCGGCCCCGTGCCGAACCCGAAGTTCGGCCCCGGCGCGCGGCCCGGCAACAATCGGTTCGGCTCGCGATGCACGGCCGGATCGCGGTTCGCCGCCGCGAGCACGACCAGGATGGCCGCACCGGCATCGACGGTCACGCCTTCGATCGTCGTGCGCGACGCGACGAAGCGGCGCGTGTTCTGCACCGGCGCATCGAAGCGACCGACCTCGGCGACGAATGCGTCGAGCGCCGCGGCATCCGGCAGCGTGCGTTCGGCACCGGTTGCGCCCCACGCGACCAGCACATTGCCGAGCCACGCGGCCGTCGCCTCGCACGTCTGCGACAGCAACCCGACGAGATTCGCGACGAGCGCGCCGCTTGCGTGCCAGCCCGCGGCACCGGCCGCCTGCTGAATCGCCGCGACCCATGAGCCGTCCTGCGCGCGCGTTCGCGCGACGCGCTCCGTCATCCGGTCGAGCAGTTGCCGCGCGGCCTCGCTCGCACGGGCCAGCGCCGCGTCGTCCGACAGCGGCGACAGTGCGGCGACGAAGTCGACGACCAGCGCAGCGATATCGTCGAGTTGCGCATCGTCGAAGCCGAGCAGATCGGCGACCGCGCAAACGGGCACCGTCAGGCACCACGCATTCAGTGCGTCGGCGTCATGCGGTGCGCGCAGCCGGCGGCCGGCAAGTTGCGCGGCCCGCTCGCGCAGCACGTCGACGTCGATCGGCGCGAACGCCGCGCGCAGCGCCTGCTTCGGCAGGTCGTGCCGCAATGCGCCGTCGTTCATGCGCACCAGGTCGCCGAACAGCGCGCCCGCCGTCGTCCCGCGCAATGCGGGCGGCACCGGCGCATCGAGCGGCCTCACGCGGCACGCCGGGTGACCGAGCACCGCCGTCACGCTCGCCGCCCGGCTCGCGACCCACAGGCCGAGCGAGGCGTCGAATGCGAGCGGTGGCCCGTCGACGAGCGTCGAGTAGTACGGATAGGGATCGCGGTGCGTGACCGCGGCAATCGGATTGGTCGGGTTCATGCGTGCAGTATCGGCGCGCCGGGCCGCCGCATGTTTCGGGTTGACGTGAAATGTCGCGGATGTCGCGGTCACGCCTACGCGTGCACCGCGGGCGGCTGCGCCGCAGCATTCGGCGGCCGGCAAGCGGCGTCGTGACGGACGTGACCTCAGGCTGCCGAACGATAACGGTGCGCCTGCATGCGCAGGCGGACGCGCCCGGCGGAAATCGCACGCGGCTCGGGCACCACCGTTTCGTGATGAAACATTTCCTGCCGGAAGTGGCCGCCATCGTCGAACCACTGGCAGATGAGCCAGTCGGCATCGTCGAACACGACCGGCCCGGCATAGGTGACGGTCATGCGCGGCCCGCCGGTTTTCAGCGTCACGACATCGCCGACGCGAAAGCCGTTGCTGTGATTTTCTCGGGTTGTCATCGCTCTCTCGAATTTTTATATATTCATTTTCCGGCGGCCCGCTGACAGGTCATTCGGTTATGCGGCAGATTACCAATCCAATAAATAACCGGCAACTCCCGAATACCCCAAAAACACCGATCTGAAAATCGCAACGATACGCGGCACCGCTTCATGCGGCGGGCTTCTGGCACCATATTCGGCGCGGCTTGCGCGCCGAATATGGTCAAACAGCCGGAGTGCGGAGAATAAACGATGAATTTCCCGCCGTCATCGAACTTCAAATCGGCGGCGGTTTCGATTGATTACCGTCAATCGGTTTTCGGCTGGAAACGTTCCCACGTTTTATCGGTGCTCATTGTTCGAACCGGACGGGTGAATTGTCCGGCGCCGAAAACCAGCGATTGAGGTCGCGCCCCGGCACCGCCGCCTGCGTGAACGTGAACGTGCCATCGCGCGCCATTTCCGTCGCGGCGCGCAGGAACGCGCCGAATGCGGCCCGCGCCAGCGCGCCGCCGACGCTGACACGCTTCACGCCGAGCGCCGCGAGCGCCTCGAGGCTCAGCAACCCGCCCTGCAGCCCCATCACGACGTTGACCGGCGCGCCGACCGCGCGCGTGATCGCCGCGATCTCGTCGGGGTCGGTCACGCCCGGTGCGTAGAGCACGTCGGCGCCGGCGTCGCGGTACGCGACCAGCCGCGCGATCGTGTCGGCAAGGTCGGGCCGGCCATGCAGGTAGTTTTCGCAGCGCGCGGTCAGCGTGAACGGAAACCGCAGCGAGCGCGCCGCGTCGACCGCTGCCGCGATGCGCTCGACCGCCAGGCCGTGCGGGTAGATCGGCGCGTCGGCACGGCCGGTCGCATCCTCGATCGAGCCGCCCACCGCGCCGGCGTCGGCCGCGAGGCGAATCGTCTCGGCGACCGTGTCGGGTGCGTCGCCGAAGCCGTTCTCGAGATCGGCACTGACCGGCAGGCCGCCCGCGGCGACGATCTCGGCGATGTGGTCGAGCATTTCGTCGCGGTCGATCGCGTTGTCGGGCCGCCCTCTCGAAAAGGCGAAGCCTGCACTCGTGGTGGCAAGCGATTCGAAGCCGGCCATCGCGAGCAGCCGGGCGGAACCGGCATCCCACGGGTTCGGGATGATGAAGGCCCCGGGGCGCGTGTGCAGCACGCGGAAGGTTTCGGCCTGGCGAAACTGCACGTTGGAATCGGACATTGCGGTCTCCTCGGAATGGAGACGTCAGCATACGCGCGCGCGGTACCGCGACGGTTCAGCGCGCGGTGAAATATCGACGTGGATGCCGGGCCTCGTGCGCGGCGCGGTGCGGACGCGGTGTGTCGCCAGTCACGCCGCAGGGCGGCAACCGAGCATTTTCAAACGGACGATGGCAAAACGATCGAAACCGCGCGCGGCTACACGACGTACGCGCCCTTCGCATGCAGTTCCGCTTCCGTGCGCTCGAGCGCCGCGATCGCATCGCTGCCTTCCATCGCCAGCAACTGCGCGACCAGCGCCTCGGCCATCGCATGCGCGGCGACCAGCGACGGAAAGAACGACGGGCTGTCGTGCGTGAAGATCAGCTGCGCGTCCGCATGCAGCGCGATCGGCGACACCGCGCTGTCCGTAATCGCGACGATCTTGCTGCCCTGCGCCTTCGCCGCCTGCGCGACGCGCGTCGCTTCCGCGGAATACGGCGCGAAACTGATGATCACCGTCACGCTCTGCTTCGCGATCGTGCGCAGCTCCATCTCGAGCGAGCCGGCGACGCCGTTGAGCAACGACACGGTCGGCCGGAACAGCCGGTAGCCGTATACGAATCCGAACGCAACCGGATAGCAGGACCGAAACCCCGCGACGTGCACGTGCGACGCCTTGCGGATCAGCTTCGCGGCGTCGGCGAGCGCGTGCCCGTTCTGTGCGGCGGTGGCGGCGAGGTTGTGCTGCTGTGCGGCAAGGAGATCGTGCGCAAGCGACGCCTTCGCGTCGGGCCGCACGAGCGAACGCGCACGCTGCGTGAGCGGCTCGGGACGCGCGCGCACGCGCGCGACGCACAGGTCGCGCAGCTCGTTCCAGCCGGGGAAACCGAATTGCTGCGCGAGCCGCACGAGCGACGCGGGTTGAACCTGCGCGCGCTGCGCGACCTTGCGCATCGACGAGGTGGCAACCTCGTCGGGATGATCGAGCAGAAATGCAGCGCCCGCCTGGAATTGCGGGCTCAGTTCGGAAAATTGCGCCCGGATCCGGGACGCGAGTTCATCGAAATTGGCAGCCATCTTGGTGAGAACGGGAACCGGTCGTCCATGGTATCACCGGCCCCGTGCGCACCGGTGCACCGGTCAGCGCAGCACTTCGACGTGATCGGCGTCGACCTTCACCTTGCCCGACCACTTGCGTTCGAACTCGCCGGTCAGCTTCACTTCGCTCTTGTCGCTGACGGGCTGGCCGGCCACCCACAGCTTTTTGTCGATCTCGACGCGGATCGTGCCGGTTGCATCGGCGAACTCGTAGTCCTCGCCGCCGGTGTGCTTGACGATGCGCCCCTGCAGTTGCACGTGCTGGTCGTCCTTGCCGTTCGCGAGCAGTTCCTTCACGGTCGTCGTGGTCAACGTGGACGGCCCCGTGTATTCCGCGTAGACGGCGGCGGGCAGCACGGCAAGCGCGACCGCCAGGATTCTCGTCAGGTGTTTCATGATCTCGTTCCTCCATTTTTTCGAGTGCGCCGCGCTCCAGTTGAACGCGACGGCCCCGAGATTACGGAGCGTAAGATTAAGCAAACCTGAAGGCCGTGCGCCGCGGCATGCCGTCGCGGCCTTTCGGTGCGCGAACGCACGGAGGCGCCCGTGTTTAAGCTCGGCCTAAGACACCTGCGCTTATCATGTGAACCCCGGGCGCCACGCCCGCCAACGGACACGAATCCATGCGCGTACTGCTCGTCGAGGACGATCCGCTGATCGGCAGCGGGCTCGAACAGGGCCTCAAACAGGAAGGCTTCGCGGTCGACTGGGTCAAGGACGGCGACGCCGCGACGCTCGCGCTGCGCTCCACCAGCTACGGCCTGCTGCTGCTCGACCTCGGGCTGCCGAACCGCGACGGCCTGTCGGTGCTCGCGTCGCTGCGCCGCCGCGACGAAACCCTGCCCGCGATCATCATCACCGCGCGCGACGGCGTGCCGGACCGCATTGCCGGCCTCGACAGCGGCGCCGACGACTACCTCGTCAAGCCGTTCGTGCTCGAGGAACTGCTCGCGCGCATTCGCGCGGTCAACCGCCGCCACGCGGGGCGCGCGCAGACGACGCTCACGATCGGCCCGCTGCGTCTCGATCCCATCAAGCACCTGGTCTGGCTCAACGACGACGAAGTCACGCTGTCGCCGAAGGAATTCGTGCTGCTGCACGAACTGATGCGCGACCCCGGCGCGGTGATTTCGCGCGAACAGTTCGAGGAACGGCTGTACAGCTGGGGCGAGGAAATCGAAAGCAACGCGGTGCAGGTGCACATCCACAACCTGCGCAAGAAACTCGGCCACGACATGATCCGCACGGTGCGCGGCGTCGGCTACCGGATCGGTGACGGCGCATGACGCATCTGCAACACGCGATCGCGCGCTGGCGCAGCGCGTCGCTGCGGCGCCGCCTGTTGATGTGGCTGCTGCCGGCCGCGTGCGTGATCGGGCTGGTCGCGAGCGCGGGCACCTACTGGGGCGCGCTGCGCGAGCTCGACGATCTCCTCGACGACCAGATGCGCAGCATGTCGAAGCAGATCGTCGTCGGCCCGAACGGCGAACTGTCGTTCCGCAATCACGGCGAAGGCAAGCACGACTTCGAGGCCAGCGATCCCGACGCCGTGCTGCTGCAGGTCTGGCGCAACGGCACACTGGTTTACTCGACCGATCGCAAGTCCGCGCTGCCGCCGCCCGCGCAGACGGGCATCGGCAGCGTCGACGTCGGCGGCCAGCCGTGGCGCACCTACGTGACCGAACGCGGCGGCACGACGATCCGCCTCGCGCAGGCGCGCCACGCGCGCTGGGAAGCGATCGCGGGCATCGCGGTGCACCTGCTGTGGCCGGTGTTCTCGATGCTGCCGGTGCTCGCGATCGGACTGTGGTTCGGTATCGGCGCGGGGCTTAGGCCGCTGCGCACGATCGCATCCGGGCTGAAGCGCAGGAATGCGAACAATCTCGAACCGGTCGACATCGCGTCGATGCCGAACGAGGTCCGCCCGCTCGCCGAAGCGATCAACGACCTGCTCGCGCGGCTCGACCGCTCGTTCACGCTGCAGCGGCACTTCATCGCCGATGCCGCGCACGAGTTGCGCACGCCGATCATGGGGCTGTCGATCCAGTCGCAGTTGCTGCGGCGCGCGTCGACGGCCGACGAGCGCGAGCAGATCCTCGCGCAGATCCAGGCCGGCACGACACGCCTCGGCCACCTCGCCGAACAGTTGCTGACGCTCGCGCGCCTCGAACCCGACGCACAGGCGTCCGCCGCGGCCTCCGCGCCCGTCGATCTCGCCGCGCTGTGCCGCTCGGTGGTCGCCGACCGCACGCGCGTCGCGGATGCGCACCACATCGATCTCGGCGCGATCGTGTCGTCGCCCGTGATGGCCGCGGGCAACATGGACACGTTGCGCGTGCTGCTGAACAACCTCGTCGACAACGCGATCCGCTACGCGGGCGACGGTGCGCGCGTCGACGTGTCCGCGCGCCTCGACGGCGCGACGCCCGTGCTCGAAGTCGCCGACGACGGCCCCGGTATTCCGGAAGCCGAACGCACGGACGTATGGGAGCGCTTCTATCGCGGAGAAGGCGCGCAGGCGGCCACGTCGTCGGGCAGCGGGCTCGGCCTGTCGATCGTCAAGCGAATCGCCGAACAGCATCGCGCGACGGTCGCGCTCGGCACGACGCAAGGCGGACGCGGGCTGACCGTGACGGTGCGTTTTCCCGTGCCGGCCTGACGCTCGCCCGACGGGCGGCTTTTCCACAGATTGTGTTGGCAAGCTTGTGGACAACCGGCCGCCAACGACGGCAACCGATTGATCCGAAAGGATTTGGCGGCCGTGCGCAGCGAATGCGCCGAACCGCGCCGGACACGCTCACGTCTCGACTCGACATCGCGTACCGATCCCCTCTCCTGCCAAAAGCGGATTTCCTGGCCGTGTGGAAGGACGACACCGAGTTCATGAAACGGCGGCCCGGATTCCTCTCGACCCAGCTTCATCGCGCGCCCGGCGACAGTCCGACTGTATCCGTCGTCCGCCGTCGCGAGCCGGCACGACGCACGGTTTGCACGCGCTGCCACGCCGCGCGATCGCCACGCGGACTTCTCCACAGAAAATGTTGGCAAGCTTGTGGATATCCTGCGCACCGCGACGCTAAGCCCTTGATCCGACGGACTTTGGCACGCGTGATGCAGACGCGGCGCGCGCTGCGCCGTCACACGCGCCGGTTCGCCGCACTTCGCAACACGATGCCGCGTCGATGTGCGTTCGATACACGACGCGATCGTCGCGCCACTTACCCACAGATTTTGTTGGCAAGCTTGTGGATATCCTGCGCACGCATCGCCTAACCCGTTGATCGGCCAACGATTCATGCACCGCGCCACCGTTGCGGCGGCGCGCGGCCCGCTCACGCGCGCAATCGGACGAGCCGGCGCAACGGCGGCATCCGAACGCTGCTTGACGTTCATGCACACGACGCGTCAGGATCACACGAGCCGCGCGCGGCCGCGCATCGCGCGACTGCACGCGCGGCGCCACGTGCGGGCCGTTCGGCCCGCATCGGACAACGACACATCATCCGAGGAAGACCATGGAACACTTCACCGCAGGGCAGTTGATCGTCTCGCTCGTGCTCGTCGCGATCGTCGTCTATCCGTATGTCCGGATCGTTCGGCGTACCGGGCATTCAGGCTGGTGGATCCTGACGATGTTCATCCCGGTCCTGAACTTCATCATGTTGTGGGTGTTCGCGTTCGCGCGCTGGCCGTCGATCGACGATCGGCATGGCTGAACATCGAGCAGGCTTGTCCACAGATTCTGTTGGCAAGCATGTGGATAGCCTGCGCATACCGCGATCAAGCGCTTGATCCGAAAGACCTTGTCCGCATCGCTTCGAATGCGGCACGCGGCAGGCGGTGTGCCGTTCGCGCATCTTCATGCGATGCGACGGACCACATGTCGCGCGCCACACCGCTTGTCCACAGATTGTGTTGGCAAGCGTGTGGACAGCCTGCGCATACCACGCACAAGCGCTTGATCCGAAAGGTTTTGTCCATGCCGCTTCGAATCGTGCAGGCAGGCCGGCGGTACACCGACGCCGCACCCGCCGCGCGGTGAACGCGGCCGCTCGCGGGCTTGTCCACAATTTTTGTTGGCAAGGATGTGGATATCCTGAGCATGCATGACCTAAGTCGTTGATCGCACAACGTTTCGACCTGGCGGTCACGACCGCGGCACGGCGTGCCTCCATCGCTTCGCCCATCCGTCGATGAACGCACGCCGCGCCACGCGCTCAGGCGAACGTCGCGACCGCGATGCGCGCGGCGGCCGCGATCACGTCGTCCTTCGCCTTCGCATCGGCACGCGCCTGCGTGTAGTACACGACGAGCACGATCGGCGCGCGCGACGGCGGCCAGATCACCCCTGCATCGTTCGTCGTCCCGTAGTCGCCGGTGCCGGTCTTGTCGGCCACCTGCCACCCGGCCGGCACGCCCGCGCGAATCCGCTTGTCGCCGACCTTGTTGCCGCGCAGCCACGCGACGAGCTGCGCACGCTGCGCCGGCGGCAGCGCGTCGCCGAGCGTGAGCACGCGCATGCTTGCGGCCATCGCGGCGGGCGTCGTCGTGTCGCGCGGGTCGCCCGGCAACGCGGTGTTCAGTTCGGTCTCCCAGCGATCGAGCCGGAACGTGTCGTCGCCGATCGAGCGTGCATACGCGGTCACCGCCTCCGGCCCGCCGATCAGCTTCATCGCCAGGTTCGCGGCCGAGTTGTCGCTGTACTGGATCGCCGCTTCGCACAACTCGGCGACGGTCATCCCGGTGCCGACGTGCTTGCCCGACACCGGCGAGTAGTTCACGAGATCGGACTGCTCGATCGTCACGCGCTGCTGCAGCAACCCCGGGCGCTCGACGCTCTGCGCGAGCACCGCCGCGCTCAGCATCGCCTTGAACGTGCTGCAGAACGGGAAGCGCTCGTCCGCGCGATGCAGCGCGTGCAGGCCGCTCGCGGTGTCGATCGCGCACACGCCGAGACGGCCGCCCGCCACGCGCTCGAGCGCGGCAAACGACGTCGCGGACGAAACGTCCCGCCCCGCGGCCGGCGGCGACGCGCACGCGGCGACGGTCAGGGCGAGCGGCGCCGTCGCGGCGGCCAGCAACAGGGTTCGACGTTGCGATGAGTAGGTCATGTCGTGTCTCTCGTGGTGGAATGGATGCGAAACCGCCGGCCGGCGAGACAGCACTATCGTGACTTTACGGTTGCCTGACAAGCAACGATAATTGAGCGCTGCCACAAGAAATTCTTATGAACAAGCTCCGCCCTCATCTTCCGCTGAATGCATTGCGCGCGTTCGAATCGTCGGCGCGCCACCTGAACTTCACGCGCGCCGGCCTCGAGCTGAGCGTGACCCAGGCTGCCGTAAGCCAGCAGGTGCGCTCGCTCGAGGAGCGGCTCGGCTGCGCGCTGTTCACCCGGCTGCCGCGCGGCCTCGGGCTCACCGACGAAGGGCGCGCGCTGCTGCCGGTGCTCAGCGACGCATTCAGCCGGATCGAGACGGTGCTCAAGCAGTTCGAGGGCGGGCGCTTCCACGAGGTGCTGACGCTCGGCGCGGTCGGCACCTTTGCCCTAGGCTGGCTAATGCCACGGCTGAAGCGCTTCGGCGACACGCACCCGTTCGTCGAGCTGCGGCTGCGGACCAACAACAACGTCGTCGACCTCGCGGCCGAAGGCCTCGATTTCGCGATCCGCTTCGGGGAGGGCAACTGGCCGGCGACGCGCAACGAGCGGCTGCTCGACGCACCGCTCACCGCGCTGTGCGCGCCGGAGATCGCGCGGCGTCTCGCACGGCCGGCCGATCTCGCGAACGAAACGCTGCTGCGCTCGTACCGCACCGACGAATGGCTCGGCTGGTTCGACGCCGCGCAGCTCGAACCGTGGGCGGTGAACGGGCCCGTGTTCGATTCGTCGCGGCTGATGGTCGAGGCCGCGATGCAGGGCGCGGGCATCGCGCTCGCGCCGGCCTGCATGTTCGCGCGCGAACTGCAGCTCGGCCAGCTTGTCCGGCCGCTCGACATCGACGTGCGCGCGGGCGGCTACTGGCTCACGTCGCTGAAGTCGAAGCCGCTCACGCCGGCGATGACGCTGTTTCGCGACTGGATCGTTGCGGAAGCGGCCGACGCGGCGCCGGTCGAATGATGGCGCCCTGCTTGTCCACAGATTGTGTTGGCAAGGATGTGGATATCCTGGGTACCCCTGGGCCTAACCCGTTGATCGTGCACGAATTATCGCGCCGATGCACGCATCGGGCAGCCCGTGCGCAAAGGCTTGAACGCAACGGCCGCCGCGCGCCCGATCCTCAACCATCAGGAAGCAATCACGTCAGACTTATCCACAGATTTTGTTGGCAAGCCTGTGGATATTCCACCAATGTGACGCGTAACATCCTGATACAAAAGGGGATTCAGTAGATCGGGCCAGACAGGTCAATGACGCGGCATCGTTTGCGGCATCAAGGCCTGCACCACGCAGCCGGTTTTGGGGCCGGACGGTTCTCCACAGATTGTGTTGGCAAGCTTGTGGATATCCTGCGCACCGGCGGGCTAACTCGTTGAGCGCACGGGGTTTTGTACGCGCCGCGCAGGATTGGGCAGCGCCGGCGCGGGCCGTGCGGCCGACGCCGGCGCTGCCGGTTCGTCAATGCCGGTCGAGCCCGCCGCGCAATTCACGCGCCTTGTCACGCAGCGCCTCGTATCCGGAGCGCGCATGTTCGGGCAGGTCGGGATCGCCGATCAGCGCGCCGAGCGTTTCGATCAGGCTGAACAGGATGCCCTTCGCCGCGCCAGCCGCGATGCTCTGCGACTCGATCGACTTGTGCAGGTGGTCGACCGCCGCTTCCAGATTCTCGAGCTTCTGCTCGCCGTCGTCGGGCCGGTTGTCGGTCGTCATCGTAGGTGCCTCCGCCATCGTTCAAGGGTCATGTCACGATTCTATGCCGCTGCGCGCGGACGTGGCGCGACATCGCTCAACGTCCGTGCAGGCCGCTGCACGACTACAGCACCGCGACCACCTTCACCCGCCCCGGCTGCGCCGCCGCCGCGACCACCTGGCCGTCGACGCGCCGGAACGTCAGCGAAACGGTTTCGTCGCCGACCCGCAGTTCGTCGATGCGCAGCCAGTCGACGCCTTCGGGCAGCGCCGGGCGTTCGACGCGCACTTCGTGGCGCGCCGCGTCCACGCTCACGCCGAGACAGGCCTGCAGCATCATGAACGGCGCACCGGCCGCCCACGCCTGCGGCAGGCACGCGACCGGATAGGCCGTCGGCGGCTCGCCGCGCCGGCGCGGGAACCCGCAGAACAGCTCCGGCAGCCGCATCTCGAAGCTGACCGCGGCTTCGAACAGCGCGCGCAGCAGGTTCACCGCGGCCGTCTTGTCGCCGTAGCGCGCAAGGCCGCGCGCGATCAGCGCATTGTCGTGCGGCCACACCGAGCCGTTGTGATAGGCCATCGGGTTGAAGCGCGGCTGGCCGGCCGCGAGCGTGCGAATGCCCCAGCCCGTCTGGAACAGCGTCGAGCCGAGCACGCCGGCGACCGCCGCGCCGCGCTCGGTGTCGGGCAGCCCGAATGCGAGCAGATGGCCCGCGTTCGACGCCAGCACGCGGCACAAGTCGCCGTGACCGTCGAGCGCGATCCCGTAGAACTCGCCCTCCGGCATCCAGAACAGCGCGTCGACCTGGTCACGCAGCGCCTTCGCGCGCAGCGCATAGCGCGTCGAATCGGCCGCGTGGCCGCGCCGCTGCGAGCACATCGACATCGCATCGAGCGCCGCGCACGCATACGCCTGCACTTCGACCAGCGCGATCGGGCCGTCGGGGAAGCGGCCGTCCGCGTGGAACACCGAATCGTGGCTGTCCTTCCAGCCCTGGTTCGCGAGGCCACGCTCCGACGTGCGCTGGTAATCGAGCAGCCCGTACGGATTGCGGTCGCACTTGTCGATCACCCACTGCGCGGCGCGCTCGAGCGCGGGCCACAGCTCGTCGATCAGCGCGTCGTCGCCGGTGTGTTCCACGTACGCACCCGCGAGCACGATGAACAGCGGGGTCGTGTCGACGCCACCGTAATACAGCGCGAACGGCACCTCGCCCGTCGCGGCCATCTCACTGCGACGGAACTCGTGCATGATCTTGCCGGGCTCCGCGTCGCGGAACGCGGACGTCTCGCGCGCCTGGTGCTCCGCGAGAAAGCGCAGCACACCGCGCGCGAGCGACGGCTGCAGCCACAGCATCTGCAGCGACGTGATCACCGCGTCGCGGCCGAACGGCGTCGAGAACCAGGGAATGCCCGCATACGGATACGGCCCGGTGTCGAGCTGCGTCGTGAGCAGCCCGAGATCCGCGAGCGACCGGTCGAGCCATGCATCGAACAGCGGATTGCCGGTGTTCACGCGCGCCATCGACTCGCGCCGCGAACGCATCTCGCGATGCACGCCGACGAGCGCGGTGCGCAGCGCGACGCGTCCGCATCCGGGGCCTTCGCCGTCGTGCGCGGGGCCGAGCGTCGCGTCGACAGTCAGGTAGATCGACACGCACGCCTGCGCGGCGATCGTCAGCCTGTAATCGGCGCGATCGACCGACAGCGCGTCGGGCGCCGGCGAGAAATGCACGGTCACGTTGCGCTCGACCTCGTCGAGGCCGTCGTAGCGCAAGCGCACCGCACCGGCGTCGACGCGCGGCGCGACCACCGTGCCGCGCTTCGGGCGCGGCGTGCCGCGCACTTCGAACATGTCCTTGAAATCCGCCGCGAACGACAGCGACAGCGGCACCTCGGCCTCGCTCGCGCCATAGTTCGTCAGCGTCAGCGCTTCGTGCAGCACGTCGCCCGCGAGCACGCGCATCCGTTCGATGTGGATCACGCCCTCGGGCGTCTCGCGGCCGCCGAGCGGCGGCAGCGGGCGGTTCGTCAGGTGCGCGGTGAACGACGCGTTGTCCGCGCTCGTCGCGCCCGACAGCAGCGACGGCGCGCGGCCGCCGAAGGTCAGGCGCCATGTCGACAGCACGCGCATGTCGTCGACGAACAGGCCGTCGTCATGGCCGCCGATATCGCCGAGCGCGTCGCTGACCACGAACGCGTCGCCGGATTTCAATACGTACTGGTTGTTGCGTGCGAGTGCCTGTGGATCGGCTTCGGGCGCGATGAACGCGGCGCCCGTCGCCTGGGTCGGGGGAACCGGCGCGACTTGCGGCGCCTGCGTCGTGGTGGCTTCGGCGTGATTCGGCATCGATGCTCCTGTGTCGAGGCGCAACGCGCGGTGCGCGTCGCGTGTTTCGCACAGGATAGGCCAGAACGGGGGCCGCGCGCAGCGACGAAAAAGACGCGACCCCCGCGGCGTTGCCGTCGCCGCACGGGGTCGCGCACAGGCACATCAGGCGGCGGTCAGAACTTCCACAGGATGTTGCCGAGCACCGCGTTGTCACGCACGCCGCTGCCGTACTGGCCGCTGAACGTGAGGCCGAGCGTCAGGCGCTTCGTGATGGTCGCGTCGATGCCCGCTTCGAGCACCGCGCTGTCGCGAGCAATCGGCACGCCCGATACCTGGAACGACGTACCGCCGTTCGCGAACGTGAACGCCGACGACGGCTGCACGTTGCCGAACGCATGCCGCCAGCCGACCGTCCCGCGCGCGGTGAAGGTGCCGCTCGCGATCGTGCCGAGCTGCGACGCGGCACGCACGCCGAGCGTCGAGAAACCGACGTGGGTCGTCTCGCCGCCGGCCCTCAGCGCGGCAGCACCGCCGCTTTCCGTATAGCCGTCGGTATGCAGGTTCACGTAGGCAAGACCCGCGAATGGTTCGAGCGCGACCGGGCCGACCGGCAGCGCGTAGCCGACTTCGCCGAACACCTGCGCGGAATTCGCGTTGTAGCCGGCCGAATCGTGATCGGAGAAGCCCGCGAAGCCCGGATTGCGATCGCTGTTGATCCGGTACCACGTGTACGACGCGCCGCCGCGCACGCCGAGCGCACCGTACTGCGCGCCGCCGTACAGCGACAGGTAATAGCTGTTGACCGACGCCGACGAACTCTGGTCGTTGTCGAGCGAGCCGTGCGTGACGCCGGCGGCCAGGCCTGCACGCCACTTGTCGTTGAGCGCCATGTCGGCACCGGCGATGAAGCCCGTCATGCTGCGGTTGATCGCCGACGTGTTGCCGTCGCCCGCGAGCCTGCTGCGGCCGCCGAACGCCTGCCCCCAGACCACCGGCTGATAAGGCGTGCCGCCATAGCAACCCTCCCGCGAGCCGATCCGGCGTTCCGGCGGCAACGTCGGGTCGGCGACACCGGCCGTGTTGTCGCCGCACAGCGCAGCGCCGCCCGACGACAGCGCGGCGAGCGGCCCCGATCCGGGAGCGAGGCCCTGGCGCACGCGATCGGTCACGGCATCGCGCACGTAGCGGCTGTCGAGCAGCAGCATGCTCTTCAGGCTCGCCTGCAGTTCGCCGTCGAGCATCCCGTAGGCCCGGCGCGCGGTGGCCGCGTCGGTCGTCAGTATCGTGTCGTACAGCGGGTTGCCCGTGCCGAGCGCACCGATCGCGGTCGCGACCGCGCGCTGGTTCGGCGTCGTCGCGACATCGGGCAGCGACGTGCCGTTCGTGACGAGCTGCAGGTACACGTGGTCCGGATCGTAGCTGAGCGTCGGCATCAGGAACGCGTAGTTCGAATTCACCTGGCTGAACGTACCCTGCACCCCCGACGATGCGGTGAGGATCGTGTACTTCGTGGTCGGCTGGTAGCTGGCCTGGTTCGCGAGCACCTGCACGGTGCCGCCGTTCAGCGTGGCCGTGCCGCTCGCCGCGATGCTGCCACCCTGCTGCGGCGTGACCGCGACCTGCAGCGTCGAGCCCGGCTGGAACGTGACGTTGCCAGCGACGTTCAGCGCCGCGCCCGGCTGCGACACGGCCGCGAACGCGCCGCTCTGCACGACGAGGCCGCCGACCGTGCCGGTGCCCGTCAGCGTCGCGCCGTTCTGCACGGTCACGGTCGACTGGCCGAGCGAACCGTCGACGGCGAGCGTGCCCGCGGCGACGGTGGTGGGACCGCTCAACGTACTGGTGCCCGTCAGCGTCAGTTGTCCGCTGCCGGCCTGGGTCAGCGAGCCGGTGCCGGACAGCACGCTCGCGAGCGTCACGTTGGCGGACTGGTTGAAGATCAGCGCGCCGTTGTCGACGACATTGCCGACCACGCTGCCCGACGTGCCGCCGTTGCCGAGCTGCAGCGTGCCGCCCGCCGCGATCGTCGTGCCGCCCGTATACGTGTTCGCGCCCGTCAGCGTCTGGATGCCGGTGCCCGCGACCGTCAGGCCGCCGGTCCCGCCGATCGCCCCGCCGAACACGCCGCTGGCGGTTCCGCCCAGCGTCAGCGCGTTGCCGCCGAGACTCACGTTGCTGCCGGCCACGCCCGACAGCGCGCCGAGCGTTTGCGTACCCGTCGCACCGCTCAGGTCGAGCGTCGCGCCCGCGTTCGCGAGATTCATCGCGCCGGTCCCCGCCAGGCTGCCGCCCGCGCCGACCGCCAGCGTGCCCGCGTTGATCGTCGTGCCGCCCGTGTAGGTGTTCGCACCCGTCAGCGTCGTGGTCGACGCGCCGTCCTTCACGAGCGCGCCCGTGCCGGAGATCGCGCCGCCCAATCCGAGCGTATTGCTGCCGCCGAGCGTCAGCGTCGCGCCCGTGCCGAGAGCGACCGCATTCGTCATCGACAGGTTCGTGTTCGTATCGAGCGTCGCCGCGCCGCCGACGTTCAGCGCGCCGGTACCGAGTGCCGCGGCGTTGCCGAGCACCAGGCCGCCGCTATTGAGGTTCGTGCCGCCCGAATAGGTGCTCGCGCCGTTCAGCGTCTGCGTGCCGGTGCCCGCCAGCGTCAGGCTGCCGGTCCCGCCGATCGCCCCGCTGAACGTGCCGCTGCCCGTCCCGCCCAGCGTCAGCGCGTTGGCGCCGATATTCACGTTGCTGCCGGCCACGCCCGACAGCGCGCCGAGCGTTTGCGCACCCGTCGCACCGCTCAGGTCGAGCGTCGCGCCCGCGTTCGCGAGATTCATCGCGCCGGTCCCCGCCAGGCTGCCGCCCGCGCCGACCGCCAGCGTGCCCGCGTTGATCGTCGTGCCGCCCGTGTAGGTGTTCGCACCCGTCAGCGTCGTGGTCGACGCGCCGTCCTTCACGAGCGCGCCCGTGCCGGAGATCGCGCCGCCCAATCCGAGCGTATTGCTGCCGCCGAGCGTCAGCGTCGCACCCGTGCCGAGAGCGACCGCATTCGTCATCGACAGGTTCGTGTTCGTATCGAGCGTCGCCGCGCCGCCGACGTTCAGCGCGCCGGTACCGAGTGCCGCGGCGTTGCCGAGCACCAGGCCGCCGCTATTGAGGTTCGTGCCGCCCGAATAGGTGCTTGCGCCGTTCAGCGTCTGCGTGCCGGTGCCCGCCAGCGTCAGGCTGCCGGTCCCGCCGATCGCCCCGTTGAACGTGCCGCCGGTCGTCCCTCCCAGCGTCAGCGTGTTGGCGCCGAGATTCACGTTGCTGCCGGCCACGCCGTCCAGCGCGCCGATCGACTGCGTGCCCGCGGTCGCACCGCTCAGGTCGAGCGTCGCGCCCGCGTTCGCGAGATTCATCGCGCCGGTCCCCGCCAGGCTGCCGCCCGCGCCGATCGCCAGCGTGCCCGCGTTGATCGTCGTGCCGCCCGTATACGTGTTCGCGCCCGTCAGCGTCACGGTCGCCGCGCCGTTCTTCACGAGCGCGCCCGTGCCGGAAATCCCGCCGCCCAGCCCGAGTGCATTGCTGCCACCCAGCGTGAGCGCCGTGCTCGCGCCGAGATCGATCGCGTTGCCGATCGCCAGGTTCGTGGTCGCATCGAGCGTCGCCGCGCCGCCGACGGTCAACGTGCCGGTACCGAGGGCCGCGGCATTGCCGAGCGCGAGGACGCCCGCGTTCAGCGTCGTGCCGCCCGTGTAGTTGTTCGCGCCGCTTAGCGTCAGCGTCGCCGCGCCGTTCTTCACGAGCCCGCCGCCGCCGGAGATCGTGCCGCCGAGCCCGAGATCGGTGCTGCCGACCACGGTCAGCGTCGTGCCAGTGGCGACGTTGATGCCGTTCGCGAGCGACACGTTGGTGGTCGCATCGAGCGTCGACGAGCCGTTGACGTTCACCGCGCCCAAACCCAGCGCCGCGTTGCTGCCGACGACGAGGTTGCCGCCGTTCAGGTTCGTGCCGCCGGTATAGATGTTCGTGCCGGTCAGCGATTGTGTCCCGGGGCCGGACAGCGTCACACTGCCCGCGCCGGCGATCGTGCCCGCGTAGGTCGAATTGATGGTGCCGTTGAGCGTCAGCGAATTGCTGCCGAGGTTCACGTTCGTGCCGGCCGCGCCCGCCAGCGAGCCGATCGCCTGCGCACCCGACGCGCCGCTCAGGTCGAACGTCGCGCCCGCGCCGGTCAGGTTGACCGTGCCGGTCGCCGCCAGGCTGCCGGCCCCGCTCAGCGCGACCGTGCCACTGTTGATCGTCGTGTCGCCCGTGTAGGTGTTCACGCCGCTCAGTGTCAGCGTCGCCGCACCGTTTTTCACGAGACCGCCGTTTCCGCTGATCGTGCCGGACAGCCCGAGGTCGTTGCTGCCGCCGAGCGTCAGCGTTGCGCTGTTGTTGAGATTGACCGCATTGTTGAGCGTGACGTTCGCGCTCGTGTCGAGCGACGCCGACGCATTGACGTTCAACGCACCCGTGCCGAGTGCCGCGTTGCTGCCGGCCACGAGGCCGCCGCCGTTCAGGTTCGTGCCGCCCGTATAGGTATTGGCGCCCGACAGCGTCAGCGTGCCGCCGTCGTTCTTCGTCAGCGCGCCGCTGCCCGACACCGTGCCCGACAGCGTGAGCCCGGTCGCGCCCTGCACCGTCAGCGCAGTGCCGAGCGCCACGTCGTTCGACACGTTGAGCCCCGCCGTGCCCGCCTGCAGCGCGCCGCCGGTGGCCGTGATCGTGCCCGTGCCGAGCGATGCGTTGTCGTTGATGATTGCAACGCCGCCCGCGAGCGTCGCGTCCTGCGCGGTCGACGGGCCGTTGATCGTCCAGTTGCCGCTCGTGACGTCGAGATGATTGAAGTTGATGTAGTTGTTGACCGCGATGGTGCCGTTCGCCGTGGCACCCTGCTGCAGCACCAGCGTGTTGTTGCCGCCCGCGCCGCCGTCGACGACGCCGGTCGCCGCGACGCCGAGCGTGAAGGGGCCGACCGTGATGTTGAACGCGCCGCCCGTGCCGCCCGCCGCATTGACCGACGAGCCGGTGACCGCAGTGAACGTATTCGTGCTGTTCGCGCCCATCGACACGCCGCCATTGATCGTGCCGGAGTTGACGAACGTGTTGCCGAGCCCGGGCGTGCCGCTCGAGCCGAGCGACACGCGCCCGGTGATCGTCCCGCTGTTCGTCATGTTGACCTGGCCGCCGCCGTACGCGGCGACCACGGGCGCGTCCGCGCCGGACAGCGTCGCACCGACCAGCGGATTCGAGCCGATCGTGCCGGTGTTATTGATGGTCGACGTGCCGCCGGTGCCGTTCTCGACCGACAGCGCCATGCCCGTCACGCCGCTGATCGCCACCCCGGTCGAGCCGTTCATCGTGCCGTTGTTGGTGACGGTGGTGGTGCTCGCCGACGCATTGCCGACCACCGCCCCGCTCGACAGCACGCCGAGCCCCGAGCCGAGCGCGGACGGGTCGATCAAGCCGTTGTTGGTCAGCGTGTTGTTGCTCCCGGTCAGCGACATCGCGGTGCCGCCGACGCCCAGCAGCACGCCGACGCTCGCGCCGGGATTGACGGTGACGTTCAGGTTGTTGGCGCTGTTTGCATAGCTCGGCGCCAGCGGATTCGCGACGCCCGAGCAAGTCACCGTGGTGCCCGCCGTGCTGCAGGTCGCGTACGCGGGAACGATTCCCGCGCCGGACAATGCCAGGAAAACGCCCGTCGGCAACAGAAATCTCGGAAACGGCTCCCCGCTCTTCTTCGCATGCGCAATGTTCATGCTTCCCCTCGTCATCGACATGGACGCTGAATCGGACCGGCGACAGTGGAAAATCCGGGACGCAAGCCTGCCCTCCGGCGGTCGCGGAACGACGTCGGTTTATTCGTGGATGAACTGCTGGTTAATCGATTCTCGTTTGCGAACGCAAAATTAACCGGATGGCATGATCGTGGCCCCTTGTCTTTTTATGCAGCGACTTTCTGGTTGATTTGATTACCGCCTGCTTTTGTCAGACTAGGCTATATCAAAAGAACATGGTTTTCCAGTCGATGTTTGGTGATCTGATCAAGGTCAAGGGAATTGGTACTTTTTACTTGAGTAAATGCGCGAAGTAACCGGTTTGGCAAACTTCCCGGCCGTTCCGGCAAAACCCGGCAAGGCTGCCGACGCCGTGGAATCCGTGAAAACACGGATATTCAGCCCCGAGTCGCCGGCCGGATTTTCGCGGTGCGATATGCACGATGACGGCGTCAGTCGGCACAAATAAATCCGGACCCGTTTGATTTTCTGATTACAGGCATGGATTTTCAACGCCCCGCAAAGCACGTTCGCATCACGCGCACATGAAATCGTCGCGTTGAAATGAGCTTGAAACGCCGGTTCAAAGGTGTCGGACTTCTGGGAAAGCGTGCCGCCGGTTTGCGCGGCACACGGCCCGGCATGCTGCCACGGTTCGCAGGCGCCTGGCGAGGCAACGAGGTCGACACGACGTGCCGAGCAGGTCCGCCGAATCCGGACGACTTTCGGGATGATGGAAATTCGTGGTTCGAAAGTCCGGCAAGGAACGCCGATGCGCCGGCCCGGCCGGCGTCAATCCACCGGACACGTGGCGAGCCGCCCCATCGCCTCGCCTGCGCCGCGCACCGCGCAGGTGGCCGGCTCGTCGGCGATCCGCGCGGTCAGCCCGGTCTCGTCGCGCAGCAGGCGTTCGAGGCCCGCGAGCAGCGCGCCGCCGCCGGTGAGCACCACGCCGCGATGCGCGATGTCGGTCAGGAGTTCGGCCGGCGCATTTTCCAGCACCGACTTCACCGCGCCGATCACCTGCTTGAGCGGTGCGGCCAGCGCATCCGCCACGTCGTGGTTGGACAACTCGATCGAGCGCGGCAGGCCGTCCGCGACCCCGCGCCCGATCGCGCGCGTCGACGTGCGCGGCACCGCGCTGGTGGCCGAGCCGATCGAATTCTTCACGCGCTCGGCGGACTGCTCGCCGAGCAGCACGCCGTACAGGTTGCGCACGTGGTTGACGATCGCCGCGTCGAACTGGTTGCCGCCCACGCGGATCGCCTCGCGGTAGACGATGCCGCCGAGCGCGATGACAGCGACTTCGGTCGTCCCGCCACCAATATCGATCACCATCGAGCCGACCGGCTCGGTCACCGGCAGGCCCGCGCCGAGCCCGGCGGCGAGCGCTTCCTCGATCAGTTCGACGTCCGATACACCGGCCGCGAACGCGGCCTCGCGGATCGCGCGGCGCTCGACCGCCGTCGCATCCGACGGCACGCACAGCGTGACCTCGACGCGGCGGCTGAAACGCGAACGCGTGCGCGACATGTCGATGAAGCGGCGGATCATCTGCTCGGCGGCGTGCGCATCGGCGATCACGCCATGCCGCATGGGCCGCACGGCCTCCAGATGCTCCGGCTCGCGGCCGAGCAGCGCCTTCGCGAGCTCGCCGACCGCTTCGAGCGTCGGTCGCGCGTCGGTCGCGCCGCCCTTGCGAAAGCAGACGACCGACGGCTGGTTCAGCACCACCCCGCGCTCGTGCGTGTAAATCCGCGTACTCGCCGTTCCAGGGTCGATCGCAACGGGTTGCGCAAACAACTTTCCGAACAGCGGTGTCGACATATCGAGCCTTTTTTTGAACAAACCGGCCGCAACGGCCAGGCCGCGTCCCCGCGGCGCGCTTTTACCGCCCCATCAGGGACTTAGCGGCAAATCGTTCCGGTACTTTAGACAATTCCGATGATTTTTTCGCGACGAGATTGCCGAATGTGCGTTTCGGCAGGCCCGCGGCTACGCATCGGCCTCTCGCGTCGCGCTTGTAAAACACGGTAATCTCTCGGTCTTGCCTGCTCCCGGCAGGCGTCCGACGCCCGATCACGCCAGGTATTCCTCCATGACAGCGACCGCTTTTCCCCGCTGGCTCGGGGTGCGCCAACTCGGCGCAACGCTCGTTGCGCTCTGGTGCTGCACCGTTGCCGCGCAGCCCTTGCCGGCCGCCGACACCCCCGCCGGCCCCGTGACGGCAGCCACTGCCGCCGCACCGGCCGCCCCCCCGACCGCCAAACCCGCGCCGACCTGCAACGCAGACGGCGGGCCGGCCGGCCGGCCGGCGATCGGCCTGGTGCTGTCCGGCGGCGGCGCCCGCGGATACGCGCACCTGGGCGTGCTGAAGGTGCTCGAGGAAAACCGCATCCCGATCGACTGCATCGCCGGCACCAGCATGGGCGCCGTGGTCGGCGGCCTGTATGCGAGCGGGATGGCCGCCGACGAGATGCAGAAGCAGCTGTCGGAGGTGAACCTGGCCGACATCGCGTTCGACGTGACCGACCGCGCGGACCTGCCGCAAAGCAGCCGCGAGGACGAGCGACTGTACATCAACAGCCTGACGCTCGGCTTCGGCAAGAAAGGCGTGAAGGCGCCGGTCGGCCTCGTGCAGGGCAACCGGCTGCAGGCGCTGCTCGCGAACTGGACCGCCGCCGTGCCGACCAACCAGCCGTTCGACCAGTTGCCGATCCCGTATCGCGCGGTCGCGACCGACCTGCAGACGGGCCAGATGGTCGTGCTGGACCACGGCTCGCTGCCGCTCGCGATCCGCGCGAGCATGGCGATGCCCGGCCTGTTCGCGCCGGCCGAGATCAACGGCCGCGCGCTCGTCGACGGCGGGCTCGTCAGCAACCTGCCGGTCGACACCGCGCGCCAGATGGGGGCGAAGGTCGTGATCGCCGTCGACATCGGCTCGCCGCTGCGCCCGCTCGACGCGCTCGCATCGCCGGCCGACGTGATGCAGCAGATGGTCGGCATCCTGATTCGCCAGAACGTGACGTCGCAGCGCAAGCAGCTCGCCGCGCAGGACGTGTTGCTCACGCCCGACCTCGGCGCGCTCGCGTTCACCGATTTCCAGAACGCGAAGCAGGCGATCGCCGCCGGCGCGGCCGCCGCGACCGCGGCGCTGCCGCGACTCAGGCACTTCGCTCTCACGCCGGAACAGTACGCGGCCTACCGGTCCGCGCATGCGCAGCCGCTGCCGCCGCCGATCCGCATCACGCGGATCGAGATCAAGACGACCGGCGGCGTGCCGAAGCGTGTCGTCAGCGACGCGCTGCATGTGAAACCGGGCGACACCTACGACCCCGCGACCGTCAGCCAGGACCTGCTCGGGCTGACGACCGGCGGCAATTTCGAGAGCGTGACGCAGCAGATCGTGAGCCACGGCGACGAGAACGTGCTCGAGATCGATGCGCGGGAGAAATACTGGGGGCCGAATTTCCTGCTGTTCGGCGTCGGGATGTCGAGCAGCTCGACCGACGAGGGCGGCTTCCGCCTGCACGTCGGCTATCGACGGCCGTGGCTCACCGAATCGGGCCTCGAGTTCCGCGCGGACACGACGATCGGCAGCGATCTGCAGTCGGCGCGCGTCGAATTGCGCCAGCCGCTGCCGGCCGCATACGGTTTGTACATTTCACCCTACGCGGAATATCAGCGCCGCTACGTGAACCTGTACGACAACAGCGGCGAGGTGAAGCTGAATCAATACTTGATGCAGACGGCGCGCACCGGGCTCGACTTCGGCCTGCCGATCGCACGGCTCGGCGACTTCCGGATGGGTATCGGCTACGCGACCGGGCACGGCTCGCCGAACTACAACCTGCCATTCCCGTTCGACGACGGCAGCTCGACGCTGATCTGGCCGAGCTTCACGTCACAGGCGCTGACTGCGCGTGCGCGGCTCGTCATCGATCAGCTCGACGACCCGATGTTCCCGCGGCGCGGCTACTACGGCGAATTCCGTGTCGAACGGTCGCTGTGGTCGCACAACACCCAGTCCGCCGAGGACCTCGCCGATGCGTCCAACACGCCCTATACCGAGCTCTACGGCAAGGCGATGATCGCGCAGCAGTTCGGTCGGCACAGCGTCAGCGCAACGATCGAGGGCGGCAAGAGCATCGGCGGCACCAACCTGATCAACGCGTTCAACTTCACGCTCGGCGGGTTCCAGCATCTGGCCGCGTATGCGGCCGACCAGCTGACCGGCAACGAACTCGCGTACGGCAACGTGACCTACATGAACCAGCTGATGACGTTCAACGCGTCCCCGATCAAGGCGCTGTCGGTCGGCGCCAGCGCGGAACTCGGCAACGTGTGGTCGAGCGGCGTGAAGGTCGGCGGCGGCACGCTCAAGCAGAGCTACACGTTCTTCACGAGCCTGTCGACCGCATTCGGTCCGCTGTACATGGGTGTCGCGCTCGCGCCGGGCGGGCGGCGCAACATCTACCTGCAGCTCGGCCGCACGTACTGACGGCGCTCAGATCGGCCAGCTGATCTCGAAGCGCGCGCCGCCTAGCTCGACCGGATCGACGACCGCGATCCGGCCGTTGTGCGCGTGGAGCACCTGCCGCGTGATCGCGAGGCCGAGCCCGTAGCCGCCCGTGCGGCGGTCGAGGCGCACGAACGCATCGAAGATACGCTCGCGCTCGCTCTCCGGCACGCCCGGGCCGTCGTCCTCGACGAAGATCGCGATGTTGCCGTGCTCGATCGCGATCCCGACGACGATCCGCGACGCCGCATATTTGCTCGCGTTGCGCAGCAGGTTGCGCATCGCATACGACATCAGCCGCCGGTCCATCTTCACGCGCAGGTCCGACGCGATCGCGATGCGCGACTCGATCGCGCGCTCCGGATACAGCAGCTGCGCGTCGCTGATCTGGTGCTCGAACCACGCGACGGGCGCGGTCAGTTCGAGGTTCGACTGCAGCGAGCTGTATTCGAGCCGCGCATACGTAAGGCTCATGTCGATCAGTTCCTCGAGCTCGGTCACGTCCTGCGCGATGCTCTCCAGCGCACCGTGGTATTCGGCGGCGGAGCCTGGTTCGCGCAGCATCTCGAGCGCGAAACGCACGCGCGCGAGCGGCGTGCGCAGCTCGTGTGAAATTCCGTTCGTCAGGTCGCGCTGCGCCGCGATCAGCCGCTCCATGCGCATCGCGAGCGCGTTCAGCGTGCGCGCGAGCGGCCCGATGATCACGCTGTGCGACTCCCGCGCGCGCGTGTTGAAGCGCCCGCCGGTGAAATCGATCGCGCGCTCGCGCACCATCACGAGATCCGACCAGACCGGCCGCATCCATCGATACGCGGCGAGCGCGGGCGCGGCGAACACGAACGCGAGCACGATCCAGATATCGCCCGGCAGCGCGTCGAACGCGTGCCACACGACTTCCGGCGACAGCACCACGCACAAAGCGAGCGCCGGCACGAGCGCGGTCAGCAGCACGAGGCCGAGCAGATGCAGGTAAGTCCGCACGTACAGGCGCGACCAGCTCGGAATGCGGTCGGCGCGCGTGTCGGTCCACGCGCGGCGGAAATGCAGCCAGCGCCATTTGACATAGCGCGGCGCCGAAAGCGGCGCTGCATCGGGATGCGAAGGGGTGCGTCGGATCATCGCGGTTTCCGGCTATCGTGCGATGCGCGGATGCGGCGGCCGACGGCGTCGTGCCGGGGCGGCGTCATTCCCACGCATGCTTGCTGAACTGGTAACCCTTGCTGCGGATCGTCTTGATCCGCTGCGGGTTGCCCGCATCGTCGTGCAGCTTGCGGCGCAGCTTCGAGATGCGCCCGTCGATCGTGCGGTCGAGACCGTCGAACTCGACGCCGCGCAGCTGCAGCATCAGGTCGTCGCGGCTGACGACTTCTCCCGCGTGGCACACCAGCACCCACAGGAGGTCGAACTCGGCCGACGTGAGGTCGGGCGAGCCGCCGCCCGGCAACACGACCGAACGGTCGGTGCGGTCGATCGAGAACTGGCCGAACGTGTAGCGCTCCGGCTGCGGCGCGGCGCCTTCGGCCGCGCGTGCGGGGACGCGGCGCAGCTGGGCCTTGATCCGCGCGAGCAGGATGCGCGGCTCGACCGGCTTGTGCACGTAGTCGTCGGCGCCGAATTCGAGACCGAGCAGTTCGTCGAACGGCTCGTCGCGCGCCGTCACCATGATGATCACGCCGTCATACTGCTTGCGCGCCTCGCGGCAGATCTCGAAGCCGTCCTTGCCCGGCAGGTTCACGTCGAGAATGACGAGATCCGGGCGCGTGGACAGGATCGCCGGCACGGCGGCGTCACCGTGCAGCACAGTGTCGACTTCATAGTCGTTCTTGCGCAGGTAGCCGGCGATCAGCGTGGACAGGCGGGTGTCGTCTTCGACGAGCAGGATGCGAAAAGACATGGGCAACGGTCGGATCATACGGGGAGACCGGGGCGGCGGCGGGCTTGCACCTACTGCCGGCCATCGGCCGAAACGTACCGCATGATACTGCGCCCGCCGATTGCCCGTTTGAAGATATGGAGAATAAGGGCTCGATGGCCGTCATGCTTGACGAATCGGCGCCGAAACGGTTCCATACGGGCTCTTTGGAAACCGGGCCGCGCACTCGCCCTGCCTCACACACGATGAACTACCAGCCGATCCTCGAACGCATCCATACCGAACTCGCCCCCTGGATCGGCCAGGGACGCGTCGCCGACTACATTCCCGAGCTCGCGAAAGTGCCCGCCGACAAGTTCGGGATGGCCGTCGTGACGCTGGACGGAAACGTTTACACGGTCGGCGACGCGCACGAGCGCTTTTCGATCCAGAGCATCTCGAAGCTGTTCGCGTGCACGCTTGCATTCCAGCTGCTGGGCGATGCGCTGTGGGAACGGGTCGGCCGCGAGCCGTCCGGCACCGCGTTCAATTCGCTCGTTCAGCTCGAAAGCGAGCGCGGCAAGCCGCGCAACCCGTTCATCAACGCCGGCGCGCTGGTCGTCACCGACGTGCTGTGCCGCCGCTTCGTCAAGGCCGAGACGGCGCTCGTCGAATTCGTGCGGCGGCTGATCGGTGTTGGCGACGTCGACTACGATTCGCGCGTCGCGCTGTCGGAACTGGAACATGCGGAACGCAACCGCGCGATGGCGCATTTCATGGCGAGCTTCGGGAACATGCAGATGCCGCCCGACACGGTGGTCGACGCGTATTGTCGCCAGTGTGCGATCACGATGAACTGCGTGGAGCTCGCGCAAGCGGCGCTGTTTCTCGCGAACGGCGGCATTGCGCCCGTCACCGGCGAGCGGGTTGTCGATGCGAGTTCGGCAAAGCGGTTGTCGGCACTGATGTTGACCTGTGGCACCTATGATGCGGCGGGCGACTTCGTTTATCGCGTCGGCTTGCCTGCCAAGAGCGGTGTCGGCGGCGGGATCGTCGCGGTGCTGCCGGGCGACATGGCCGTGTGCGTGTGGGCGCCGGGGCTCGATGCGAACGGGAACTCGTTGGCGGGGACGCTGGCGTTGGAGTGGTTGACGACTTATACGGGGAGGTCGATTTTTTGAGGGCGCGAAGTTGGGCGCGCCTCATTTGGCGCAAGTTGCCGACTCGGCGCCGGCGATACCTCCGCGAGATGTGACGTGCTGGCGACCGGCATCCGGCCGGAACGAGTCATGGCACTCACCGAATGCGTCCACGATGAAGCCGTGACGCCACACCTCAGCGGGACTTGCTCGCGTCGGTGCCGAGGAAGGGAAACGCGGGTGCGCGTCGAAAGTCCTTGGAGACTTCGCCGCCGAATGAGTTGCGCTGATCCTTGCCGAGGTCGAGACGTTTGACAGGTGCGCCAGCGGAGAAGTCGACCTTGTTGAGATCGACCCAGAAAGTACTCGGAGTGACGGCCGATTCGAAGAAGTAAAGCATGCGCTTGTGATCGGCAACGGTGCGCCAGCGTGTGGACGATATATTCGGCTCGCCCGGGGTGGTGATCCCGAACGGCACCGATACGTTACGGATCACGCTGAAAACGCTGGCAAGTGCAATGGCGGGGTCTTCACTCTTGGGGATAGCGTTGACGTAGAACGAGGCGCGAGCGAACCGGTCAGCAGAGCGATTGGTGCCAGGCAGCCAGACGGTGCCGCCTATCTGCTTCCAATATTCGTTCAGTGCAAGCTGCTCGTTGAAGGTCGGCGAGTTGGTCATGACCTGATATTGCCGACCATGATGGATGATCTGCTTGCCGCCGATGTACTCGACGATGGCGCTGTCGCCAGTCGCGTCTGACATGGCGAGGTGCAGTGTGGTGAGGCGCTGTTCTCCGGGGACGTTGTCAGTGACGATTGTGAACGGCTCTTTTTCAAGCGCAGCGACGGCTTCCGCGACGGTCGCAAAATTGTCCAGCACGTACTGCGCCCATGCGGCGATGGTGAGTCCCGGTTTCGAGTTTTTGTCGAAGGGGGGATATTGCGACTCGACGAGCCAGAGCAGTTCGGCGGCTAGCCCCTTTTCGTTCATGCCGTCGGTGGTGGAGACGTCATAACCGGTCGCCACGACGCTACCGTATTTGGCGGTCCATTTGAGAGAGTTCGGACCGGATTCACCGGTGCGGGCGATGCCACGCGGAAGGATGTAAAGATTGGTGGCGACGTCGAGTTTCCAGTCCATCGATCGGGCCGTGATAACGTCCTCGTTGTTGCCGAGATAGACGACGCGCGTGCAGGCTAGCGATCCTGCCGGATCGACGAGGAGCGTCGCTGCTGCGGCGAGGCAGGTCAGAACGACGCAAATAGGGCGGCGCATGGCAATTCCTCACGCTGTGTTGGTGATTGCATATTGCTCGACGCCGACGCTCGCTGCGAAGGCGACTCGCGTCCGCCTGCTGCGCATTGATTACCCGGGAATATCGCGTCGACAACGTCCGAGGAAAAGGAAGTATTGGATTTCCGTAATGCAGTTGTCAACGGGGCCGTTGCAGTCACGTGTGAGATCGGCGTGCACGCCGGGTTGTACCTTCTCTCCTTGCGGTGCAATTTCGTTACTCTTTCAGCGGAGTGCGATCGGCTCCTCAACGCCGACAAACGGCCATTCTGGATAGCGCAGTGAATGTCGCTTCCCGGCCGAAATCAGTCGTCAACGGCCTCTCCACGCGCCCGACGAGATTGCATCTCCGGTCATATCGACAGAGTTCCGATCCACTTGCACTGAAATGGTTGACGACGTATAACGAGCGATCGATTTTCTGAGACACCGAAATGACTCATGGGAGAGCATCGGTCATGCAACCGGAACACGCTTCAGATTTCGCAACGACTCGCCACGCAAACGCGGAAGGCCGCACGCAGACAGCGATTCCCGCGATTGTGCCGGCAAAAACCGCACTGATCGTCATGCACTACCAGACCGACATCCTCGGTCTCTTTCCATCGGTCGCGCCGACCCTGCTCGCCAACACGCGCAAGTTGTGCGATGCAGCCCGGGCGGGCGGGGTCCACGTCTGTTTCGCGAATCTCCACTTCAGCCCCGGCTATCCGGAGGTCAGTCCGCGCAACAAGAACGGCCAAGGAATCAAGCAACTCGGCCTGTTCATCGACGACGGCCTGTGCCCGGAACTCGGGCGGCTCGACAGCGAGCCGCTGACCATCGCACATCGCGCGAGCGTCTTCTTTCGCACCGACTTGCAGGCACGGCTCGTCGCGCAAGGTATCGACACGCTGATCCTCGTCGGGATCGCGTCCACAGGCGTCGTGCTGTCGTCGGTTGCACACGCAAGCGACGCGGATTTCCGGCTGTATACGGTGAAGGACTGCTGCTACGACCCGGATGAGATCGTGCACGAGCATCTGTTCGCGACGGCGTTCGAGACCCGCACGACGGTGCTGTCTCTCGCGGACGCACTCCGACTGCTCGCATAGACGCGCACCGTCCGCACCACGCCGGCCGGAACGGATCCGACCGGCGCCCTCCCAACGCAACTTCGCGCGTTACTTCGCGATATACACGCCCGACGTCGGGCACGTGCCCTGCGTATTCCCGTCCGTCACGAGCGACGCCGCGCTCGGAAACTGGGTAGTCGCATTCGTCTTGACCGCGATCCACGCTTCCGTGAAATAGCTGACGCCGTTCGTCTTCGTGCACTTCAGCGACACCGCGCTGCGCGTATTGCTGCCGAACGCGCCTTCGAACGCGGACAACAGCTGGTTGCGCGTCACGGTCTTACCCGCGTTCGCCTGCAGGAACGCGTTGAACGAGGTGTTGCCGAGCCGGCTGATCATGCCGGCCGCCTCATTCCAGTACGCGTCCGGCGACGCCGAATTCGAGCAGGTGCCATGCTTGAACCATTCGTGCTTGTCGAGGCACGACGCCACGCCCGGCATGTAGGTCGACAGCGTGTTGCGGGTCGCGGTGCTGATCGGATACGCATCCATGCTGCACCACTGGTGCGCGTTGTCGAGATCGATGTCGCTCTGTGGCACGCCGCAGTAGAACGGCTGGTTGCCGTCATACCTGTTCGGCCACAGGCCATGCAGCGACAGGCTCGTTGCCGCATACGCGCCGGCGAGGTTCGTACACTCCGGCGTGTCGTGCGACGCGCAAAATCCGGGTTCCCACGAAGCCGCGAGCAACAGGTAGTCGTAGCTGGTTTGCGCGACGGCGTGCAGCGAGGCAGATGCGACGGCGAGTGCGGCCGCGGCGCGGGCTAGCGTCTTGAGCATGGCGTTTCCTCGGAAAAGGCTCGCGGTCGCGGGATGCGCCGCAAGATTGTCGAATGTCTGCCCGCGATTGTTGCTCGCGCAACGTGGCATCAATATGAAGGTGGACGAAGGAATTCGTAGTGCAACGCTGAACCAGCTACTTCCAGCACCGGCACCGACGCTCGCCTTCCTCCGCCTGAGACGCCGGCCTGCCGCGTCGCCATTTTCATCCTGCAACGGGGCACCCACACGATGACGGCCGAACAAACCCTGCCGCGTCGAGATCGGAAACGGCGAAGCCTCGCGCTCATGGAGTTCATCATTGTTCGCCAAGCACGTTATGAGGCAGGCCGCGCCGCCGGATCGCCCGGCGCCACGCGACTATTTCATTGACGCGGCTTCCGATCCACCCGGCGACAGCGCCGCGCTGTCCTGCTCGCGCCACGCGCGGCGCGACGCCATGATCGCCTTCACGGCCGAGCGCGCGACCTTCCACCACGCGAACGGCCGCGGATCGGCGAGCATGCTGAGCGCGCGCGCATAGTCGAGCGTGAGGCCGGGCGTCCAGGCCATCGTCACCGCACGCTTGCGGATCTGCGCGGCGACCCACAGCTCGGGCGTGAGCAGCAGCCGGAGGAATGCGCCCCACCCGGCCCGCGTGCCCCTGAGCCGCCACGCCGCGCCGTCGAGCGCCGCTTCGAGCGCGTTCGACACCGTGCTCGAGCAGTTGCGGTGCGTGAGGTTGTACGTGACGGTCTGCCGATACGACGACCAGAACGCAGCCAGCTTCGCCGGATCGTAGTTGCGGATGCGCACGCGCACGGTCGACGGACACCACGCCTTCGACTCGGTCGCATAGTCGGGCTGGAACAGGCCCGGTACGTCGTTCTCGCGCGTCGCACGCAGGATCCGCGTGAATTCATCCGGAGAACGATCGATCTCGACGGCCGGATAGAGGCTGATGTAGATGCCCTCGGGCGACTCCAGCGCCGCGTGGCCGGTGGAGATCACGCCGTTGACGTCCACCGCTGCGATGTAGCGGTCGATCACCGGATAGCGCTGCGCTTCGGCCTTCGACGTGCCGGTCGGCGTCCACACGTGCACGGTCAGCGCGTGCTCGTGGTCGGCCGGCGGGCCGTCCCATTCGGATTGCGTGAAGCGCGGGATGTCGGGCGCCGCGTCGATGTCCGGCACGATCGACGGCGCCGGCGACGTGACGAACGCGGGGTTGCGCGTCAGCCGCCGCACGCGCGCGGCGAGGCTCAGCATGTGCATCCCGCCGAACAGCAGCAGCAGGCCGAGGCAGTACGGCACGGTGCCCACATAGTGGGTCGGATACGGCTGATAGAAGAAGACCGCGAGCAGGATCTCGACGACACCCCACGCGAATGCGACGTTCCAGCGCCGGTAACGCACCATCCATGCGGACGTGCACTGCAGCAGCCCGTCGACGAGGAACAGCGTGCCGAAGATCATCGACAGCAGGAAGTGGCCGTGATGATGGCCCGCGAACACGAGCCCGGCGGCCACGACGACCGCGACGCCCTTCACGTAGCGCAGGATGCGCTGCCCGCCCACGCCGCTGCCGGCCACCGCGAGCGTCGCGAGCCCCTCGATCAGGAACAGCCACGCGAACAGTTCGATCGGAAAATGCAGCGCACCATCGAGCGCGTCGATGAAGATGCCGACGCCCGCGACGACCCACAGCCAGCCCAGCACGGTGAGCCCGCGCCAGCGCGTTCGCAGATATTCGATGCCCAGCAGCAGCAAGACCAGTCGTACCATGGCGCCCTCGTATGTTTTTTCGGGATACGCGCTGGCCACGCGTCTCCCGTCGTGCCGACTGCGCATCGTGCCACGCGGAAGTCGGAAGGCGGTAACGCTGTCCGGCACATCACGCTTCTACATGATCGATGGCGGCCGGAGCACTCCGCTTTTGCCGAATAATAAGATATGGACGGGCCGGTTGAAAGCCTGGCGAAAACGAATCCGGCGAGTCCTGACGCCCGACGTCAAGCTCGTCGTGATCCAGACATCCCCGGAATAACGGCCGATTCATCCATTTCGCAACGCGGCGCCAGCGTGGCCCGCATCCCGAACGGAACACGAACATGCCAGCCTCACCACTTCACACTCCGCCGCTCGGCCCGCAACTCAAGCGCTGGCGCACGCTGCATCGCGTGAAGCAGAGCCATGCGGCCGAGTTGTTCGGCGTCGCGCAATCGACGATCTCGCGTTGGGAAGCCGGCATCCGGCAGATGTCGCCCGACGAGCGCGCGATGGCCGAGCGGCTGCTTGCCGCGCGTCTCGATTCGGCGGGCGACCACGCGCTCGCCCGGCTGATCGCGAACAGCACGGCCCGCATGCATCTCGTGTGCGACCTCACGCATCGTCTGCTCGCCTGCTCGCCGTCGCGCGCGGCCGAGTTTACGCGGCCGCTGCCGATGCTGCTCGGTACGTCGCTGTGGCGCTACGCGACGCCGGAAATCGTCCGCATGGAAGCCGCGCTCGACCCGCTCGGCTGGCACGATCGCGCGGGGCCGCCGAGCGTCGAGTTCGCGACGGGCGCCAATGCGTCGCGCATCGTGCCGATCCGCGGCAGCACCTGCCGATGGACGCGGATGACGCTGTCGGACGGCTCCGCCGCGCGGCTCGTCGAAACGCTGTAGCAAGCGCGGCGCGCATATTTCATGCGTGGACGTATCGCGTCCGCGCGACGTACCCTTGACGGCTCGATTCAAGCACTTCCTTGCCATGAACCTCGACACGATCCACGCGCGACTCGATTTCCTGCGCGAAGCCGAACGCCTGAAAGACGTGCTGCGCAGCGGCCATACGTCGACCGGGCGCGCCGAAAGCACGGCCGAACACAGCTGGCGGCTGTGCCTGATGGCGCTCGTGTTCGCCGACGCAATGCCCGACGTCGACACGACGAAGCTGCTGAAGCTGTGCGTCGTTCACGATCTCGGCGAAGCGCTGCACGGCGACATCCCCGCGATCGAGCAGGCCGCGCATCCGGACAAGAGCACGCACGAACGCGACGACCTGCTGACGCTGACGGCCGGTCTCGATCGCGCGCTGCGCGACGAGATCGTCGCGCTGTGGGACGAATACGAGGCGGCGGCATCACCGGAAGCGCGCGCCGCGAAGGCGCTCGACAAGCTCGAAACGATCCTCCAGCACAACCAGGGTAGCAATCCGCCGGATTTCGACTACGCGTTCAATCTCGGCTACGGCCGGCGCTACACCGACGCGGCGCCGCTGTTCGGCGCGATCCGCGCAATCGTCGACGCGGACACGCAGCGCCGGATCGATGCCCGCGGCGACGGCGCGTAAGCACGCGGAACCGGCCGCGCGCGACACTGCGCGCATCATTCGCACACCGCCGCCCTGCGCCTTGCCGGCGCGAACACCACCGCGCTCGCGGTCGCGAGCACGGCGACGCCGGCCGCGCCGTACACCATCACCCAGCCGAACCCGTGCACGAGCGCCGCGTGCAGCGCCGTCCCGGTCGGGTCGGCCTTTGCGAGCGCCGGCGCGATCGCCTGCAGCCCGTCGGTGCGGCCCGACGCGATCTGCTGCGCCAGCATGCGCAGCGTCCCCGCATCGACCGCCCCCGCGACGCCCGCTTTCAGGCTCGCGACGATCCCCGCGACCAGCACGAAGCCCATCGCCGCGATGTTCAGCGCGAGCGAGATCATCCGCGCGCTCATGTCGATGCCCGACGCCATCCCGGCGCGCGAACTTGGCACCGCGCCCGTCGTCGTGTTCGTGACGGGCGTGTTGGTGAGCCCGAGCCCGATGCCGGCGATCAGGCAGCCCGGCAGCATCGTGAGCCAGCTGGCATGCTCGATGCCGCTGCCGATCCGCATCAGCGCGAACCCGGCCGCGATCGTGAACAGGCCGCCCGGAATCACGACACCGGGCCCGTAGCGCAGCGCGAGCCGCTCGCCAACAGGCGGCGCGACGAGCGTCGGCAGCGTGTACGCGAGCAGCGCGAGGCCGGCCGTCACGCTGTCGTAGCCGAGCGCGACCTGGAACCAGATCGGCAGGTAGATCATGAACGGCCAGAAGCTGAAGTTCATCCCCATCGAGCCGAAGATCGCGCCGGTGAACGCGCGAATCCGGAACACGGAGAAGTCGAACATCGGCCGCGCGCTCGTGCGCTCCGCGATGGAGAAGCCGGCCAGCGCGAGCACGGTCGCGCCGAGCACGCCGAGCCCGGCCGCACTCGTGAGCCCCAGCTCCGCGCTCTGCGTGATATAGAACGCGAGACCGAGCACGGCGAGCGACAGCGTGACGATGCCCGCGACGTCGAGCGTGCCCGCATGCGGATCGCGCGACTCCTGAACCGCGCCGCCGATCAGCACGAGCGCGATGGCCGCGAGCGGCGCATGCACGAGGAACACCCACGGCCAGCTCGCCAGCGCGACGATCGCGCCGCCGACGATCGGCCCGAAGCCGAGACCGATCCCGAACACGATCCCCCAGATTCCGAACGCGCGACCGCGCTCGCGCCCTTCGCGGAACTGGTGCGACAGCACCGCGATCTGGCAGATCAGCATCGCGCCGCCGCTCGCGCCCTGCAGCAACCGGCCCGCGACGAGCACCGGCACGTTCGGCGCGAGCCCGCACAGCAACGACGTCGCGCCGAACAGCACCGTGCCGATCACGTACACGCGCTTGCGGCCGAACCGGTCGGCGAGCGTGCCGGCCGCCATCAGCACCGTCGTGCACGCGATCGTGTACGCGTTCATGATCCATTGCATGCCGTTGAAGTCGCCGCGCAGCACGTGTTCGAGCGTCGGCAGGATCACCGGCACGCTCGAGATTTCGAGGCCGAACATCAGCGACGTGAGACAGACGGCCGCGAGCGCGACCGCATTCCTGCGGGAGTCGGATAGCGTCATGCGTATTGCGCGACGGCCCGCGACGGGCCGCGCGCCTCCAGATAAGAAGGATGCGCCGCGTGCGGCCGGCAACGCACGCTGAACGGGAATCGGTACTATAGTGAGAATTTCCATCCCCATTGACGCGACCATTTCTCCAGACTGGGGAATCACAGGACGCAATCAACCGATCCCGCCATGACCGACAGACTCGACGGCGTCACGACCTTCGTCCAGGTCGTGGAATCCGGCAGCTTCGCGCTCGCCGCGGAACGGCTCGACATGACGCGCTCGGCGGTCGGCAAGGCGATCGCGCGGCTCGAGAAGCGGCTCGGCGCGCGGCTGCTGCAGCGCACGACCCGCAGCCAGAGCCTGACCGACGACGGCCAGGCGTACTACGACCGCTGCGTGCGCGCGCTGGCGGAGCTGGAAGCGGCCGAAGCCGATCTCGATTGCGGCCGCAACGAAGCGCGCGGCAAGCTGCGGCTGAGCGTGCCGCTCGCATTCGGGCATCACTGCGTGACGCCGATCGTGCTCGACCTCGCGCGCACCTATCCGCATCTGCGGATCGACGTGTCGATCACGGACCGTTTCGTCGATCTGGTCGAGGAAGGGATCGACCTCGCGGTGCGGATCGGCACGCTCGCGGACAGCACGAGCCTCGCGGTGCGGCGGCTCGGCACGCAATACGGCAGTCTCGGCGCGGCGCCGTCGTATCTCGCGCGCTACGGGATACCGCAATCGCTCGACGACCTCAGGCACCACCGGACGATCGCGTATTCACGTTCGGGCGTCGTGCAGCCGTGGGACCTGCGCGCGCCGGACGGCTCGACGGTGCGCATCGACATGCCGCACCAGCTCAGTTTCGACGACGTGCAGGCGATCGCGGCGGCAGGCGCCTCGGGGTTCGGAATCGCGTGGCTGCCGAGCTGGCTGCTCGATCATTACGTGAAGCGCGGCGAGATGGTCGTCGTGCTCGATCGCTGCTTCGTGTGCGAAGGCGACATCCACGCGATCTGGCCGAAAACGCGCTACCTGCCGCGCAAGACGCGCTGCGTGATCGACGCGCTCGTGCAGGCGGTGCCGCCGATGATCGAGCGCTGAGCGCGGAAGGGAAGCGCGGGGAGAAAACAAGTTGAAGCCGACGCGCCGCACGGGCGCGTCGGCACATCGCGTCACCTCACGCCGCGCCGAGATCGGCGAGCGGATGCGCGAACAGTTTCCACGGCGAAGTCAGAAAATGCCGCACGCGCTCGGCGCGCAGCTCGACGAGCGACGCCGGCGCCCAGCGCGGCTTGCGATCCTTGTCGACGAGATGCGCACGCACGCCTTCGCAAAAGTCGCCCTCCTCGATCGCGCGCGCCACGATGCCGAGCTCCATCCGGAACGACTCGGCGAGCGTCATCTGACGGCCGCGCAGCAGCGCTTCGCGTGTCACGCACAACATCGTCGGCGAATGGCCGGTGAGTGCGTCGAGCGTCGCCTGCAGCCATTGACGGTGCTCGCGCGCCAGCTCGTCGCGCTCGAGATCCTGCTTCAGCGTCGCGACGATCCGCTCGACGGTCGAGCGCTTGTCGAAGTGACGAACGATCCACGCCATCTGGCTGTCGAGCGCCGAATGCGGCACGACGTTGCACGGCGGCTCGAACACCTTGCGCAGCGCCGGCAGCACGTCGCCATCCCACTTGACGCTCTCGATGCGCGTCTCGAACGTATCGAGCCACGACGACGGCACGCACAGGTCCGCGAGCTTCGCGGTCAGCGCATCGGCGCCCGACAGCATCGCGCCCGTCAGCCCCACGTACAGTTCGAGTTCGACCGGCATGCGCGACAGGAAATGCGTCGCGCCGACGTCGGGCACGAGGCCGATGCGCGTCTCCGGCATCGCGATCTTGCTGCGCTCGGTCGCGACGCGCAGCGCCGCGCCTTGCGCAAGGCCCATTCCGCCGCCCATCGTCACGCCGTCCATCAGCGCGACGATCGGCTTCGGGAACGTATGGATCGCGTAGTCGAGCCGGTATTCGTCGACGAAGAACGGCAGCCAGGTCTCGCGCTGCGCGACCATCCGGTGCAGCGCGCGCACGTCGCCGCCCGCGCAGAAGCCCTTCTCGCCCGCGCCGCGCAGCACGACCGCGACGATCTGGTCGTCGGTGCGGCATCGTTCGAGGTGCGCGGCCAGCTCGCCGATCATCGGATAGGACAACGCATTGAGCGCGGCCGGCCGGTTCAGCGTGATGAGCGCCACGCGGTTCACCACGCGGAACAGCACCTCCGGTGCGGGTTGCGCGAAACTGCCATGAGTCGTGACCGGCGTGCTCATCGTTGCGGCTCTCCATCGGTATGCCATTGCGGCGCGCGCTTGCCGAGAAACGCGGCCACGCCTTCGCGCGGATCGTTCGTGTCGAACAGGTCGACGAAGCGTTCGCGCTCGATCGCGAGCGCCGCGCTGCGCGGCACGCCGCGGCGCGCGAGGCCGATCAGTTCCTTGCTGTACGCAACCGCGTGCGGGCTCTGCCGCGCCACGTTGCGCGCGAGCGCCAGCGCCGCATCGCGCGCCGCACCGATTTCGACCACGTCCTCGACGAGGCCGATCCTGAGCGCCGTCGCCGCGTCGACGCGCGTGCCGGCCAGGATGATCTTCTTCGCCCAGCCTTCGCCGACGAGCCAGGGCAGCGTCTGCGTGCCGAGCCCGCACGGCAGCAGGCCGACCGACGGTTCGGGCAGCGCCATCTGCGCGTGCGTCTCCGCAATCCGCAGGTCGCACGCGAGCGCGCATTCGAGGCCGCCGCCCATCGCGTAGCCGTTGATCGCCGCGATCGTCACGACGCGCGCGTCATGCAGCGCCTCGAACGCCGCACCGAAGCGCGCCGCCATCGCGCGCGCGACCGCGCGGTCGCCGTCGGCGAACGTGTTCAGGTCGGCGCCCGCGCTGAAGAACTTCGGGCCGTCGCCGGTGATCACCAGCGCGCGCACGCGCGGGTTCGCGTTCAATTCGGCGACGGTGTCCTGCAGTTGCCGCAGCCCGTCGGCGGTAAAGGCGTTCGCGGGCGGACGCTTGAGCGTCGCGCACGCGATCGCGCCGTCGTCGACGTAGTCCAGTTCGATCATGAGGCGTCCTTCTTCGTGGCCGGTTGGTACAGGCGGATCACCGCCGAGAAATCGAGTTGCCCGTCGCCGCGGCTGCTCATCGTCTGGTAAAGCTGCTGCGCGAGCGCGCCGAGATAGACGGGCTGGCGCGCCTGCTTCGCGGCGTCGTTCGCGAGGCCGAGATCCTTCAGCATCAGGTCGGTGCCGAAGCCGCCGCTGTAGCCGCGCGACGACGGCGCGGTGTCGATCACGCCGGGATACGGGTTGTAGGTGTCCGAGCTCCAGCAGCGGCCCGTCGACGTGTTGACGATGCCGGCCAGCACCTTCGGGTCGATGCCGAGCGCGACGCCGAGCGACATCGCCTCCGACACCGCCGCCATCGAGATGCCGAGCACGAGGTTGTTGCAGACCTTCGCGACCTGCCCCATGCCCGTCGCGCCGCAATGGACGATGTTCTTGCCCATGCCGGCGAGCACGGGCTTCACGCGCTCGAAATCGGCGTCGCTTCCGCCGACCATGAAGGTCAGGGTGCCGGCCGCCGCGCCGCCGGTGCCGCCCGACACGGGCGCATCGACGAACGCGCCGCCGTGCTCGCGCACGAGCGCGCCGAACGCCTGCGCGCTCGCCGGGTCGATCGTGCTCGAATCGATCACGGTCGCGCCGGCGCCGAGGCCGGCCAGCACGCCGTTCTCGCCGGCGAGCACCGAGCGCACGTGCGGCGCGGCTGGCAGCATCGTGATCACGAACGCCGCGCCCGATGCCGCATCGCGCGGCGACGCGGCCACCTGCGCGCCGGCGTCCTGCAGCGCGCGCAATGCGTCGGCGCTCAGGTCGAACGCGTGCACTTCATGGCCGGCCTTCAGGAGGTTCAGCGCCATCGGCGCACCCATGTGGCCCAGTCCGATAAATCCGATCTTCATGTTCGTGTCCTCCCCGGCTCAATGCAGCCGGATCGTGGTGTTGACCGGGCCGGCCGTCGTGTCGTCGTCGAACCAGCGCGCGGTGACCGTCTTCGTCTGCGTATAGAACTGCACGACCTGCTTGCCGTACGGGCCGAGATCGCCGAGCTTCGAGCCGCGCGAGCCGGTGAAGCTGAAGAACGGCACGGGCACCGGAATCGGGATGTTGATGCCGACCTGGCCAACGTCGATCTCGCTCTGGAACTTGCGCGCGGCCGCGCCGCTCTGCGTGAAGATGCCCACGCCATTGCCCATCGGATTCGCGTTGACGAGCGCGATCGCTTCGTCGAGCGTGTCGACTTCCATCACGACCAGCACCGGCCCGAAGATTTCATGCGTATAGATCGTCATGTCGGTCTTCACGCCAGAGAAGATCGTCGGCCCGATGAAGTTGCCTTCCTCGAAGCCGGCGACCTTCACGTCGCGGCCGTCGAGTTCGAGCTTCGCGCCTTCCTTGATGCCCGTGTCGATCAGCGACAGGATGCGCGCCTTCGCGCCGCGCGACACCACCGGACCAACGTCGGTGCCCGCTTCCGAGCCCGCGTTGACCTTCAGCAGCTTCGCCTTCGCGACGATGTCCGGCAGCCAGTCGCGCGCGCTGCCGACGAGCACCGCGACGGAGGTCGCCATGCAGCGCTGGCCGGCCGCGCCGAAGCCGGCGCCGACCAGTGCGTTGATCGCCTGCTCGCGGTTCGCGTCGGGCAGCAGGATCGCGTGGTTCTTCGCGCCCATCATCGACTGCACGCGCTTGCCGTGCTGGCTGCCGAGGTTGTACACGTGCGTGCCGACGGCCGTCGAGCCGACGAACGAGATCGCCTTCACGAGCGGATGCGTACAGATCGCGTCGACCACTTCCTTGCCGCCGTGCACGACGTTCAGCACGCCCTTCGGCACACCGGCCTCGATCGCGAGTTCGACGAGCTCCATCGTCGACATCGGATCCTGCTCCGACGGCTTCAGCACGAACGTGTTGCCGCACACGATCGCCATCGGGAACATCCACATCGGAATCATTGCGGGGAAGTTGAACGGCGTGATGCCCGCGCACACGCCGAGCGGCTGGCGCAGCGTGTAGGTGTCGACACCGCCCGCGACGTTCTCCGCGAATTCGCCGAGCTGCAGCGTGCCGATCGAGCATGCGTGCTCGACCACTTCGAGACCGCGGAAGATGTCGCCTTCGGCGTCGGGCAGCGTCTTGCCCTGCTCGGCCGTCAGCGTCTTCGCGATGCGCTGGAGGTTCGCGCGCACGAGATCCTGGAACTTCAGCATGATGCGCATGCGCGCGGAAATCGGCGTGTTCTTCCACGTCGCATACGCGGCGTGCGCGGCCTGCACGGCCGCGTCGACTTCCTCGACGGTCGCGAACGGCACGCGTGCGAGGACCTGCTGCGTCGCCGGATTGACGATGTCGCGCCACTCGCTCGTGGTGGACTCGACGAAGGCGCCGTCGATCAGCAGCTTGACCGTCGGCACGTCTTGCCCCGTGCGGGGCGTCGGATTCGCGTTCATCGATGCACTCTCCTTGCAGTGGGCCGTGTAGCGTCATGCCACGCGCGGCCGGTTCAATCGGTGTTGCGGGCGACGGCCGCGACATGCGGCGCGCATGGCCCGCGACAGGTCATTTCAGTTCCGCGGCGAAATCTTCTTCCCAGTATTCGCCGGGCATCCGCGTCGTCGCATCGTCGCCGCGCGCGATCTCGCGGCGGCGCAGCTCGACGCGGCGGATCTTCCCGGAGATGGTCTTCGGCAGCTCCGCGAACTGCAGGCGGCGGATGCGCTTGTACGGCGCGAGCTTCTCGCGCGAGAAGCGGAAAATCTCCAGCGCGAGCGCGGGGCTTTCCTCGTAGCCCTGGCGCAGCGTGATGAAGGTCTTCGGCACCGACAGCCGCACCGGGTCCGGGCTCGGCACGACGGCCGCTTCCGCGATCGCCGGATGCTCGATCAGCACGCTTTCCAGCTCGAACGGACTCAGCCGGTAGTCGGACGACTTGAACACGTCGTCCGCGCGGCCGATGTAGACGTAGTAGCCGTCGTCGCCGCGCATCGCGATGTCCGACGTGCGGTAATGGCCGTCGCGCATCGCGTGGGCCGTCGCGTCGGGATTGTTCGCATAGCCCGTCATCAGCCCGACCGGACGCATCACGCCCGCACCGATCGGCAGCGCGACCTCGCCTTCGCTGACGGGCGCGCCGTCCGGGTCGAGCAGCGCGATCCGGTAGCCGGGCAGCGGGCGGCCCATCGAACCGGCGACGACCGGCTGGCCCGGCGTGTTGCCGATCAGGCAGGTCGTCTCGGTCTGGCCGTAGCCGTCGCGAATCGTGATGCCCCACGCCTTCTTCACGCGTTCGATGATCTCGGGATTCAGCGGCTCGCCCGCGCCGACGATCTCGCGCAGCTTCACGTCGAACGACGCGAGCGGCTGCTGCACGAGCATGCGCCACACGGTCGGCGGCGCGCATAGCGTGGTCACCTGGTATTTGACGAGCGCGTCGAGCACGACCTTCGGCTCGAAGCGCGCGTAGTTGAACGCGAACACGCACGCCTGCGCGTTCCACGGCGCGAAGAAGCAGCTCCACGCATGCTTCGCCCAGCCCGGCGAACTGATGTTCCAGTGAATGTCGCCCGGCTGCAGGCCGACCCAGTACATCGTCGACAGGTGCCCGACGGGATAGGTGCGGTGCGTATGCTCGACGAGCTTCGGCTTCGACGTCGTGCCCGACGTGAAGTACAGCAGCATCGGATCGTTCGCGTGCGTGACGGCGTCCGGCTCGAATGCGGCGCTCGCCGCGTAGCCGTCGTTCATCGCGAGCCAGCCCGCGCACGGCGCGCCGGCGACGATTTTCTGCGTGAGGCCGAGATCCGCCTGTTCGAATTTCGCGGTTTCGCTCTCGTCGACGATCGCGTATTTCGCGCCGCCGATCTGCACGCGATCGCGCACGTCGTCGGCCGACAGTTGCGTGGTCGCGGGCAGCACGATCGCGCCGAGCTTCATCGCGGCGAGCATCGCGTCCCACAGCTCGACACGGTTCGGCAGCATCAGCAGGATCCGGTCGCCGCGCACGACGCCGATGCCGCGCAGCCAGTTCGCGATCCGCGACGAGCGCTCGGACATCTGCGCGAACGAATACGGGTCGCCCGTGCCGGTTGCCGCGTCGACGATCCACAGCGCGGGCTTGTCGTTGCCGCGCGCCATCGGGTCGAAGTAGTCGAGCGCCCAGTTGAACGCATCGAGCACCGGCCATTCGAAATCGCGGTACGCGGTTTCGTAGTCGGTGCGATGGCGCAGCAGAAAGTCGCGTGCGTCCAGGAATGCCTGTACCGTCATCGTGTCGTCTCCGTCTCGAGTCTCCATGCCCAGCGGTCGACCGGGCACGCGCCGCGGCGCATGCACGGTTCCGTGTCGCGCGGCGCACGGTCACGTCGTTGCGTGCCGCGTTTGCCGCGCTGCCCTCGTGCCCTGCCTGTTTGCCTGCCTTATTGGTTTGTGTGATTGCCGATGGCGCGCGCGTCGCGATTCAGGACTCAAAGCTGTCGCGCGATCACCATCCGCTGCACTTCGCTGGTGCCCTCGTAGATCTGCGTGATGCGCGCGTCGCGATAGTGACGCTCGACTTCGTAATCGGCGAGGTAGCCGTAACCGCCGTGAATCTGGATCGCATCCGAACACACGCGCTCGGCCATCTCTGACGCGAACAGCTTCGCCTGCGATGCTTCGGACAGGCACGGCAGCCCGGCCGTGCGCAGCTTCGCCGCGTGATGCACGAGCAGGCGCGCCGCGTTGATCTGCGTGGCCATGTCGGCGAGCTTCTGCTGGATCGCCTGATGCTCGGCGATCGGCTTGCCGAACTGCACGCGCTCGCCCGCATAGCGGCGCGCCTTGTCGAACGCGGCGCGCGCGATGCCGAGCGCCTGCGCGGCGATGCCGATGCGCCCGCCTTCCAGGTTCGACAGCGCGATCTTCAGCCCTTCGCCGCGATTGCCGAGCAGGTTTTCTTCCGGAATCGCGCAGTTCTCGAACGTGATCGGGCACGTGTCGGATGCGCGGATGCCCATCTTCTTTTCCGGCTTGCCGACGATGAAGCCGGGCGTGTCGGTCGGCACCAGGAACGCGGAAATGCCGCGCTTGCCGGCTTCCGGGTCGGTCATGGCAAAAACGATCGCGACCCCGGCACGCTGGCCGTTGGTCACGAACTGCTTCGCGCCGTTCAGCACCCACTTGCCGTCGCGCAGCTCCGCCCGCGTGCGCAGGTTGTTCGCCTCGGAGCCGGCCTGCGGCTCGGTCAGGCAGAACGCGCCGATGATGCGGCCCGCAGCCATCTCGGCCAGCCAGCGATCCTTCTGCGCGGGCGTGCCGAAGCCGAGGATCGGCCCGCAGCCGACTGAGTTGTGCACGCTCATCATGGTCGCGCATGCGGCATCGCCGGCGGCGATTTCCTCCATCGCCAGCGCATAGGCGACGTAATCCGTATACGCGCCGCCCAGCTCCTGCGGCACGATCATCCCGAGCAGGCCGAGTTCGCCGAGCTGCGCGACGACGGCGTCGGGCAGGTGCGCGTCATGGTCCCATTGCGCGGCGTTCGGTGCCAGCACCTCGGTGGCAAAAGCGCGCGCGGCGTCGCGGATCATCCGCTGGTCTTCGGTATAAAGCTCGTCCATGGCGCTGCTGTCTCCTGCGGCCGCGTGCCGCGACCGACCTTTCGTTTCGATGCAACAAGTGTAGGCAAGCGCGCGCGACTGTTCGATGCTCGCGCCGCTCATTTACACTGAGCGTTTTTGCCATACCGGCGGCTTCGATGAAGCAGGAAGACAAGGGAACCGTCGCGATCAGCCTCGTCGCCTACAGCGTCGCGCTCGCGACCCGGCGCGGCGTCGCGGCCGAGCCGCTGCTCGCGCAGGCCGGCATCGCGCCGGCGCTGCTCGCGCAGCCGCGTGCACGGGTGTCCGCGCAGCAATACGGCGCGCTGTGGAACGCCATTGCGCGCGCGCTCGACGACGAGTTTTTCGGGCAGGATCGCCATCCGATGCGCAGCGGCAGCTTCATCGCGATGAGCCAGGCGGCGCTGTCCGCGCAGGACGGGCTGCACGCGATGGCGCGCGCGGTGAATTTCATGCACTGCGTGCTCGACGACCTGCACGCGGAGCTCGACGCCAACCCGCAGCGCGTGCGGCTGCGTTTCGTGCACCGCAACAGCACCGCGGCGCCCGCGATGTTCACGTACGCGACCTATTTCATCATCGTGTACGGGCTGACCTGCTGGCTGATCGGGCGGCGCATCCCGCTGCTGCACGCGAGCTTCCGCTGCGACACGCCGCCGGCCGACCACGAATACCCGTCGATGCTGTGCGACGACATGCGGTTCAACCAGCCCGATTCGTATGTCGATTTCGATCCCGAATTCGCGACGCTGCCGGTCGTGCAAAACGCCAGGACGCTGAAAACGTTTCTGCGCAACGCGCCGGCCAGCTTCATCGTCAAGTACCGCAACCCGAACGCGCTCGCGCAGCGCGTACGCACCGTGCTGCGCGGCATGCCGCCTGCGGCGTGGCCCGGCGCCGACGGGATGGCCGCGCGGCTGCACGTGGCCGAGGCGACGCTGCGTCGCAAGCTGCACCAGGAAGGCCATGCGTACCAGGCGATCAAGGACACGCTGCGGCGCGACCTCGCGTTCGAGGCGCTGGCCGATCCGTCGCGGACCATCGCCGACGTCGCGGCGGCCACAGGTTTCGCGGAACCGAGCGCGTTCTACCGCGCGTTTCGCAAATGGAGCGGACGCAGCCCGGCCGAATATCGGGAAGAAGCGCTCGCGCGCGGCCGCGGCGCCGGCTGAATCCGCGGCCTGCCGCCTCGCCTTCGCGCTTTCCGCCGAAACCGCCTAATCTTCAAGCATCGGGCCAACGCCCTTTCCGCGAGCCGGACGGCGTGCGGCCGCGCGCCGCCCGGACGCCCCGATGCGCATTCACCGTCATGAGCCGCCGCCGGCACCTGCATCACCCGGCGGCCGCCCCCGTCACCCGCTGTCCGCGCGGGTCGCGCGCGCCGCGCTGTTCGCGGCGCTGCTCGTCGTGTGCGCGGCCGTCGCCGCCCCGCCTCCCGCCGCCGCACCGCCGGTGTTCGTGATTCCGGTCAACGGCGCGATCGGGCCGGCCAGCGCCGACTTCATCGTCCGCTCGCTCGACCGAGCGGCGCGCGAGCACGCGCCGCTCGCGATCCTGCAACTCGATACGCCGGGCGGCCTCGACACGTCGATGCGGCAGATCATCAAGGCGATCCTCGGCTCGCCGGTGCCGGTCGCCGCGTTCGTCGCGCCGGGCGGCGCACGGGCCGCGAGCGCGGGCACCTATATCGTCTACGCGAGCCACATCGCAGCGATGGCGCCCGGCACCAATCTCGGCGCGGCGTCGCCGGTGCAGTTCGGCATCGGCGGTGGCGCGCCGGGGACGCCAGGGACGCCGGGTGCGCCGGGTGCGCCCCGGCCGTCGCCGTCCGGGGCATCGGGTGCGGCCGGCGCATCCGCGACTCCGGCCGAGTTGCCGAACGATACGCAGTCGACCGAGATCCGCAAGGCGACCCAGGACGCCGCCGCGTACATCCGCGGCCTCGCGCAGTTGCGCGGGCGCAATGCCGGATGGGCCGAGCGCGCGGTGCGCGAGGCCTTGAGCCTGTCGGCGACCGAGGCGCGCGCGCAGCATGTCGTCGACCTGATCGCGCAGGACCCGGCCGACCTCGCGCGCCAGCTCGACGGTCGCACCGTGACGACGACTGCCGGCACGGTGCACGTCGCGACCGCGCATGCGCCGCTCGTCGTGCTCGCGCCCGACTGGCGAAGCCGCTTCCTGTCGATCATCGCCGATCCGAACGTCGCGCTGATCCTGCTGACGATCGGCATCTACGGTCTGTTCTTCGAATTCGCGAATCCCGGCTTCGTGCTGCCGGGCGTCGCCGGCACCATCTGCCTGCTGATCGGGCTGTTCGCGATGCAATTGCTGCCGATCAGCTATGCGGGCCTCGGACTCGTGCTGCTCGGTCTCGGCTGCCTCGTCGCCGAGGCGTTCCTGCCGACCTTCGGCGTGCTCGGTTTCGGCGGAATCGTGTCGTTCACGATCGGCGCATTGATGCTGATCGATACCGACGTGCCCGGTTACGGCATTCCGTGGCAGGTGATCGCGGGCCTCGCGGTCGGCGGCGGGCTGCTCGTCGCCGGCGTGTCGAGCGTCGCGCTGCGCGCGCGGCGGCGGCCGGTCGTGACGGGCGCCGAGGCGATGGTCGGCAGCATCGGCGAAGTGCTCGACGACGGCCTGCGCGCCGACCAGCCGCAGGACGCGGCCGGCACCGCACCGTCGGCGGCGGGCTGGGCGCGCGTGCACGGCGAGCGCTGGCGTGTCGCGAGCAGCACGCCGCTGGCCGCCGGCAGCCGCGTGCGCGTCACCGGCCGCCACGGGCTGACGCTCACCGTCGCGCCGCTCTATGACGTGCCGGCACACGAACAACAACACCAGGGAGCACCGTCATGATGGGCTACACGTTTGGCTTCAGCGGCGTCCTGATCGTCTTCGTCGTGGTGCTCGTCGCATCGTCGATCCGCATCTTCCGCGAGTACGAACGCGGCGTCGTGTTCATGCTCGGCCGGTTCTGGAAGGTGAAGGGGCCGGGGCTCGTGCTGATCATCCCGATCGTCCAGCAGGTCGTGCGGATCGACCTGCGCACCGTCGTGTTCGACGTGCCCGCGCAGGACGTGATCACGCGCGACAACGTGTCGGTGAAGGTCAATGCCGTCGTGTATTTCCGCGTCGTCGATCCGGAGAAGGCCGTGATCCAGGTCGCGCGCTTCTTCGAGGCGACGAGCCAGCTCGCGCAGACGACGCTGCGCGCGGTGCTCGGCAAGCACGAACTCGACGCGTTGCTCGCCGAGCGCGAGCAGTTGAATGCCGACATCCAGAAGACGCTCGATGCGCAGACCGATGCGTGGGGAATCAAGGTGTCGACGGTCGAGATCAAGCACGTGGACCTGAACGAAACGATGATCCGGGCGATCGCACGGCAGGCCGAGGCCGAACGCGAACGGCGCGCGAAGGTGATTCACGCGGAAGGCGAATTGCAGGCGTCGGAAAAGCTGCTGCAGGCGGCGCAGCGGCTTGCACAGCAGCCGCAGGCGATGCAGCTGCGCTACCTGCAGACGCTGACGACGATCGCGGCGGACAAGAATTCGACGATCGTGTTTCCGCTGCCGGTGGATCTGCTGAGCGCGTTGCTGGATCGGTTGGGCCCGCCGCACGAGCGGTGAGATGTGCGGGCACAGGCCCGCGCGATGCCGCGACCGATGCCGACGGGCGCGGGGCCGCCGCGGCCCGGCGCCCGGCCCGCGTCAGGCCAGCAGCTTGCGATCCGTCTTGCCGTACTTGATCGACTTCTCGTCCGGGATCATCAGGCCCGTGTGCTCGTCGCGACCCTGCAGCAGGAAGCGCGCGTCCGGGTTGCCGATCTGTTCGGCCGCGAGCTTGCTGTCCGCGCCGATCTCGCCCTTCTTCATCCGGTTGACGATCACGCCGGCCGCGGTGTCCTTGAAGTCGCGCAGCATCCACGCGTCGCCGTCGCTGTCGCCGAACACCAGCAGCGGGCCATAGCCCTTCTTCGACGCGAGCACGTTGCGGATGCCCACCGTCTTGCCGGGCCCCCAGTTGAAATGCCAGCCGGCCGGATACGTGCTCGTGTACTTGCCGTCCTGCATGTCGAGCCGCAGGCCGATCACGTTCTCGGGCGCCACGCCGTAGCCATAGTTCGGATTGCCGGCGAACACGCGCACGACATCGTCGAGCGACGCGGTGCTCACGTACACGTCGATGCCGTTCGCGCGCAGCGTGTGCATCACCGCGCGGATTTCCTCGTGAATGCGGATGCCGTGGAAATGCGTGTCGGCCACCACGCCGGCCTTGCCCGGCAGCGTCTTCGGGCTTTCGTAGCGGACCTTGCGCAGCGCGTCGCCGATACCGTAGTTGTTCGACGCTTCCGCCATCGCCTGCAGCTCGGCGGTCGTCATGTTCTTGTAGAAATAGATGATCCACTTGTAGCCGACTTCGAGCGGATGCGTGTCGCAGATCGCGTCGTACATGAAGTACAGCTTCGCGCGAAAATCCTTGAACTGGTCGGTCTCGCGAATCTCGTCGAGGCTCCTGTCGCCGCCGAGGCCCTTGTAGTTCGCATGGAGCCAGCGGTAGTCGGACTCGACGTCGGCGGCGAGATCCTCCATCGTCACCGGCTTGCCGTCGACGGTCGTGTAGTCCTTCATGAACGCGCCCTTCGGCACGTCCTTCCACATCACGTCGACGAACTCGTCCGGCGTCAGCTTGTACTGCAGATGGTTGATCTGGTACATCAGCAACGCCTCTTCGCAGTCGTTCATGATGCACGTGTTGTCCCAGTCGAACACCGCGTACGGGCGGCGCTTTCCGTCGTAGCGCGCGCTCGCGACGCCGTGCCGGTCGAGCACCGCCTGCAGGCGCGCGGCGTTGAACGGCGACCAGCGGCCCGGGTCCAGCGCGTCCGGCGCGGTCGCGCTCTTCGCGCCGGCCATGCCGGCCTTGAGCATCAGCGGCGTCGCAGCGGTCGCAGCGGCAAGGGTGTTCATGAACTTGCGGCGTTGCATGGTCTCTCTCCGTGGAATGGTCGAATCGGCTTGGATCGCTGCCCCGCGCAACGCGCGGCACACCCGCCCCGCGAAGCCGGAAAGGCTTCGAATCGGGGGCGAATGATGTGACGAAATTATTTCGGCAATTTGACAGCGTCTCGCCACGACACGACGGGGAATTGATCCGGCGCGACATGCCGGGCCGGCGCCGCCACCGCACACGCGCTCCGGCCGGCCCTCCCGCACCGGCCACGTGCACGGCGACGGCCATCCGGCCCCGCCCGCCGGAGACCTAGAGCGTCCCCTCCATTTCGGCCTTCATTAGGAGAAGCCCTCACCTCCGCGCCACGTCGAACCGGCTATGATCTTTACATCAGTCAATGACACATTAAATGCTGACTGAATAATTCGCCCGCGTCGCCGAACGCAGGCCGACACATGGAGACGCAACATGCCCGATCATCCGCTGCCGGAAGTCCATCTCGACGAGCTGCCGCAATTCCGCGCGGTCCAGCAGCTTGCCTATCGCTGCGTCGAGACCGTCGGCGCGATGCTCTACCCCGGCATCACCGAGAAGGAAGCCGCGCGCCTGCTGACCGAATGGCTGCAGGACAACGGCGTGCACGACTGGCTGCACAAGCCGTTCGCATGGTTCGGCGACCGCACGGCGTTCCAAGGCTTCTCCGGCCTGAAGCACATGGGCGGCTTCAACCTCGCGTTCTTCCCGAGCAACCGCCAGCTCGAAACCGACATGCCCGTGATTCTCGACGTCGCGCCCGTGCTCGACGGGATCGTCGCGGACGTCGGCTACGCGCACTGTCTCGGCCAGAACCCGATCCTCGAACAGCTGCAGGACGACCTGATGGACCATCGCGACATGATCGTGCGGCTGGTGAAGGAGCGTCGCCCGATGGCCGAGGTCGCGCAGGCGGTCGACGCGCTGTGTCGCCGCCAGGGCGTCGAGCCGCGCCACAAGGCCTATCCGTTCAAGGTGCTCGCGCATCGCGTCGCGAAGATCCACAAGCTGTCGACACCGCGCTTCGTCGCGCGCTTCGGGCTGAACGCGACGCGCAACCTGCTGCTCGACCAGGGTCGCGCGGCGAAACAGCAAGGCTGGTCTCCGCTGTGGTCGATCGACCGCCGCTCCGAACACGCGCCGGTGCCGGGCCTGTGGGCCGTGGAGCCGCATCTCGGCTTCGCCGGCGTGGGCGCGAAATTCGAGGAACTGCTGGTGATCACCGACGACGACGCGTACTGGCTCGACGACGACCTGCCGCACGTGCGCCGCTGGCAGCGCCGCCAGGCCGAACGCGCGCAGGCCGTCGCGAGCGTGCCGGCGGCCGCCTGACACGAACGCCGCCTTCCACCGAATCCCTGAACGACGGACTCACGATGCAGCCTCTTTCCGATGAAGCGCCGCTGGCCCTGTTCGAATCGGTTCACAGCGAGACGGCCGTCGCCTCCGGCGACCTGACACTCGCGGTCAGGACCTGGGGCGACCCGGCCCGCTCGCCGGTCGTACTCGTGCACGGCTACCCCGACGACAGCAGCGTCTGGCAGCACGTCGCGCCGCTGCTCGCGCGCAAGCACTACGTGATCGCCTACGACGTGCGCGGCGCGGGCCTGTCCGGCGCGCCGAAGCGCACGGCCGATTACCACCTCGCGAAGCTGACCGACGACTTCGTCGCGGTGATAGACGCGCTCTGCCCCGGCCGCGCTGTGCACCTGATCGCGCACGACTGGGGCTCGATCCAGGGCTGGGAGTTCGTCACGGATCCGCGGCTCGCCGGCCGCATCGCGTCGTATACGTCGTGCTCGGGGCCATGCCTCGACCACGTCGGCTTCTGGCTGCGCGAACGCGTGCTGCATCCGACGCCCGCGTCGTTGGCCAGGCTCGGCGGGCAGCTCGTGCGCTCGTGGTACGTGTATCTGTTTCATCTGCCGTTCATCCCCGAGCTCGGCTGGCGGCTGTGGCTCGGCCGCGCATGGCCGGGCCTGCTGCGCCGGGTCGAGAAGACCACCGCCACGCCGCGCGCGACGCAGGCCGACGACGGCGCGCGCGGCGTGCGCCTGTATCGCGCGAACTTCATCCGCTGCCTGTTCGCGCCGCGCGAGCGCTACGCGCACGCGCCGGTGCAGACGATCGTGCCGCTCGGCGACAAATACGTGAGCCCGGCGCTGTCCGAGAACCTGTCGCGCTGGGTGCCGCAGTATTACCGCCGCGAAGTCGCGGCCGGCCACTGGCTGCCGCTCGCCGATCCCGCGCGCTTCGCGGGCCTCGCCGAACAGTTGATCGACGCGGTCGAATCGGGCGACGAGCCGCCCGCGCTCGCGAACGCCCGCCGCCGCGCGACCAGCGGCCGCTTCAGCGGCAAGGTCGCGGTCGTCACCGGCGCGGGCAGCGGCATCGGCCGCTGCGCGGCGCTCGCATTCGCCCGCGAAGGCGCGACCGTCGTCGCGTGCGACATCGATCTCGCGAGCGCCGAGCGCACCGCGCTGCTGCTCGGGCTGACCGGCGCGCAGGCGCATGCGAAACGCGTGGACGTCGGCTCCGCCGACGAGATGGAAGCGCTCGCGGCATGGGTCGGCAGCGAACTCGGCGGCGCCGACGTCGTGATCAACAACGCGGGCATCGGCATGGCCGGGGGCATTCTCGACACGAGCGAACGGCACTGGGAGCGCATCCTGCACGTGAACCTGTGGGGCGTGATCCACGGCTCGCGGCTGTTCGCGCAGCAGATGGCCGCACGCGGCACGGGCGGCCACATCGTCAACACCGCGTCGGCCGCCGCGTTCGGGCCGTCGCGCGATCTGCCCGCGTATGCGACGACGAAGGCCGCCGTGCTGATGCTCAGCGAATGCATGCGCGCGGAACTCGCGGAAAAAGGCATCGGCGTGACGGCCGTCTGCCCCGGCTTCGCGGAAACCGGAATCATGGCGTCGACGCAATACGCGGGCGCCAACGCACAGGACGAGGCACGACTGCGCAAACGCGCGACGAAGCTGTACCAGATGCGCGGCCTGAAGCCGGAAACCGTCGCGCAGGCGATGGTCGACGGCGTGCTGCGTAACCGGCCGGTCGTGGCCGTGGGCACCGAGGCGCACGCGCTGCGCTTCGTCGGCCGCTTCATGCCGTGGCTCGGCCGGATGCTCGCCCGCGTCAGCATGGCATCGCATTGACGGCGCGGCGCGCCGCACTGGAACGGAGACACAGATGACCGCTACCGCCGACTATCACAAGATCAAGGCCCGGCACGTGAAGTTCGACTTCAGCGACACGCCGATCACCTGGGTGCCGAACGACCCGGGCAGCACGCACATCATCAACACGCTGAACCTGCTGTTCCCGGAAGGCGAACTGTGGTTCTGCCGCGTATACAACAAGGCGCTCCCGAACATCACCGACGCGCGCCTGCGCGACGAAGCCGAAGGCTTCCTGCGCCAGGAAGCCGTGCATTCGCGCTCGCACGGCGGCGTGCTCAAGCATTACTACGACCGGCACGGGATCGACACGAAGCCGTTCACGCAGAAGCTGAACTGGCTGTTCACGCGCGTGCTGGGCGAAGCGCCGTTCGGGCTGAAAATCGGCCACACGCGCTTCTGGCTGCGTCAGCAACTCGCGGTGATCGCATCGCTCGAACATTTCTTCGGCTATCTCGGCAACTGGGTGCTCAACGCGCACGGGCTCGACGAAGGCCGCGCCGACCCGACGATGGTCGACCTGCTGCGCTGGCACGGCGCGGAGGAAGTCGAACACCGGACCGTCGCGTTCGACATCTACAACCACATGGGCGGCAACTATCCCGAACGCTGCGTGCACATGGCGTTCGTGATCGTGCTGCTGCTCTACTTCATCACGAGCGGCGCGAAATTCATGTACCGGCGAGATCCCGCCGCCGGCCGTTATCCGGGTTTCGTGCTGTCGTGGTGGAAGGGTTCGCGGCGCGGGCACCTGCCATCGTTCTGGAAGGTGATCGGCGCGGCGCTGCGCTATTTCAGGCCGGGCTATACGCCGCACCACGAAGGCTCGACCGAGCAGGCACTCGCGTATCTGGCGCGCTCGCCGGCCGCGCAGGCGGCCGCGCACGGCGGCAACTGGGGCACGACGAAGGGCGCGTGACCGGGCCCGCACGCGGGTTCGCGACGGTTTCGGCGGGGGCGCCGGCCGAAATGCGTACAATCGCGGCTTCATTTCCCGGAGGTGCCGCGATGGCCATGAAGAAAACCGATCTAGAAAAGAACAAGGCGCTCAAGCTGACGCACGCGATGAAGCAGTCCAGCTCCGCCCGCTTCGGCAAGGGCGCCGATGACGCAGCGAAGCTCGACCGCCGCGCGCAGCGCAAGCTCGACCAGGAGCAGGGCCTCGTGCCGTTCGCGTGCAAGCTCAACGCCGACCTCGTCGAACAGCTGAAGGCACGCGCCGCCACGCATCCGAACGGGATGACGGGCCTGCTGTCCGAACTGCTCGTCAACGGCCTCGCCCAGCGCGACGCGTGATCGTCACATATCTCGAAAATAGTCGTTGACAACAACGTACGACATCGACAAACTCGTTCGCATGCCTACGTTCAAGCTCATCGCCATCGCGAATCATTGCCCGGTGAACATTCGAAAGAATGGATCACGGGAGGCGCTTGTGCGTTAGCATCCGAGCAGTACCGCATGTCACAAGGCCTCACCGGAAACGGATGAGGCCTTTTTGTTCTGGTGCGCGTCATCCGTCCGGCTCAACGAATGGAGAAGACGATGGACCAGGCAAGCCCGTTGTTCGACCGTCCCGATTCGCGCCGCGTCGGCGCGATCGCGTTACCGACCGTCGTGATCCGTTTCGCGGTCGCGCCGCGCACGACACTCACCTGGCGCGCGCCGAGCGATGCGGAAATCCGCGCGCACGGCGCGCCGCTGTGGATCACGCGGCCGCCGAGCGTCGACGACTACTGGGTACAACCCGGCGACGTGCTGCGCATTGCGCGCGGCGATCGCATCTGGCTCGGCACCGATGACGACCGGCCGGCCGAGGCGTCGATCACGACGGCATACGTGAAGCGCGGCGAACGGCTGAGACGCACGCTCGCGCGAATGCAACGTTTGCTCGTCGGACGATGGCGAAGACGGGATTGACGATGCGCGGTCACGCGCGCGACAGGATGCCGGAACGCGTGGAATCACCGCATCCGGAAACGGACGCACCCGCGACGCAAGGCGTCGCGGGTGCGCATCGAATGACGCGGCACGCACGCGCGTGCCGCGAGCGATCGCGCGCCGTGCGCAACCCTGACATGCATCACGTGCATCAGGTGCTGGCGGCGAGACGCGGGCCCGTGCTGCGAGGCGTGGAATCGAGGTCGGGACGTTGCGCCGCCTGCGAGGTCACCCACGGGTCGATGCCTTGCTTTTGCACCTCCTCGAGAAATGACACCCGCGTACGCCAGTAATCCGCCTGTAATTTCGCATCGATGACGCGCTGTTCGGCTGCGAACAGTTCCATGCGCGCCGTCACGAGCATCGACGCAGCGGTTTTTTCCGGCGTGGGGGCGTGCCGCATCGCCCAACGGCTGATCCAGTTCAACATGCTGACCTCCGTGATGACGGACGAACCCGCATCGGGCAATCGCAACCGGTCGCGCCTGCCCGAAAGCGCAACGACCGTCACCGCGCTTCACCGCCTGGCCTGCACGGACTGCGACTCCCCCGCGTCGGCAACGACTGGCCGACGTGTGCGCGCGGTGTATCTATCCTAGAAAGACTTGCCGGTTAACGCGATGACGTCTTGCAATCTTTTACACAGAAACCACAGTCGGGCTCGCACCGCGAAATGACAGTTGCGGACGCGACGGCTTCGGCGCAGGATAGCCCGATATCTGCAACCGCCTGGACTGACGAATGGCCGCTGCACGCCGTCGCGCACCCGCGCCGGCCATGCTCGCGTGCATTGCGTCCATCATGTGTTCACCCCTCGTGCGGGCGTGCCGTTGCGGTCGCATGCCGTCGCGTGGCGGCCGCGCGCCGCATGTCGATCATGCCGTTGCGCCCGCATCGGCCGACACGGCCCGCCCGCCATCGAATCGTTTCCATCGTTTCTACCTGCCCGCCTGATCCGAACCGGTAAAATGCGCGCCTTCGTCGCGCGGCCGGCCTGTCCGACCGCTCGCGCGAACGCTGCCGATCATGCCCCGCAACTATATCGTCCGAGCTATCCGCGCTATTACAATCCGCCGATAGCGTCGCAATAGTGGCTGGTTACAGTAGGCCGGCCGCGCGCTGCCTTACAACAATTCGGCATAGACAACAAGCAACACGACAACCCGACCGGAGAAACGCCTTCATGGAATCCATCAAGCGGTATTTCGGCTTCGACGAAGCCGGCACCGATTTCCGCACCGAAATACTCGCGGGCGTCACCACGTTCCTGACGATGGCTTACATCATCTTCGTCAACCCCGCGATCCTCGGCGATGCCGGCATGCCCAAGGAATCGGTGTTCGTCGCGACCTGCCTCGTCGCGGCGCTGGCGTCGATCATCATGGGGCTGTACGCGAACTACCCGATCGCCTGCGCGCCCGGCATGGGCCTGAACGCGTATTTCGCGTATACGGTCGTCAAGGGGATGGGCTTCACGTGGCAGGCCGCGCTCGGCGCCGTGTTCATCTCCGGCTGCCTGTTCCTGCTCGTCACGCTGTTCCGCGTGCGCGAGGCGATCGTCAACGGCATTCCGAAATCGCTGCGCATCTCGATCACCGCCGGCATCGGCCTGTTCCTCGGCATCATCTCGCTGAAAACCTCGGGCGTGATCGTCGGCAACCCGGCCACGCTCGTCACGCTCGGCGACCTGCACAAGCACGACACGATCCTCGCGATCGTCGGCTTCTTCACCATCGTCACGCTCGACCACCTGCGCGTGCGCGGCGCGATCCTGATCGGCATCATCGGCGTCACGATCCTGTCGTTCTTCTTCGGCGACAACCAGTTCCACGGCGTGTTCTCCGCGCCGCCGTCGATCGACGCGACGCTGTTCAAGCTCGACATCGGCGCCGCGCTGTCGACCGGCATCATCAACGTGATACTCGTGTTCTTCCTCGTCGAACTGTTCGACGCGACCGGCACGCTGATGGGCGTCGCGAACCGCGCGGGCCTGCTCGTCGAAGGCAAGATGAACCGCTTGAACAAGGCGCTGCTCGCCGACAGCACCGCGATCGTCGCGGGCTCGGTGCTCGGCACGTCGTCGACCACTGCGTATATCGAAAGCGCGTCGGGCGTGCAGGCCGGCGGCCGCACGGGCGTGACGGCGATCACCGTCGCCGTGCTGTTCCTCGCGTGCCTGTTCATCGCGCCGCTCGCCGGCGTCGTGCCGGCCTACGCCACGGCACCGGCACTGCTGTACGTGTCGTGCCTGATGCTGCGCGAGATGGTCGACGTGCCGTGGGACGACGCGACCGAAGCCGTGCCGGCCGCCCTGACCGCGCTGCTGATGCCGTTCACTTACTCGATCGCGAACGGCGTCGCATTCGGCTTCATCGCGTACGGCGGCCTGAAGCTGCTGACGGGCCAGGCCCGCACGGTCAAGCCGATCGTCTGGATCATCGCGGCCGTGTTCCTGTTCCGCTTCTTCTATCTCGGCAGCGAGTGACGCACGCACCGGTGCGCTGCACGATGAAACAAGAACGCCACCTTCGGGTGGCGTTTTTGTTTTGTTCCTGTTTAGGCGACGCGGGTGGTGCAAGCGACTTCGGGTCATGAGTCCGCCTGCCGAAGCACCCAGCGCGCGAAAGTCTGCAACGGCCCGTCGCCCAATTCCAGCGCGTCGGGCAACACGAGACAGAAGCGCTTGACCACGCCGCGCCCATCGGGCCACGGCGCCGCGAGCAACCCTTGCGCGATCTCGGCGTCGACATAGAGACGCGGCACCAGCGCGACGCCGAGCCCGGCCAGCGCCGCCGCGATCAGCATCGAGTAAAGGTCGTAGCGTGCGCCGGCGGCCGGATTGCTCACCGGCAATCCCGTCTCCTGCACGTACGCCGACCACGCATCGGGCATCTGGCGCTTGTGCAGGCGCGGCAGCGTGCCCAGCAATATGTCCGGCTGCCCGCCCGCGAGCAGCGACGGATGGCAGACCGGCACCAGCACCTCCTCGCACAACCGGTACGTGTGCATGCCGGCCCACGCCGGGTGCTCGAAGTGAATCGCCGCATCGAAACCGCTGCCGGCCAGCACGAAGGGCTCCGCGCGATCGGCGAAGTGCACCGTGATGTTCGGATGCTGCGCCTGGAATCCCTTGAGCCGCGGAATCAGCCAGCGCGTCGCGAATGTCGGCGTCACGGCGATATCGACGCTGCCGCCGTCGCCGGGCTGCCCCATCATGTACTGGCTGTCGCGCTCGAGCCGGTCCAGCACTTCGCGAACCTGCGCCGCGTAGCGCACGCCGTTCGGCGCCAACCGCACGCGGTTGCCGACCCGCTCGAACAGCGCGACGCCCAGGAACGTCTCCAGTCGGCCGATCTGCCGGCTGATCGCGCCTTCCGTCAACGCCAGCTCGTCGGCGGCGCGCGCGAAGCTTGCATGCCGCGCCGCGGCCTCGAATGCCATCAATGCCGAATTGCTCGGAATCCTGCGTCGCGTCACGATTGCTCCCGGTCCGACCGCCGTTGGTCATGGCTTGATCAAATGTCATTGAACGGTGACGAATCATCGTTTTCCGCCCATCAGGCCGCTCATTATCATGACAAAAACTCAACCAGTCGAGCCGGCCGTTCGATTCCGAAGGCCGCTCGCCCCCCCCTGGAGAAGTCATGATCTATGCCGTTGAATGCAGCATCGCCGAGCCCGCCGTCGAAGCCGAGTGGAACGACTTCTACAGCCGGATCAAACTGCCGGCGCTGATCTCCGTATCCGGCTTTCGCACGTCGCAACGCTTTCGCGCGCTCGGCGGCGATGGCCCCGTCTACCTCGCGCTGCATACGATAGACGGCCCGGACGTGCTGACGTCGGCCGAGTATCGCGACAAGGGCGGCGGCAATTTCTCGCGCTGGCAGCCGCACATCGTCGAATGGCGCCGCAACGTATACGACTGCGCGGCATCCGCGCCGGCCGTCTCCGGCCATCAATGGCTGGCCGTGTGCGACGACCCGGCCCCGTTCGCGCGAGCAGGTCTCGCAGCCACGGCCATGCATGCAGTCGCGCTGGATCGCCGGCCGGCGGCGCGCTGGCTGGCCGTCCTCGCGCACGATCAGGCTCGGCTCGCGTCCGATGCCGCGATCCGGCTCTATGCGCCGATGGGTGATCGACTCGCCAGCGCGCCGACGTCGGCAACCGCACGCTGACCGGGGCCCGACCATGCCCAGCGTCACGATTTTCATCCCCGAGGCGAGCATGCCGACCAGCGTGGCGCTCGACGCGTTGTCGTCGGCCTGCGAGAGGCTTTGCACCGACGTGTTGAGCACCGCACCCGGCACGGTCCATGTCGTATACGTGCCGGTCCGGCACGGCTGCGGACATCCGGTCAGCGCGGAGATCCGCTTTCGCACCACATCATTTCGCACCACTGAACTGATGGACCGGTTCATGACGGCACTGGATCGCGAGATTCTTCGCCACACCGGATTCGTCGCACGGATCCGCTGCTTCGGCTACGACACCACCCACCTTCACGCCCGCCATTGACCCATGAGCGCCCCCGTTCCATGCCCTTCTTTCCCGCGTCGCCAGGTCGGCGATTTCACGGTGACCGCGATCAGCGACGGCACGCTGACGGCCGGCCTCGACCTGCTGTCGAACATCGACGTCGACGACGCGACCGGCATCATGCACCGTGCCGGCATACACCCGCCGTCCGACGTCAACATCAACTGCTATGTCATACGCGGGAACGGGCGCACCGTGCTCGTCGACACCGGCGCCGGCGGCATCCGGAACTGGGGCGGCCTGCTGCGTCCGTCGCTGTCGCGAGCCGGCATCGATGCTCGCGACATCGACGCGGTCCTGCTGACGCACGCACATCCGGACCACATCGGCGGTCTGCTCGACACGGACGGACATCCGGCCTTTCCGCAAGCGGAGGTGTTCATTCACGAACGGGAACGCGCGTTCTGGCTGGACGATGGCATGTACGAGCGGGCAAGTGAGCGCGCACGCGGCAATTTCCGGATCGCGCGGCGCACGTTCAACGTGTATCGCGCGCAGCTACGGACCATCGAGGCAGGTGATGTGCTGCCCGGCATCGTCGCAGTCCCGCTGCCGGGGCACACGCCCGGCCACACCGGCTATCGCATCGAATCGCGCGGCGAGCGCCTGCTGATCTGGGGCGATCTCGTGCATTTCGCGCCGATTCAGGTTGCTCGCCCAGACGTGTCGATCGCGTTCGATCACGATCCGTCGCAGGCATCATCGACGCGCGCGGCCACGCTCGCCGAAGTCGCTTCGGATAACTTGCTGATTGCGGGCATGCATCTCGCCGACACGGGCTTCGCACGCATCGCGCGCACGAACGGCACAACCGGCGACGCGTACGTGCTGAGCGGCGCGGATTGAGCGAAACGGAACGCGGGAACGCGCGCACGCCAGCGCGCGGCAAGACGCTCGAATCGTGCCGAACACCGCCCCGCGCGGACGCGCTACCGGACGAGCATGCGCCGATATGACACGGGCGCCGGTATCCGGCGCCCGCTCCGTCGCTGCCCGGTCGTCCGGCTCAGCGCCAGTTCGCCTCGTAGAAGCGCACGTAGCCGCTGCGCAGCGTCACGCATTGCGCGCGCGTCTCGGACAGCAACCGCCGTGCAGCCGCCTCGATACGCTCGCGGTGCTGATCGTACGCACCGACCATGTCCTCGAAGCGCGGGGACGCCGCACCGAAATGATCCTCCAGCGCCTCTGCGGTGATCTGACATTGGACGCGCTCGCCATTGACCAGCGCCGTGAAACCAAGCATCAGGTCGCGCCCCGAATATTCGGGCTTCTCATTCGTGAAATGGATCTGCATGGGAGCCGCCTCGTCCGGTAGAAAGCAAATGACCGCGTCCGTCGTCCGCTACCGGCCGGACGAAAATTTACGCGGGCTCGCCGGCAGCAGCAGCATCCACGGGGTATGGCGCGGACAACGCGTGCCGGTTGCATTCCACTGTAGACGGTTTCGCGCGCGAGGCAAAATTTACGGTGTGCGTCGTTCCGACGCGCATTTTCATCAGACCAGCGCGACATCCGGCACCGTTTTGCCGAGGGGCGTCAGTGGGGATCGGTGGGCCAGATGTTCAGTGCGATCGCGGCGGTCGTGGCACCTACCGCGATCGCGGCGGCGCCGTATTGCACCGCATCGCTCAGGTCGAACAGCAGACCGTGGATCGCGACGGCGATGCCGCCCAGCATGATGAAAGTGGCGATGGCCGCCAACACGACTCTCAGTTCCGTCCGAACCATGATGGGTCTCCCGAACGGATGCATGTCACGTCGCATGCATGTTGCGATGCGGAACACGGCGCGTGCGTGTTCCACTTTCATCATTGCAGGCGGACGCTTAAAAGCAAGGGGGTTTTGTACGCAGTCGCACAACGCGCGCGGCGCTTGTATGATGAGGCGATATCGATGGCGGCGGCCCGGGTGGCGGATGGTGCGGTGCAAAGCGTCAACGCGGGGCGACCGGGAAGCATGGGTCCTGGTAAGCGCTGAAGTGCTAACTCCGGCCGACCGCGAAGCATGGGGCCCCAGTAAGCGCTGAAGCGCTAACTGGGGCCGACCGCGAAGCATGGGGCCCCAGTAAGCGCTGAAGCGCTAACTGGGGCCGACAGGAGACAAGACATGCCTCAATCTTTCGTGCTGCCCGCCACCGCGGGCCGCAACGACCTGCTCGCGCAGGCGCATGCCCGTTCGACCGCGGTCGGCCTGCGCGCAAACGAGCGCCCCGATTTCTCGCCGCTGTCGCGGCTTGCGCTGCGCGAACTGCTCGACACGAACCACGCATTGTTCGCACATGCGCGCCCGGTGATGGAAAACCTCCACGCGCAGATCGCCGACACGCAAAGCCTCGTGCTGCTCACCGACGCCGACGGCGTGATCCTGCACAGCATCGGCGACGCGGATTTCATCGAAAAGGCGAACCGCGTCGCGCTGTGCACCGGCGTGTCATGGGCCGAAGGCGCACGCGGCACCAACGCGATCGGCACCGCGCTCGCATCGGGCCAGGCGGTCGCCGTGCACGGGGCCGAGCACTTCCTGCGCGCGAACCATATCCTCACCTGCTCGTGCGCGCCGATCATCGACCCGTTCGGCCGCACGCTCGGCACGCTCGACGTGAGCGGCGACCCGCGCGGCTTCAGCCCCCATACGCTCGCGCTCGTGCGGATGTCCGCGCAACTGATCGAGAACCATCTGTTCGCGAACCAGTGCGCGGAAGCACTGCGGCTGCGCTTCCACGCCCACGAGGATTGCGTCGACTCGCTGTTCGCCGGGCTCGTCGCGTTCGGCCCCGACGGCGGGCTGATCGCCGCGAACCGCAGCGCGCAATTCCAGCTCGGCGCGACCTTCGATGCGTTGCAGCATCAAGGCTGCGATGCGCTGTTCGGCATGCACTTCGGACAGCTCGCGCAGCAGGCGGCCCGCGCACCCGGCGCGCCGTTCCGCCTCACGCTGTCGACCGGCGTGCGCGTGCTCGCACGCTGCGAATTCGCGGAAGCGCACAAGACGGCCGTCGCCGTCACCCAGCCCGCGCCCGCCGTGCGCACGCGGGCACCGGACTCGGACGCGATCACGTTCGCGACGCTCGACACCGGCGATGCGCGGATGGCCGCCGTGCTCGAACGCGTCGCGAAGATTCGTGGACGCGACCTGCCATTGCTGATCCTCGGCCAGACCGGCACCGGCAAGGAATGGCTCGCGCGTGCGCTGCACCAGGCATCGCCGCGCGCGGATGGCCCGTTCGTCGCGGTCAACTGCGCGGCGCTGCCGGATTCGCTGATCGAGGCCGAACTGTTCGGCTACGAGGACGGCGCCTTCACCGGTGCGCGCAAGCGCGGCAGCCCCGGCAAGATCGCGCAGGCCGACGGCGGCACGCTGTTTCTCGACGAAATCGGCGACATGCCGCTCGCGCAGCAGGTCAGGCTGATGCGCGTGCTGCAGGAGCGCGCGGTGATGCCGCTGGGCGGCGCACGCGCAGTGCCGGTCGACGTGCGGGTGGTCTGCGCGACGCACCGCGACCTGCGCGCGATGATCGCCGAAGGCACGTTCCGCGAAGACCTGTTCTACCGGATCAACGGCCTTGCCGTCACGCTGCCGCCGCTCGCCGCGCGCACCGACCTGCCGGCACTCGTCGAGCGGATCCTCGCGCGGCTCGGTCGCAGCGAGCCGATGCCGAGCCGCCTCGCGACCGATGTGCTCGACGCGTTCATGCGGCACCGCTGGCCCGGCAACCTGCGGCAAATGACCAACGTGCTGCGCACGGCCGGCATGCTCGCCGAAGACGAAGCCGAAATCACGCTCGCGCACCTGCCCGACGATTTCTGGCTCGACTGCGACGACGCGCCCGCGACCGAGGCCGCGCCGTCCGACACGCGCGAAGCAACGACCCTGCAGAGCCACCAGGCCGCGGTGATCGACGCGGTGCTCGCGCGGCACGGCGGCAACGTATCGGCCGCCGCGCGGGAGCTCGGGCTCGCGCGCAATACCGTGTACCGCTACCTGCGCCGACACTGACGTCCCGGGCCGGCTGCCCGACGGGCACCGGCCGCACCGCCTTCGGGTATGCTTGGTGCTTGCCCTTTCTAGCCGCCGCGCCGGCATCCGCTTCGCCCCATGACCGCCCCCGACCGCCCGCCACTCGTACGTATCGAGCCGCTTGGCACGACGTTCGACGCCCCCGATTCGCTGACGCTGCTCGAGGCCGCCGCGTTCGCGCACGTCCGGCTCCCGCGCTCGTGCCGCAACGGCACGTGCCGAAGCTGCCTGTGCAGGATCGTCAGCGGCAGCGTACGCTATACGATCGAATGGCCGGGCCTGAGCCGCGAGGAAAAGGCCGAGGGCTATACGCTGCCGTGCGTGGCCGTCGCGACCTCGGATGTCGTGCTCGACGTGCCCGACGCGGTGATGATCGACTGAACGCGGCGCGCGGCGGTGCGCCGTCCCGCCTCAAGGATGCCCGCCTGGAGAACGTGATGACCCAGTCCACCGATCGCATCGAGAAACAAGCCTTGCTCGCCGCGCCGCTGACGCGCGTCTGGGAAGCCGTCAGCAACGCCGGGGAATTCGGCACCTGGTTCGGCGTGACGTTCGACGGGCCGTTCGTCGCCGACCGGCCGCTGTTCGGCCGCATCACGCCGACGCGCGTCGACGACGACGTCGCCAGGGCACAGCAGCCGTATGCCGGCACCGTGTTCGAAATCGTTGTCGATCGTGTCGAGCCGAAGCAACGGTTCTCCTTCCGCTGGCACCCGTTCGCGATCGATCCGAACGTCGATTACGCGTCCGAGCCGATGACGCTCGTCACGTTCGCACTCGCCGAAGCGAACGGCGGCACACTGCTGACGATCACCGAAACGGGTTTCGACCAGTTGATCGAAACGCGCCGCGCGAAGGCGCGCGAGATGAACGATCAAGGCTGGGCCGCGCAGATGATGCTGATCACGAAGTATCTCGCAAAGCACGCGTAAGCGAGCCACGCGTCATTCCCGGTCTGCGCATGCGCGCATGCCCTCGCGGCGGGTGCGTGGCATAATCCGCTCCATCGTCGTTCACACGCCGCCCCGCGCATCGCATGCTGAGTCGTCGTTTCCGGAAGATCGTCAGTCTGATCGGGATGCTCGCCATCCTGATGACGACGCTCGCGCCGACGATCTCGCAGGCGCTGACGACGCAAGACCGCGTCGACTCACTGCTTGCCGGTTACTGCACGGCCGGGCCGGCGAGCGGCAACCATGCCGGCGATGCGTCGTCGAAAAGCCTGCAGGCCCATCTGCAGGCTTGCGGCTATTGCAGCCTGCTCGCCCATACACCCGCCCTGCCCGCGCCCGAACTGACGTTCGCGGCCAACGTCCACCCGCTCCGGCATCGCGAAGCAACCCGCTTCGAAAGCCTGCGCCGCACGCTGCCGCTCACGGCCGCGCAACCGCGCGCCCCGCCGCTCGCGTCCTGATTCGTCGTCACCGCGCGTGATGCCGTTGTGCATCATGCCGTCCGCACGCGCGCTGCGCGTGCATGCCGTGTCACGTTTCGAAGGACGATCTCATGTTCGACCGTATCGCTTGCGGCGTCGCGCCGTGCGCGCGCTCGCCCGCCTTCGTCGGTTGCGCGTGCACGAACGCGCGGCCGTGCGTCGAATGCATCGTTCTCCTTGTCATTTCCAACCGGATCATCCCGTCATGAAAACTACTGCTTTCCTCCGCGGCACACTCGTCGCACTCGGCTTCGTCGTCGCCCAGGCTGCTCATGCGCACGCACACCCGAAAAACCTGGACCCGGCGGCCGACGCCACGCTGTCGGGCGCGCCGCACGCGGTCACGATCGACTTCAGCGAAACGCTCGAACCTGCGTTCAGCTCGATCGCCGTCACCGACAGCCACGGACAGTCGGTCGCCGACGGGAAATCCGCCATCGACGCCGGGAACCGGAAGCGGATGCATGTGACGCTGGCGAACCTGACGCCCGGCACGTACACGGTCGCATGGGTTGCGGTGGCGAGCGACGGGCACCGCACGCAGGGCCGCTACACGTTCACGGTGAAATAACGCACACGATGCCCGCGCGGCAACCTTCCCTACCCGATCAGGAACACACTCGATGAAACGCTCGATTCCGACCAGCCTGCTGTTTGCACTGCTGGCGCTGCAGGCGCCCGCCACGTTCGCCGCATCGGCCATCCAGGCCGATGCATGCTGGATCCGCACGATGCCGGCGACGGTGCCGTCGTCCGGTTATTTCACGCTGAAGAACGACGGCGACAAACCCGTCACGCTCACGGGCGTCGATACGCCCGCGTTCGGGATGGCGATGATGCACGAAACGCAGACGGCCGGCAGTACCGCGAAGATGGTTCACGTCGAAGCGGTCGACGTGCCCGCGCACGGCTCGGTGACGTTCAGGCCGAAGGGCTATCACGTGATGCTGGAGGAACCGCGCCAGCCCGTCGCGCCCGGCGCGAAGGTGCCGTTCCGGCTGCATTTCGCCGACGGCGCGACGGTGTCCGTGACCTGCGACGCGAAGGCGCCCGCCTACACCGGCCAGTAACGCCGAAAACGCAACGATCAAGGAGATGCACATGAGCAAGGAACGCGTGCCGCTGGCCAACCTGATCGTCCGCTACCGGACGCCGCTGAACGTCGCCGTGTTGATCGCCTGCGGATTATGGGCGGCGTGGATCGCGTGGATGACGCGGCCGTCCGCGATCGATTCGCCGTCTTCGATCGCCGCATACTGCGTGCGCGACACACGCTGACGCGCCGCGTCGGTTCGGGCGGCGGTCCGCGTCATTTTGGTGTGGCATCATCGCTGCGTCCCCACCGCCGGAACCGCCTCGGAGCAACGCATGTCCATGCAGACCTGGATGCTGTTTGCCGCTGCCTATCTCGCGACGACGCTGTCGCCGGGCCCCAACGTGCTGCTCGTCATCCGCAACACGGTGCGCTACGGCTCGCGGGGCACCGCCGCGACGATCGCGGGCAACCTCGTCGCGCAAGGCGCGGTAGTCATGCTCGTCGCGCTCGGCGTCGGCGCGGTGCTGGCCGCGATGCCGCCGCTGTTCATCGCGATGAAGGTCGTCGGCGCAGCGTACCTGATCTTTCTGGGCATCCGGCAACTGCGCGGCAACCGCAACGCACGCTCGCCCGACGGCCCGGCCGCGATCGTCGAACCCGACCGCAGGAAGCTGTTCCGCGAAGCGCTGTTCGTGTCGGGCAGCAATCCGAAGACGATGATCTTCCTGTCGGCGTTCATGCCGCAGTTCATCGCACACGGTCGCCCGCTCGCGATGCAGTTCGTCGTGATGTACGTGACGATCGCATGCACCGTCGTCGTCGTGCACAGCGTCTATTCGTTCGGCGTGCGCCGGCTCCATCGCGGCATCGGCGTCAGCCCGTGGGTACGCGCGGCCAAGCGCGCCAGCGGGCTGCTGTTCGTCGGCCTCGGGATCAAGCTGCTGACTGCACGGCAGGCGTAAGCATTCCTGCGGCGACGGCCGGCGCCACGGCTCGGGTTGAACCGTCAGCCCTTCGATGCGGCCAGCACGGCCGCAATCTCGCCGAACGACGGCCGCGCGTCGATCTCCTCGTTCAAGCAGGCGGCCGCCAGCGCGTCGAGTGCGTGCGAGCCTTCCCACGCGCGCGGCTCGCATCGCACCAGCAACTCGCCGAGCAGATAGCCGAACGCCCTGACTTCCAGCCGTTCGAGCCGCGCCGCGCGCATGCGGTCGTTTACGTCGTAGACCGACGCCGCGCCGAAATCGCCGAGCAGCGCGCCGCCCTTGCCGTCGTGCAGGATGTTGTGCGCGTACAGGTCGCCGTGCATGATGCCGCGCGCGTGCAGATGCGCTGCAACCGACGCGATGCCGAGCGCGATCCGCGATGCCTCGGCCGGCGCGAAGCGCGCATCGACCGCATAGACGTCACACGTGCAGGACGAGAAGCTCGGCGGCCCGGCGAGGTTCGTCAACGCCGGATCGACCAGGTCCATCACGAGGCCGTGCGTGCCGTCCGGATGGCCGCGCACCTTGCCGATCACCGGAATCATGTTCGGGTGACGCCCGGCGTGCAGACACGCGGCCATTTCGCAATCGGGCAGGCCGTCGCTCGTCACGGCCCCCTTGAACAGCTTGACCGCGACCGCACGCGGCACCTGGCCTTGCACGCGCCACTGCGCGCGATAAATGACACCCGATGCGCCTTCGCCGAGCTTCCGATCGAAGGCGAGCGACGTCCAGTCGATGTCTGCGACGCCCGCCTCGGCCGACGCCGCTGCTTCCGGCGCGGCGCCGAACGGATTGCCCGCGGACGCGAGCCACGCGAGGCGCGGCAGGCGCAACAGCCAATCCGGCAGCGCGTCGAGCCGGTTCGCCGACAGCCGCACCAGTTCGAGCGCACGGCACGCGGCCATTTCGGGCGGCAACGCGCGCAGCCGGTTGCCCGCGAGCATCAGCTTCTGCAAGTGCGAACAATCGCCGATCCCGGCGGGCAGCTCATCGATTTCGTTGTCGGTCAGGATCAGCCAGCGCAGCGCGTGCGGCAGCGACCCGCGCGGCACCGTGCGGATCCGGTTCGCCTTGAAGCCGATCATGTCGAGCTGTGCGCACGTGCCGAGCACGTCGGGAAATTCGGTAAAGCGATTGCCCGACGCGAACAGGATGCGCAGGCGATGCAGCCGCGACAGGTCGTCCGGCAGCGCCGACAGCGCATTGCCGGACAGGTCGAGCACTTCGAGCGTGTCCGCCAGATCGAAGATCTCGCGCGGAAATTCGGTCAGCCCGCACGCGAGCTTGAGTTGCCGGGCGCCCGACAGCTGGCCGGCCTGCAGTTGTTCGAGGGTGGTGGTCACGGTGGAAAACGGGTAGCCATGGCGATGGTCGTCGGACCGATCGCCCGAATTCTACCGGGATCGCATTCGGGTCTCCGCTCGCCGTGTCACACCCCCTTCACAAACGCGCAATGTAACGCTACAATTCGGCCCCTTGCAGTGCCGACGTGGTGAAATTGGTAGACACGCTATCTTGAGGGGGTAGTGGCGAAAGCTGTGCGAGTTCGAGTCTCGCCGTCGGCACCAAATGCGGTTTTTCCGTGTTTCGTGCATCTGTAAAAACCCGCGACAGCGCTTAGCCTCGCGGGTTTTTTGTTGCCCGCTGCAGAACGACCGAGGCAACCCCGGCCGGCGAGCCTGCGCAAACGGCAGCCCGCATCCGCATGCGCCCTTTCGCACCTGCGCCTCCCGCATACGAGGAGCCGCACGCAAACACGCATCAATGCTCGTCCGCCCGGTTCAGGAAAGAACGGATATCGCCTGCCGACGCGCCGCCATATCCGGGGGATCGAGATCACCTCGCGCATTGCGCGACGAGGCGCGGCGCGCACCCGGAGCAACGTCAGCTTGTCGACAAATCTTCCGCGAAATCGTCGAACACACGTTGCACCAGGGCATTGATTCTCAGCATCGTGGCCGACTGGGTTCTGCCCGAGAGCACGACGATCCCGAAACGGGCCGAACCCGCCAGCGGCGGATCGAGCGGCACCGGATGCAACCTTCCAGCCCGAACCGCCTCGTCGAATACCGGCTGGCTGCCGAGAATGACGACATCGCTGACGGCTGCCGCCGCCTCCAGTTCGCCGAAATCGTCGCTCTGGAGCTTGATGCGATCCGCGATCGGCAATCCGAGATGCCGCTGAAGATCGTCGAGCGCGTACTTCGACAGGTGGGTGCAGCCGACCGGATATTTCAATAGATCCTCCGGCGATACGCACGCCATGCCCGCAAGCGGATGCGCGTGGCCGCAGAAGAATGCGGCCCGCCATCTCGGCAGCGGCATGATCTCGATTTCCGGCTGCGGTGTGAGCGACGCGATATCGCCAACGAACATGTCGATGCGCTCCGCCAGCAACATGCCGAGCAGGTCGGCGGTATTGCCGCGCTTGAGTATCACGCGCACTTCGGGCGCGTTGACGGCCCCGAACGTCAGGATGGGTTGCCTGAGCAATGCAGCTGGCGTCGCGCCCAGCCCGATGCAGAGATCGCCGAACTCCCCGCGCTCGAGCAGCGCGAGGTCGCGCCTGAGCTCCCGCACTTCGAAATCGATCCGGCGCGCCCGCTCGACGAATACCTTGCCGTGCGGCGTCAGCGTGATACGTTGCGCGCTGCGATCGAACAGCGAAAAGCCGAACTCCGCTTCAATCGACTGGATACTGCGGGACAGCGCGGATTGACTCAGGTGCACCTCCGCGCAAGCGCGACTGAAATTCTGGCACCGAGCGAGCGCGAGGACATGTTGCAGTTTGCGGAGATTCATGGGAAATCGGGCGTTCACGGGCAGCGACCCTGCCCACGTGCGGCAAGTATAGTCGCCTCCCCTCGCCGCAACGTCTCGATCGGGGCGCCCGCGTGCCGCATCAGAACCGGTGATGAATGCCGACGCTCACGCCGACCTGACTCTTGCCAGGCTGGCCAACACCGGAAAAGCTGTTGACTCCGAACGCGCTCCCGTCGGAGTTCCAGACCGTGCCGACATGCGCATACAGAAACGTTGCCTTCGACAGCAGATACTCGCCTCCGCCGACCAACAGCGTCGGGTGTCCCGGCGTGCTCTGGAAAGTGTAGCGGCCGCCCAGCACGTACCATTGAATCGTCGGCGTCGCGAAGCCCTTCACACTACCCCAGTAAGCCGCGCCGCGCGGCGTCAACTGGAGGTCTCCGACCACGCGCGTGACGCCCGCGGAAACGGTCACGCCGCCCACCGTATAACGAAGCGCCGCGCTGTACCGCTCATCGACCCGCCCCGACGCATCGATGCCGCCCGCATTCGTACCGCGACTCTGCTCGTAAAGCACGCGAGCGGCAAGCGTTCCCCGGACATATTCGAGCGCCGCGCCGACATACCGGCCGGCCAGGCCGTTGCCCGGCAGTTGTTGGCCGAAGCCATATTCAGCCTCGACGTTGAATCCGTAAAACGGCTCCGACTGGAACTTCACTGCATTGTTCAGCCTCAACGTCGCCAGCGGGATCGCGTTCAGCGAAAGCGTCGAGTCGTTGGCGAAATACGTCGGATCATAGAGTACCGTCTTGTCGAACTGTATGCTGTATTGCCGCCCGAACGTCAGCCGCCCATAAGGCGATCGAAACCCGACGCTCGAAAGGCGGTTGAACAACGTGCCCGGCGTCACGAGGGTGCCCTTGCCGAGGTCGAAGCCGTTTTCGAGCTGAAAGATTGCGCCGTAGCCCCCGCCGAGATCCTCGTCGCCCTTGAAGCCGAAGCGGGACGGCAGAAACGCGCTGCCCAGCATGCCAAGCGACGACTTCCCGTTCGATCCGGCATTGGTCAAGCTCTGGATGCCAATATCCAGGATGCCGTACATGACCACCGAGCCCTGCGCGCGGGCGCCATCCGCCCCTGTCGCGCACGCAAGCGTCAGCACGGTCGTCGCCAGTCTCCTCACTGATTTCTTATGTTTCATGTCGTTCCATCGATTGATTGGGATTGTGCTGCGATCCGGTCCCAAGCATTCCCGCTCGTTACGGCATGCCAATTTTTATTCGCATACCGAATCATCAGGCAGCCGATTTTCTTCGTCGCATGCACGGCATAGGTGCATGCGCCCGCGTGAATCTTCGAGACCGCGATGCATCGTATTCAGCTAAAAAATCACCATCCAATGAGATTCTTGTCGTCACGCGATGCAAGAGTTGCATGACCCTCCGATAACTGCGTGCGAAAAACACGAGCCGGCGCGCCTCGATTCCGCCGAATGAAACGCGCTCCGGGTCCGTCATGGCCGTCCTCGCAAAAAAAGCGCGTATCAGTTTCATGACTGACACGCGCAAGGAGACACAGCTCTGATGCGGATTGTGCGAACGACGCGTTCTGATCTTGGGCTACCGCGACTCACGACGAGCCGGACATCCATCCGGCTCGACCGCAACTCTCGGACAATTCGGTGCGCCTCGTCATCGCGAACCCGGACGCGCCCGCCCGTTCATCGGGCAATCCGCCCGACGAGCGGGTCGATCCAGCGGCCGGCTATCCACACATACGCGCCCGTTGCGATCGCGCAGAACCAGTAAAGCCCGATCCCGACGACGATCCCGACCGTCATCGGCGATTCGACCGGGAAGTGACGTGTCAACACGGCCGGAGCGAACGCGACGGTCAGGATGAACGCGAAGTAGATGCCCAGCACGAGCACGCTCATGCCGATGCTCAGGCGTGTGCGACGGCGGACCAGACGGGCCACGTCGCGCGTGCGTGCGTCGACGCTTGCGTTCGCATCGGTACTGCGCGCGACGATTGCCGGGTGATTGACGTTCGACATGGTTGCTCCAGTGATCAGTGAGTTTGGGGGGCGCTGATGCCGATCCCGGTCGCGCTGCGGAACATCTGCGCATCGAATCGCGCACGCTCCGCCGCCGCGCGAGCAGACGAGTCGGTAATCGATGCGAGCCATGCGACGGCGAACGCCAGCGTCATCGAGAACAAGGTCGGATTCGCGTACGGAAAGAGCGCACCGTCGTGCTTCAGGATGCCCACCCACATCGTCGGCCCGGTCACGAGCAGCCCGACCGACGACACCAACCCGACGATTCCGCCAGCCAGTACGCCGCGCGTCGTCAATCGTCGCCAGAACATCGACAGCATCAGGATCGGGAAGTTGGTGCTCGCCGAAATGGAGAACGCGAGCCCGACCAGGAAGCTGATGTTCAGGTCTTGCACGAGATGCGACAGCAGCAGCGCGGCCACCACCAGTACGAACGTGGCCCGGCGCGACACCGCCAGTTCGCGTGCCGGATCGGCTTGCCCTCTGCACAGGATGCGCGTGTACAGATCGTGACCGACCGCCGATGCGCCTGAAATCGTGAGCCCCGCGACGACCGCCAGGATCGTTGCGAACGCCACCGCGGACATGATGCCGAGGAAGACCTCGCCGCCGAAGTAATGGCTCAGATGCATCGCCGCCATGTTTCCGCCGCCGATCAGCGTGTGCGTGGCCGGGTCCAGGAAAGCGGGATTGCGGAGCACGAATACGATCGCACCCGCGCCGATCACGACGACCGCGGTATAGAACCACGCGATGAGCGCGGTTGCGTAGAAAGCCGATTGCCTGGCCGCGGCGCCGTCGCGTACGGTGAACAGGCGGCTCAGGATATGCGGCAGGCCTACCATGCCGAAGATCAACGACATGCCGAGCGAAATCGCATCCACGGGGTTCGTGACGAGCCGGCTCGGCGCCAGCACGGCCGTGCCGGCCGGATGAAACTGCACCACCGCGCCGATCAGCCGGCTCGCGCTGAAGCCGGTCGCCTGCAGCACCTCGAACGCCAGATACGTACCGATCGCGACCATCAGCACCGCCTTCACGATCTGCACCCACGTGGTGGCCAGCATCCCGCCGATCAGCACGTACACCAGCACCAGCGCGCCAACCGCGAGCATCGCCACCATGTAAGGCACGCCGAACAGCAGCTGGATCAGCTTGCCGGCGCCGACCAGCTGGATGACGAGATAGAACAACACGATCACCAGCGAATTCACCGCGGCCAGGCTCCGAACCGGACGCTCCTCGAGACGAAACGCGACGACGTCGGCGAGGGTGAAGCGTCCGAGATTGCGCAGCGGTTCCGCGACGAGGAACAGCAGGATCGGCCAGCCGATCAGCGTGCCGACGCCGTAAATGATGGAGTCGTAGCCCGAGCCGGCCATCATGCCGACCGCGCCGAGGAATGACGATGCGGACATGTAGTCGCCGGCAAGCGCGAAGCCGTTCTGCAACGGCGTGACACCGCCGCCGGCCGTATAGAACTGCGAGACCGAGCGGTTGCGACGCGATGCCCAGTACGTGATGCCGAGCGTCAACGCGACGAAGAGCAGAAACGGCGCAAGCGTATACCCGCTTGCGACGCGCTGCACCGGTGCTTCGGCCGCACATGCCGCGCCCATTGGGGCCGCGGCGCACACGCCTGCCGACAGGGCGGTCATCGTCCGCCGGGCTCGGAACACTGCATGTTCCATGATGTTCTCCTCCATTTTTTTATGAATGCCTCGGCCGTGCGACGCGTTCCGTCAGACCCCGAGACGGCGCCGCACGACTTCATCGAAAATCGCCACACCGATCGGTGCCACGTCGTCGTTGAAGTCGTATTCGGGGTGATGGCACATGTGACCGCCCTGCCCGAGAAAGAAATAGCAACCGGGCCGCACCTCGAGAAAGCGCGCGACATCGTCACCCGCCATCAACGGTGCCACGTCGGTCAGCACGTTAGCGGCGCCGACCACGGTATCGGCAGCCGCCATGACACATCGCGCCGGAGCTTCCGCGTTGATCGTGGGCGGCGTGCCGTGCGAAATGTCGAGATCGATCGCGCATCCGTGCGACAGCGCAACGCCGTCGCAGATCTCTCGCATGCGCAGGTGCAAGCGTTCGCGCGCCAGCGGCGACAGCGCGCGCGTGGTGCCTTGCAGCGACGCGCGATCGGGAATGACGTTCGCCGTCGCCCCCGCAACGAACTGACAGATGCTCAGCACCGCGCTGTCGAGCGGATCGATCGCGCGGCTGACGACGGTCTGCAATGCAGTGACGAGCAACGCGCCGATGGCGATCGGATCGACGCTGCGATGCGGCGTTCCGCCATGACTGCCGGTGCCGCGAATTTCGATCGAGAAAAAATCCACCGCGGCAAGCTGCGATCCGACGCGCACGCCGATCTTGCCCGGCTCGAGCTGCGGATGGTTGTGCAACCCATAGATTTCGTCGAACGGGAAACGCTCGAGCAACTGATCGTCGAGCATCGCCTGGCTGCCTTTGACGATTTCCTCGGCCGGCTGGAATACCAGCACGACCCGCCCCTTGAACTGGCGACGGCCGGCCAGCAGCTTCGCCGTGCCGAGCAGGATCGCGGTGTGTCCGTCGTGGCCGCAGCCATGAAACAGTCCGTGATGGACCGAGCGATAAACCGGCCGGCCTTCTTCCTGGATCGGCAGCGCATCCATGTCGGCGCGCAATGCAATCGTGGGGCCCGGCCCGCCGTTACCGTCGATGACGCCCACCACGCCGGTGCGGCCGATTCCGGTATGCGTATCGATGCCGAACGAGCGCAGCAACTCCGCGACGAACGCGGCCGTGCCGGTTTCCTGAAACGCGATTTCCGGCCGGCTGTGAATCTGTCGGCGCCACGCTTTCATGTCCTCGGACAGTGCGGCGACGGGTGTGCTGATCTGCATGGAGCGATTCCTCGGGGATTACTGCCGCGCGGCAAGCGCGACGTGGCTGAACGAACCTGTCGAACGAGGCTCGACGTTCGCCCGATTCTAGGAATCGCAAAATATGCGGTCCAATGCAAAGTTTCGACATTTCCTATGCAGAGAGCGCATAGGCACGCGACGACACCAGTGGAATTGCCGGCCGCCCTGGGCCGAACATCGGAGCAGCACGATTTCGTGCGGAAACAGTCGGGCAGCAGCGCGTGAATGCGCTCGCGATTCGACCCGCACAACATTAAGTCTTACTGATCGATCTGGATTTGCGAAGCCACGTCGACCTCACGCCGCGCGTCACAACAACGGCAGCATGAGCCGGATATGCTCCGCAAACGTCGCCGTCAGATGCGCCGGCCGCTTCCCGTCGAACCGCAGCGTAATACCCACCGCCGGCAACGGCGGCAGCCCGCGATCGCCGGCCAGAATCGCCAGATCGGCCGGCACCGCTGTCTGCGTCATCACCGCGAACGCCTGCCCTGAACGCACCAGCGCGGTCAGCCCCGCAAGACTGCTGCTCGCATACGCGACGCGATAATCGCGGCCCGCTCGCTGCAACGCGTCGCAGGCCGCGATGTGATCGAGCGTATCGGGATCGGACAGTGCGAGCGGCAACGGATCGAACTGCGCGGCATCGAGCCCCGGATAACCGATCCAGACGAGTTGCTCGCGGCGGATGAAATCGTCGCTCGAATCGTCGTCCGGCATCGAGATCATCGCGAGGTCGACCGCCCGCTTGTCGAGTTGTTCGAGCAGTCGCGGCGTCGGCCCGCACACGACTTCAACGATCGCCTGCGGATGCTGGCTCGAAAACTGTCGCAGCAGCGATGGCAGGAACACGGCCGCGTAATCGTCCGGACAGCCGAACCGGATCGTGCCCGACAACCCGGTGCCGCACAGGTCGGCCATCGCCTCGTCGTGCTGCCGCAGGATGCGCTGCGCATGCACGAGCAGCCGCTCGCCGGGATGCGTCAGCACCACGCCGCGGCCGGTGCGCTGGAACAACGGCTGGTCGACGCTCTCCTCGAGCCGCCGCATCTGCTGGCTGAGCGCGGATTGCGTGCGGCCGACCCGCGCCGCCGCACGGCTCAGCGAGCGCACCTCCGCGATGACGACGAACGAGCGTAGCAGGTCTATGTCGAGCGAACGTCCCAAGGTATTAGCTCCCTTTCTACCTTGCATAAGCACTATTCGTTTCCATAAAACCAGACCGGCGCCTAGACTGCAAGCGTTCCATGGCCCTTGTCCGGAGAAGCCCGATGTCCCTGAACGACGACGCAATCTTCTGGCACAACGCCAGGCAGCACCTGATCCGCTACGGCGGCACGTTCGAGCCGATGATCATCGAGCGCGCACAAGGCAGTTTCGTCTACGACGCCGACGGCCGCGCGATCCTCGATTTCACGTCGGGGCAGATGAGCGCCGTGCTCGGGCACAGCCATCCGGAGATCGTTTCCGTCATCGGCGAATACGCGGGCAAGCTCGATCACCTGTTCAGCGGAATGCTGTCGCGCCCCGTCGTCGATCTCGCGACGCGCCTCGCCGACGTCACGCCGCCCGGGCTCGATCGCGCGCTGCTGCTGAGCACCGGCGCGGAATCGAACGAAGCGGCGATCCGGATGGCGAAGCTCGTCACCGGCAAGCACGAGATCGTCGCCTTCGCGCAGTCGTGGCACGGGATGACGGGCGCGGCGGCGGCCGCCACGTACAGCGCCGGCCGCAAGGGCGTCGGTCCGGCCGCCGTCGGTTCGTTCGCGATTCCGGCGCCGTTCACGTACCGGCCGCGCTTCGAGCGCAACGGCACCTACGATCCTCTCGCAGAACTCGACTACGCATTCGACCTGATCGATCGCCAATCGAGCGGCAACCTCGCCGCGTTCATCGCGGAGCCGATCCTGAGTTCGGGCGGCATCATCGAATTGCCGGAAGGGTACATGGCGGCGCTCAAGCGCAAGTGCGAGGAGCGCGGGATGCTGCTGATCCTCGACGAAGCGCAAACCGGTGTCGGGCGCACCGGAACGATGTTCGCGTGCCAGCGCGACGGCGTGACGCCCGACATCCTCACGCTGTCCAAGACGCTCGGCGCGGGGCTGCCGCTCGCGGCCGTCGTCACGTCCGCGCGGATCGAGGAACGCGCGCACGAACTCGGCTACCTGTTCTACACGACGCACGTGTCGGACCCGCTGCCGGCGGCGGTCGGCCTGCGCGTGCTCGACGTGGTGCAGCGCGACGGCCTCGTCCAGCGGGCGAACGTGATGGGCGACCGGCTCCGGCGCGGGCTGCTCGACCTGATGGAACGCTTCGACTGCATCGGCGACGTGCGCGGACGCGGGTTGCTGCTCGGCGTCGAGATCGTCAAGGATAGGAAGACAAAGGAACCGGCGGACGGGCTCGGCGCGAAGATCACGCGCGAGTGCATGAACCTCGGGCTCAGCATGAACATCGTGCAGTTGCCCGGCATGGGCGGCGTGTTCCGGATCGCGCCGCCGCTGACGGTCAGCGAAGCGGAAATCGATCTCGGGCTGTCGCTGCTGAAACAGGCGATCACGCGCGCACTGTAAGCGGGCCGGCCGTCGGCGTCCGCGGAACCACGTGCCGCCGGCCCGTTGCAGGCCGGCGGCATCCAGCATCAACCGCCGAGATACGCCTGCTTGATCCGGTCGTTCGCGAGCAGGTTCGCGCCCGTATCGGCGAGCACCACGCGCCCGGTTTCGAGCACGTAGCCGCGATCGGCCACGCCGAGCGCCTTGTTCGCGTTCTGCTCGACCAGGAACACCGTGACGCCCTCGTCGCGAATCGTCCGGATGATGTCGAAGATCTGCGCGATCACGAGCGGCGCGAGACCGAGCGTCGGCTCATCGAGCAGCAGCAGGCGCGGCTTGCTCATCAGCGCGCGGCCGATCGCCAGCATCTGCTGCTCGCCGCCCGACATCGTGCCGGCCCGCTGCGCCGCGCGCTCCTTCAGGCGCGGAAACAGCTTGAAGACGTGCTCGATGCCGTCGTCGATCTCGTGACGGCTCGCGAAAAACCCGCCCATCTTCAGGTTTTCGAGCACCGTCAGGCTCGGGAACACGCGCCGCCCTTCCGGCGAGATCGCCATCCCCTGCCGCATGATCTGGTGCGTCGACATCGCAGTGATGTCGTTGCCCTCGAACAGCACGCGGCCCGACGAGGCGCGCGGCGTGCCGCACACGGTCATCATCAGCGTCGTCTTGCCGGCGCCGTTGCTGCCGATCAGCGTAACGATCTCGCCCTTGTTCACCTCGATCGACACGCCCGCGAGCGCCTCGACCGCGCCGTAGTGCGTATGGACCTGTTCCAGCTTCAGCATCACTCTTCCCCCAGATACGCCTTGATCACGCGCGGGTCGTTGCGGACCGCTTCCGGCGTGCCGATCACGATCGGCCGGCCGTGCTCCATCACGAGGATGCGGTCCGACACACCCATCACGAGGCTCATGTCGTGTTCGATCAGCAGCACCGATACGCCGAACTCGCGGCGCAGCTTGTCGATCAGGTGCTGCAGTTCGATCTTCTCCTGCGGGTTGAGACCGGCCGCCGGCTCGTCCAGCATCAACAGGCGCGGCTCGGTGATCATGCAGCGCGCGATCTCCAGGCGCCGCTGGTGCCCATACGACAGCGTGCCGGCCTGCCGGTTGGCGACCGCCGTCAGCCCCATCCGGTCGAGCCATACGGCCGCGCGTTCGAGCGCTTCCTTCTCGGCACGACGATACGCGGGCGTCGCGAACAGGCCGTGCAGCATCCCCGACTTCACCTTGCGATGCTGCGCGACGAGCAGGTTCTCGACGACCGTCAGCGACTTGAACAGGCGGATGTTCTGGAACGTGCGCACGAGACCCTTCAACGCAATCTTGTGGCTCGGCAGCCCGGCGATCGCGTGGCCGTCGAGCACGACGTCGCCACCGGTCGGCTTGTAGAAGCCGCCGACGCAGTTGAACACCGTGGTCTTGCCCGCGCCGTTCGGCCCGATGATCGCGAACACCTCGTTGCGGCGCACGTCGAAATCGATGCCGTCCACCGCGAGCAACCCGCCGAAGCGCATCTGCAGCCCGGCGACCTTCAACAGTTCCGTATTCGCGCTCATTGCGGCAGCTCCACGTGGGGACGGCTCGCGGGCAACAGGCCCTGCGGACGCCACATCATCATCAACACCATCACCAGGCCGAAGATCAGCATCCGGTACTCGGCGAAGCCGCGCGCGACTTCCGGCAGCACGGTCAGCAGGATCGCCGCGAGAATCACGCCGAGCTGCGAACCCATCCCGCCGAGCACGACGATCGCGAGGATCAGCGCCGATTCGATGAAGGTGAACGATTCAGGATTCACGAGGCCCTGACGCGCGGCGAAGAACGCGCCGCCGATGCCCGCGAACGCCGCGCCGAGCGTGAACGCCGACAGCTTGATGCGCGTCGGGTTCAGGCCCAGCGAACGGCACGCGATCTCGTCGTCGCGCAGCGCTTCCCACGCACGGCCCATCGGCATGCGGATCAGGCGGCTCGTCACGAACAGCGTGAAGCCGACCAGCACCAGCGCGATCAGGTACAGGAAGATCACCATGTGCTCGCCGCTGTATTCCAGCCCGATCAGTTCATGGAACGTCTTCGCACCCTCGACGCTCGCCGAGCGCGCCATCTCGAAGCCGAACACCGTCGGCTTCGGAATGCTCGAGATGCCGTCCGGGCCACCCGTGAGGCTCGTCAGGTTGTTGGCCAGCAGGCGGATGATTTCGCCGAAGCCGAGCGTGACGATCGCGAGATAGTCGCCGCGCAGCCGCAGCACCGGGAAACCGAGCAGGAAGCCGAACGTCGCCGACGCGATCGCCGCGATCGGCAGACACTCCCAGAACGACAGCCCGAAATACTGGTTCAGCATCGCGTAGGTGTAGCCGCCGACCGCGTAGAACCCGACATAGCCGAGATCGAGCAGCCCTGCGAAACCGACCACGATGTTCAGCCCGAGGCCGAGGATCACGTAGATCAGCGCGAGCGTCGCGACGTCCACGGCACCGCGCGAACCGAAGAACGGCCACACGAGGCCGACCGCGAGCAGCGCCCAGATGATCGCGCGCTGCTGCTGCGCGCCCATCGCGGGCATCGCCGGCAGCTTCACGACGGATTTCACGCGCACGAGCCACGGCTTGAACAACTGGAACAGGAACACGGCCGCGACCGCGATCCACACCGGACGCCAGTGCGGCGTCAGCACGACCTGATAGCCGTCGAGCTTCAACTGCAGGCCGAGCACCGGAATCGTGAGGATCGCCGTCAGCAGCGCGGCGGCCGCGGCATTCTTCAGCGCCTGGCCGACCGACGCGTCGGCGGCCGGGCGGCGAACGGAAATGACTTGACTCATCTGCGTCTCCCTCAAACCTTTTCGATGTCCGACTTGCCGAGCAGGCCGGTCGGGCGGAAGAGCAGGATCAGCACGAGCAGGCCGAACGCGACGACGTCCTTGTACTCGGCCGGCATGTAGCCTGCGGCGAAGGTTTCGGCGAGGCCCAGCAGCACGCCGCCGAGCATCGCGCCCGGGATGCTGCCGATCCCGCCCAGCACCGCGGCGGTGAACGCCTTGATGCCCGCGACGAAGCCGATGTACGGATTCAGCTTGCCGATCGTCAGCCCGATCAGCACGCCGCCGACGGCCGCCAGCATCGCGCCGAGCACGAACGTGAACGAGATCACGCGGTTCGTGTCGATGCCGAGCAGGTTCGCCATCTTCATGTCTTCAGCGCATGCGCGGCAGGCACGGCCCATCCGCGAATGCGAGATGAACAGCGTCAGCGCGATCATCAGCACGATCGTCACGCAGACGATCAACAGACGCGCATACGGAATCGTCACGTCGTAGTCGCCGCCGAGGTGGATGTCGAATGCGCCGGAGATCAGCACCGGCACGGACACGTCGCGCGCGCCCTGGCCAATCTGCACGTAGTTCTGCAGGAAGATCGACATGCCGATCGCGGAGATCAGCGGCACGAGGCGCGGGCCGCCGCGCAGCGGGCGATACGCGACGCGCTCGACCGCGAAGCCGTACAGGCCGGTGACGATCACCGACACGATCAGCGCGGCGCCGAGCACGAGCGGCAGCGGATAGCCCGCGGAGATGCCGATGGCGGTGAGGGTCACGAGACCCACGTAGGCGCCGATCATGTAGATTTCGCCGTGGGCGAAGTTGATCATGCCGATGATGCCGTAGACCATCGAATAGCCGATGGCGATCAGCGCATAGATCGCACCCAGCGTCAGGCCGTTGACCAGCTGCTGGGCAAATTGAGGAAAGAAGTCAGTCATGTGCGGGAAGCTCCCGTTGGCGCTGGGTCGCATGCCGTCGCCGGATCACGGCGTTCGGCCGCGCGCAACGCACGGTGTCGTCTCGGGCCGCCCGTCGGCCGCGCAATGCGGTCATGCGCGGCGCGAATGCACGCCCGCCCCGTCCGGGTCTCGGACAGGGCGGGCGCGCGGGCGGATACTCCGTTGTTACTTGGCGGCGGTCTTCGTCGCGTCCTTGTGCCACGTGTAGACGACGAACTTGAACGCCTTCAGGTCGCCCTGAGCGTCATACGCGACCTTGCCGATCGGCGTGTCGAACGTCGTCTTGTGCATGTACGCGGCGACCTTCGTCGGGTCGGTCGTCTTCGCGCCGGCGATCGCGTCGGCGATGATCTTCACCGCTGCGTACGACGGCATCTGGAACGGGCCGTTCGGGTCGCGCTTCTTGTCCGCGAACGCCTTCACGAGCGCCGCGTTGGCCGGGTCGGCCGAGAAGTCGGCCGGCAGCGTGACCAGCATGCCTTCCGAAGCCGGGCCGGCAATTGCCGTCACGTCCTTGTTGCCCACGCCTTCGGGCCCCATGAACGTGGCCTTCACGCCCTGCTCGCGCGCCTGGCGCATCAGCAGGCCCATTTCCGGGTGGTAGCCGCCAAAGTAGACGAAATCGACGCCTTGCGACTTCAGCTTCGTGATGATCGCCGAGTAGTCCGAATCGCCGGCGTTGATGCCTTCGAACAGGACGACCGGGATCTTCGCGGCTTCGAGGTCCTTCTTCACCGACGACGCGATGCCCTGGCCATACGACTGCTTGTCGTGCAGGACCGCGACCTTCTTCGGCTTCACGTTGTTGATGATGTAATGCGCGGCGGCCGGCCCTTGCTGGTCGTCACGGCCGATCGTGCGGAAGATGAAGTGGCGCTTCTTGCCTTCCGTCAGCTGCGGCGCGGTGGCCGACGGCGTGACCATCACGATGCCTTCGTTTTCGTAGATGTCGGATGCGGGGATCGTCGAACCCGAGCACACGTGGCCGATCACGTACTTGATCTTCTGGCTGACGATCTTGTTGGCGACGGCGACGGCCTGCTTCGGTTCGCATGCGTCGTCCATCTGCACGACTTCGAACTTGTTGCCGCCCGCACCGCCGGCCGCGTTGATCTGTTCGATCGCGGTCAGCGCGCCGGCCTTCACCATGTCGCCATATTGGGCGACCGAGCCGCTCATCGGACCAGCGATGGCGATCTTCACGGTTTCCGCTTGCGCGGCGGCGGCGCCGGCGGCGAACAGCACGGCGGCGGCGGAAATGGACGTAAGACGGGACAGCGTCATCTGGGAGCTCCTCGATGTTGTTTAGTCATACGGGCAAAGGCGGCATGACTTGCGCAATCGAACAGCACCCGGGGCGAGGACATGGGACACGCCCGAGACACATGAAGACGGACCTGCGGATGGATGTTGCGTAGCGGGGCCCGGCTCTTGCAGTCCCCAAGGGGGACGTCTGGTTCGGAAAGACATCGTGATGCGTCTTGCATTGCGCAAGCGTTTCGCCTGCCCCGCTTGCCAACTGCTCGTCCGGAGGGATGGTCCGACAGCCGTTGGCAAGGCAGTCGAAATTATATGGGGGTTTTTAAATCGTCTGTCAAAAATGCCGCTTCTATGAGGGAAAACACGGAGAAACTTGGCTCGCGCAAGGTGGCGATGGGGGAGCAACTGGCGCGGGCGGCGAACGTTTGCGGCGGGTGCAATTGGGTTGCGATTTTTGATGGGCTTGTCGACGAAATCCTTGCCGGGTTTAGGTTTCGGCGATTTGTCGTCGTGCGTCGTGTGCACTTTTGGATGCTTAGGGTCCGATCGCCGAAGATCAATCGACTGATGATTGTGTCGGCGTGCACCGTGTCGAGGCGATGCGACTGTGCCGCCAATCCTTCTATTTGCCGACATCCATCAGTCACACGAAAGCTGTTTGTGATTTTTGTGAAATAATGCGCCCTCGCTTCTGCAATCCAGCCAGCCTTCCTGTGAGTCGCCCCTTCCGCGATTCGCAGTCGCTTCAGGGCCGCTTCGACGCCCACTCGTCGCCGAGCCGCCAGCCAGTGATCTGCCGTTTTTTCTCATTGCACATCGCCTGGTTCGGATCCCGATGAATCATCCTCTCCGCTTTTCTTCCGCCGTCGCGCTCGCTTGCGCGCTTTCTGTTTCTATTGCCGACGCATCGGGCCGCGATTCGCTGGTCGATCGTTCTGGCGGGGCCAATGTGTTTCGTTCGGAACGCCGGGCTGTGGCCAGGGATGACGCGCGTGCCGCGCTAACGACGCGGCGCGTGAAGTACGCGGCGCCGCCTGAACGTAGTCCGTTCGATACGCCTGATACGCGGCCGTTGCGGGTTTCGGGCGATACGCTCGAGCCGCAGCCTTCGGTTGAACACGGGGCCGGCAATTCTGCATGGCCTTCGAATCGCGTTGCGCTCGGCGCGGGCGGCAGCGATAGCCTCGGTCGCGCATTGCCCCGATACGAACAGCGCGCGCAGAACTGGACCGATTATCTGAGGGCCAACGGGTCGCAAGCGCCTGGCGGCAGGAATTCGTATGCGCCCACGCGGCCTTTCGATGCCGCGCGCGGTCCGCACGGTGCGCCTAATCCGTACGATCCGTCAGTGCCGCAGCCGGTGACGCGGACGTTCTACGACAACGGCGCGGGTTCGCATTGCACGGCTACCGGCGGTGCGGGAGCGTCGCGGTCGTCCTGCAATATCGCTTGGTGATGTTTGGTGGCGGGTCGTGACTGCTGACGTCGCTGATCATCCAGACGTGACGCCCCTCACCTCGGCGAAACCACGATCGCCGCCCGCCGATTCTGCATTCTCCCGGCTGGCGTCCGGTTATCGCCCACCGGATCGCTCTTCCCCTTCGGGACAACCGCAATCCGCTTCCCGTCGAGCCCCACGTCCACCAGCTCGATCGCCACCACCTCCGCCCGCCGCCGCGACAACTCGAGATCGTAGGCGGCCTCTCCTTCCTCGTCGGAGTATCCATAAACCCGCACCCCGTTGATCCCCGCCGACCTCAACGTCCTGCCGATCCGCTCGACGATCCGCCTGACATCCGGCTTGAGGTTGTACCGATCGAAATCGAACAGAATCGGCCCCGTCGACCCGAACTCGAACCCCTGCTCGGTCTCCTGGAAGCCGGCCGACTTCAGCGCCGTGACCTGCGTCTGCGTGAGCCCCCGATGAAGCGGCGGCGTCTTGCATCCGCAGAGCAGCAGGCACAGAAGCACCGCGCTCGCGACGCACATCCTCCCAATGCTCACAGGCAACGAGTCATCCATGATCGACCCCTTCGTGCGCGCCCGCTTCGCGCGCGCTTGTTATCCCGCCGCCGCGGCCTCGCCCGCGGCGCGAAACGACAGACATCAAACCCGTCCCGCTACGCCCTCCGCCAGCTGCCACGACCCCGGCCGCGCACGCTTGGCGCGATACATCGCGGCATCCGCCGCGCGCAGCAAGCCGCTCGCGTCTGACGCATGATCGGGATACAGCGCAATACCGGCACTCATCATGGTGGCCACCATGCGTCCGTCGGGCAGTTCGATCGACGGCACCATGCCGGACAAGATCTCGTCGGCGATCCGGCACACGCTGTCCGTATCGCGCACAGCGGTCAGCATCACCGCGAATTCGTCGCCGCCCAGCCGAGCGACGAGATCGGTCTCGCGCACCTGCGCGCGCAACCGCGCCGCCACGCCGATCAGCACCGCGTCGCCGGCATCGTGGCCGAGGCCATCGTTGATTTCCTTGAAGCGGTCGCAGTCCAGATACAGAATGGCGACCCGCAGCCCCGTCACCACGGCGTCGCAGAGTGCAAGCGACAGACGCGACTCGAACTGCACGCGGTTGGGCAGCCCCGTGAGCGCATCGTGCGTGGCCTTGTGTTCGAGCGACGCGTTTTCGTCACGCAGGGTGTTCTGCCAGTCTTCGAATTCGTCGAGCAATGCGTTGAAGTCGTCGCCGAGCTGATTCAGTTCGGCGATCGCCACCGGCTCGACGCGACGCGCGAACGCACGCTCGCGCCGCACGGCGTGCGCGACACCGGCCAGCGCCCGCAGCGGCGCAACGATGTTGCGCAGCAAACGCTTCGAGCTGACATACGCGCCGAGCACGCTGACGGCCAGGCCGCCGAGAATGCCGCCGATGCCGCCGAGCAGGAATCCGAAGAACTGATGCCCGCGACCGCGCACGATGACCTGGCCGATAACGATGCCGTCGTGCATCACCGGAGCGCTCACGGGCCCGGGCAGCGCCAGCGCGGCAACGCCGCGCTCGAGCCGGGCGATCCGGCCTTCGGCAGGCAGTTTCCACGTCGCGAACAACTGGCCTCTGCCATCGGTGACCACCACCTGAGCGACGTCCTCGTCGGTGGCGATCATCGCGATCGCCTCGTTCGCCGCGACGCGGTCGCCGAACACGAGCGCCGCCTCGACCGTGTAACCGAGCGAGCGCGCCAGCAGGTTCAGGTTGTTGCCGGCGTACGCGCGCAGCGCGATCACGGCGACGACGATCAGCGACACGGCTGCCATCGCGACCGCGACGAACGCAAGGCGCAAATGCGCGCGGCGCAACACGCTTTGCAGCGTCGGGCGCGACACACGCGAAGGCGAAATGGAGGGTGCGGAACGTGTCATGGCGTCAGCGTCCGCCGCGCGAGATTGAGCACGTTCGGATGCACGCGCACGCCACTGCGCGCGACGGCGTCGAGATTGATGTCGAACGTGACGTGTTCGCCTTCGACCGCGAGACAGAACATGCTGCCCGCGGTGCATGACGGATCGTGTTCGGCAATGGTCAGCACCGGACGGCCGACCAGCGCGGTTCGTACCCGCTTTCGCTCGTCGCTTCCGAGCGCGCCGAGATACACGACGTCGCATGCGACGCCGAGCGCGGGGTCGTCGAAGCGGACCCGCTGCACGTCGAGCACGGTCGAGCCGGCCTGCATCGAGTCGGTGAGATCGCCCGCGTAGTCGGGCCTGCCCGTCACGCACAGATGCAGGCGAGCGGGCGTCGTCGGCCAGCGCGTGAAACTGACGATGCCGAGCACGACTTGGCGTACGGCGGAGTCGTGTGACGAAAAGGCGGGACTAGTGGGATTGACGGGTGTCGTGGTGCCGACGAGCCGCACCGTGTCGTTCGGCTCGTCGGCATCGCCGGGCGCCCCGGCAAGGACGGCCGGGGCAACGCTCAGAACGCAAACGATTGCGATGAACGCGTGGCGCAATCCGGCGACTCGGCCCGACCGGCCGGACGCCGTCCGTACGGCGATTGCCGCCGCACCCGCTGGCGTCGATGCGGCCGCATGACTCGCGGCCGTCGCGCACACACTCGCATCCATGATGGAAACATCTGCTGCAGTCGTTCCCGGCCCTGCCTCCTGCCTGCCGTGCGCGCGCAGGCACCGTGTCGCGCGCACGAGTGCTTCCATCTTAGGTAAAAATCTGCATCCCGAACCAGTGGGAAACACCCGACAGTAACGTCATAAGGTACGCGGAAACGATGCCGTGCGCGACGATGCGCGTGGACCTGCATGCGGCATCCTCGTGCTCCGCGCGTGTCGGATCACCGCTTGTCGGCTTCCTCGACGAATATCTCGAACCACGCATTCATGACGGCCCAGAAATCCACCGGCTCGAGCTCGGTCGGATTCTCGTGCCACCAGAGCCGTCCTGCCGCGCCGCCGTCGCCGGCACTGTCGCGCAGATCCAGGCACAGATAGTCGCCGCTGCCGTTCTGAAATATCGTCCACACGAGATCGGGATTCACGCCGAGCTTGCGCGTCTCGTCGGGTGTCAGGTCGAGCTTGGCTGTCAGCGCGGTCTGGTCGCCGATCGGCATCGGTCCCATCGAGTTGGCGGGAAAGAAGGTCCAGCCGTTGTGCGTGAACTGATAGAAGCTGCGCAGATCGTCAGGCAGCGCACGCCACAGCGACATGTCGTCCGACACGAGATCGCCGAGCGGCGGATGGCCGATGAAGAAGTTCAGGTCGTCGCCTTCGACCGTGTAGGGATAGAGCAGGCACAGGTCGCCGTTTTCCTTCTGGAACACGGCAGGTCGCCGCAGCTTCTCGGCGAAGAACGTCTCGACCGCGGGCAGGCGGCCGATGACACCTGCCCACATCTTCGCGAGCCAGTTGCCGAGCGCGGCGTCGGACGTATCGAGCAGCGCGCGCCACGCGGTCGGCACCTGGACGTCGGCGGGAATCTCGTTCGACGCGAGCCAGACGTGCCCTCGCAACCGGAAGCGTTGCAGTTCGGCGGCGTAAGTCTTCGCGGATAGCTCAATCATTGCCAGTCACCATTGAATTCGTCATCGGGAATTCTACTTCGGCTGATCGCCGAGCAACTCGTTGATCTGCTGCTGCAGCAGCGTCCGGTTGTCGGCTTCGCGCTGCATCATCTTCTGTCGGAACCCTTCGTCCACCTTGATGCCGCCCTTCTTGTATTCAGTCCACTCGGCATAGGACTTCGATCCCTTCGACGTATTGGCGGTCTCGCTGAGACCCACGAAATTGTCCGGGTTGTTGAGCACCTTGACCTGGTTATCGAAGGACAGATCCTTGAACCCGGGCATCTCGGTGATCTCCTTCATCGACACGATGTGATCCGCATGCAACGGCTTGTCGATCGTGAGGCCCGGCAGCGCGGGATCGTCCATGCCCGGCTCGAAATTCTCGTTGACCATCTTCTGGATCTTCGAACTTGGCGTCTTGGACCGCAACTGCTCGTAGAGCGTTCGCGGCACGCCCTTGGTCGTGACCCGAATGTTGCCGCCGTTCGAGCCGAGCGTGTTCGGCTCGATTTCCACCTTGGTCCGGTTCAACACGTCGACGGCGTTCTTCGCGGCTTCGGTGTCGGCCCCCTTCGCCCCCAGCCCGAGCAACGCGAATCCCGCCACGCCGACCATGATGTCGCCGTAGCCGGGACCCAGCGATTCGCCCCACGAATGCAGCGCATTCAGGCCGACGTTGGCGCCGATCACGGTCCCCGCGAACAGCGCGGTGGCACCGGCGCCTGCCGCGAGTGCGCCCAGGCCGGCCGCGCCAAGCGCAACGAAGCCGAGCACCTCGAGGGCCGTCTCGACCATCGCCTCGGTATCGTGGATAGCCACGACGGTGACGGTCTCTCCGCCGACCGTCACGTTGTCGCTCGCGGTCTTGATGACGGCACCGCACTCCATCTTCATCGACAGACGTGCCATCGGCTTGCCGTTGACGGTCACGGTCCGCGAGCCCTGCGCCACGAGCAGTTTCGGCTTGGGGAAGTGATTGAACGGCAGGCCGTTGCATTCGTCGGCAAAATCGACGCCGGCACGCAGCGCGGTACGACTGTTGACCGTGACGTTCGACGATCCCGGATGAAGCATGCCGGTGGTTGGACCGGATATGTTGGCCGCCTTCTGTATGCCGCGCACGAGCGCGCCGCCGGCGAGGCCGCCGCCCGCCACGCAGCCCCCGACGATCGCGACGAGCGCGAGACCGCCCGTGGCCGCGGTCGCCGTCACGATGGCGGCGGCGACGACCGCGCCGACCACGGCGCCGGCGATCATCCCGAGCAGGCCGAAGCCATGCGCGATCTCGTCGCCCATGCGGGCGGCGCGCAGGGCCGCCTCGGCACCGCTCATGACGACGCGCCGTCCGCGCGCTGCAGCCGCAGATGCGCTTCGATGTCCTGCATCGTCAGCAGCGGCGGCACGCCTTCCACGGCAGTCACCGCGTCGAGACGGCGCCGCAATTCGAGCCCCGAATAGCCGGGATCGGGACGCAGCTCGTAGCGCCCTTCCGCCTTGAACAGCCCGTGACGGCTACGCTGGACGATCGTCGGCGCGAGCGGCGAACCATCGCTTGCGAAAAACACCCAGTCGTGACTTTCGACTTCGCGCGCGCTGATGCGCTCGCATGCCGCGCGAAGATCCGGATAGACGCGCAGCACGCGCGTCTTCGCCGACAGCGCGAACACGTGCGGCAGGACTTCGCGCGGCGCGGCCTGCGCATCGCCGTCATCCGGCGCGGGCGGCATCACGACGAACGACGACAGGATCGCCGTCCATGCGGGAATGTGCCGCTCGAAATCCTCGACACGCGCATTGAGCGTGAACACCAGCATCGCATCGTCGAGCCTGACCATTGCCTGTCGCTGCCGCAGCAGCGTCTTGTCGCTGCGCCACTGGTAGTCGAGCATGAGGCCGGGACGCCCGTCGATCGTGACGGTCTCGCGCGCGAGCGGCTTGTATGCGGGAAACTGACGCTTGAATGCCGTCTGCTGGGCATCCGCGTATGCGCCCACATCGTCGAGCGGCGTGTCGTAGTCGCGCGTGACCACGAACGCCACGTCCTTGCGGCCGGACGCGTCGGGCAAGTGGAACACGTTCATGGTCTGGTCTCGCCAGCCATCGGGCAAGACCATGCACCCCTCGTGCAATCGGTAAACCGCCATTCCGTTCTTCCTTTCGTTGATCCGGACGCATGCGTCCCGGCGGTGCGTTACTTCGTCTTCTCGCCGAAGCCGACGCTCGACAGGCAATCGGGGTTGCGCTCCGCGAACCCGAACACGAGTTCGCCCCATGCGGTCTCCGAGCGGAATGTCGTTTCCTCGTTCGGCGAGCGGCCCGACGGCGCACCGGCGATGCGCATCCCGGCAAAACGCCCCTTCACGTCGTCGCGGCGGATGCAACGGCCGGACAGCGTCAACGTGAGCGCCCCGCGCGCGTCGCCTTCGTTGCTCGTTCGCAGCACGATTCGCTCGATCCGCGTGCCGTCGTCGAGCGCGATCGGGGCCCCGTCGCCGTTGCTCCAGAACGTGAAGTATTCGTTGCTCGATTCGGTACGGGCGAGCGTCGTGTGAAGCAGGTGCTCGACGGGCTCACGCCGGATCGGCTGATGGGCACCGAGCTGGTCGATCAATTGCCAGAGACTGAGTTGAACGGTTGTGTGCATCTTCTTCGATCCCTCCGAACAGGCCGGCGTTACGCCCAGCGACAGTGCGAGCAACAGCGGTGCGACGATCGCCGCGCCACGGCCGCGCTTAGTGGGACGGGTAGTTACGGTCATACCAGCTTCCGTAGTAGGTTTGATAATTGACATACTGGCCGTTGACCGGCACGGACGCATATTCTCCGGTGCCGTAGACATGCCCGATCGCGGCGCGCGCCGCGCTTGCGTCGCCGTCATGCAGGAACCGGTTGTACGCTGCGTTGTAGGCCGGCGCATTGTCCGGATTGCCGGCGATACTGATGTTCGGGCCGCCGTGCGCGAGAATTTCGCGCTGCACCTTGATGTTGTTCATCGTGGCCGCGCCTTCATCCGCCAGTTCGCTATTGACGTAGCTGGTTCTGGATGAGTAGTCCGGCGTGCCCTGATACAGCGCGTGTCCGGTCTCATGCGCCAACCCCCGGACCACGGCCTTCGGATTCTCGCGGTCGGCGCCGTCGATCACGATCGTCGGCGGATGTCCGCTCTTGTTCGTGGACGAGCCATGATTCGCGGGGCCATACTCGATGTGCCAGCCGTCCTTCTGCAGTGTCGCGATGTCATGTTCGAGCGTAGGCGATTTCGCGGCGAGCTGGTCGACACCGGGGCCCAGCCCGGTCGTCACGGCCTTCTTCCGCGCGGCCTTTGCGTGCTTCTTCCCATGACCGGGCGCAGCCGCCGCGGCGCCACCACCGCCGCCACCGCCGCCGCCTCCGGCCACCGGCGCCGCGAGATCGGGCGTCGGCGCGCTCGGGTCGGTAACGGGCACGAGCGGCGGCGATGCCGGCCCGGTCGCACCGTCGGGATTCAGGTCGACGCTTTGCGAACCGAGCACGACGACGCGCGTGCCGTCGATCACGATCTGTCCGTCTGCCGACAGCGTGATCTTCGCCTTTCCGCATTCGAGGATGATCGATTGCGAGCCCTTCACATGCACGTGCTCGGTATCGGATTCGATCTGCACGGGGCCCTTCGCCTTGAGCGCCATGTGCTGTTCCTGCGCATGCAGGATCACGGCCGTCTTTGCGGTGTGCTGAATGTGCTCGTCCTGCGACTGCACGGAAATCGCCTTGCGCACGATGTTCGCGTGCTGGCCCTGCGAGACGATATTCGTCTGGTTCGGGCCGTTTACGACCGTCACGTGATTGTTCTGGACGGTCGTGGCCATATCCTTCTGACTATGGATATTGACCAGTTCGTCGCCCTTCCTGTCGTGGATCACGATCTCGCAAAACCCGCCTCCGCCCGGCGTGGAATTGCTGTGGAATCCCATCTGGTGCGCGCCGTCGGGTAACGCATACGGCGGCGTCTGCTCGGCGTTGAACATGCGGCCGACGATGATCGGCCGATCCGGGTCGCCGTTCAGGAAGTCGACGATGACTTCCTGGTTCACGCGCGGAATCGCGACGGTTCCCCAGCCGCGTCCCGCCCACGGCTGCGACACGCGGATCCAGCAGGAACTCTCGTGGTCGTTCTTGCCGTATCGGTCCCACGGAAACTGGACCTTGATGCGGCCCATCCCGTCGGTATGGATTTCCTGCCCCTTCGGGCCGACCACGATCGCGCTCTGCGGTCCGGGCATGATCGGCTTCTCATGCTGCCGCACCGGACGATACGGAATCTTGCTGCGGATCAGCGTGAGCGTGCTGCGGAAACTGCCGGGTTGCGTCGACGCATCGTCGAAATTGTTCTTTGCGTCGATCTCGATGCCGACGACGAGGAATTCGTTGTCGTCCTGCTTGGCCGGGTCGAACCAGAAGTGCCCGTCGATCCTGAACTTGCGGCCGACGGTGAGCCCGCGGCATCCCGATTCGCCCCGGAACACCTTGGCCTGCCACTCGTATACTTCGAGCCGGCGCTTGGCTTCCGCCTCGCCCTCGCTGGCGTCCTTGTACGCGAATGCAGAATTCCCGTCGTATACCTCGAGCTTCGGCGCGTTGCCTTGGTCGGCCAGCGTCGGCAACTCGACGTATGGCCGACTCTTCGGGTGCTTGTAGTCGAAGGTATGCAGCGCGACCACGCCCGGCTGGGTTTCCCGGCTGGCCGACAGCGCGGTCAACCGGTCGGCCTGCTGCACGCCGCTCGCCGCGTTGTAGGTGACGACGGGATCGTGCGCCTGATCGGGGCACGACGTCGAGTCGTCGGCGATCACGAGCGTGTGACCGTCCTGCCGATATTCGAAGTAGTAGAACAGCCCGTGCCGCTCGAGCAGCCGGCTGACGAAATTCAGGTCGCTCTCCTGGAACTGGACGACGTAATCCTCGGACTTCAGTTCCTGCTTGATGTGCGTCTGGTAATCGACCAGCGCGCCGTAATCGGCGAAAACCTTGCGCAACACGTCGAGCACCGTGACCTGCTGATAGATGCGACTGTTGACCCGCTTGCCGAGATACCACAGCCACGGCACCAGCTCGCCGCGGTAATGCGCGATGCCGCCGTCGTTGCGTTCGAACCCGAAGCGCACCAGATAGCCGTGAATCTGCCGCTCCGATCCGTCCCGCAGCATGATATTGACGGCGACCGCCTGATTCAGCACGTCCTTCAGATCGATCGACGGATTTTGCGTGACCAGGTCCAGCGTGTAGCTCGGCATCTGCGACAGCGCTTCGCCCCCCTTGATCGCCGCGATCGAGAGCGCGCGGGAGCCGGTCAGCGGCGACTGGAATCGAAGCAGACGGGTCGTCTCGCTGAACGGCAACGCCGATGCCGCGGCGGCGGACGGGCCGGGCGCCTGGCCCGGCATGAAGAATTGCGGCTCGGACGCGAGGTCGGAAAGCGGTTGCCCGGACAGCGGGTGATCGTCGGGCGGCGCGGCGGCGGCCATCGGCGACGGCGAGGCAAGTGCCGCCCCCATGCCGGACATCGCGCCGGAAGCGAGTTGCCCCGCGAGCGGATTCAGCATGCCTGCCGCCGGGGCGGCCATCGACGCCGCAATCTGGGCCGGATTGCCGCCGGCGGCCAGCGCCTGCATGACGGCCGACGCGGTCGGCGCAATCTTGCCGACCACGGGATTCGCCGCCAACGCCATTTGCATCGCGCCGGATGTCAGCGCGCCCGCAAGCGGAGACGATCCCGCGGATTCGGCGACCCCGACGCTTCGTGGCATCTCTTTCATGGGCCCTCTCGCTTTCTTATTTCTGGTTACCGCGACGCATGCGGCGCGGTTTTACTGCATGTCGATCCGAAATAATCATTTCGAAACGGACGTTCGCCGGGATATGCTTCTTCGATTTTTTCCGCGATCTCCGAAACAGCATTCGCCAATACAACGGCATCGGAGCAAACCGACATTTCCCGCTCGATATATGTCTCTTTTATGGCGGAGATTATCTATCTCTCCAGACAAGCGGCGCCATCATAACGGCACGACTCACACCCGTCCATACTTTCAATTAAGCTTCCCACTCGAATATTTCCGTGTTTTCTCGACGCGTAATTTTGACGTTCCCGCAATGCAGCACGGCACAATTTTCCGAACGCTTAAATGATCGCGCGCCAGCGATTCGGAAAACTCGCGACCCGCGAGAATCGCGCCAGCGCATCCGGGATTTCCGAAATCACGAGAAAGCCAAAATCGCGGCGCATGGCATCGACTGCATGCGCCGGCGATGAATTCGTCTCTCTGGAAACGCACGATCCGATTTTCGCCGCCGAATATGTCGGGTAATCCAGCGATGCCCGGAAATTCAATTCGCCCGCACCGACGGCCATCATGCTCCGCGCCAGCGCGCACCACACGTGTCGTGTGCAACTGACGATCGTTGCGTCGCCCGCGCCCGGCGGAGGTATCCTTGGGTTCCGAACCGCATTCGCGTCAAAACGAAACGCGGTACCCTTCGCCCAACCATTGCATCTCGGCATCCTCCATGGACTTCGACGTCATCGTTCTAGGCGCGGGCATCGTCGGCGTCTCCGCCGCGCTGCACCTGCAGGATCGCGGCCGCAAGGTCGCCCTCGTCGACCGCGGCGCGCCCGGTGAAGGCACGAGCTTCGGCAACGCGGGGCTGATCGAGCGTTCGTCGATCGAACCGTATCCGTTCCCGCGCAGCCCGTTCACGCTGATGCGCTATGCGCTCAACCGCTCCACCGATCTCTATTGGCACAGCGCGTCGCTGCCCGCGTTCGCGCCGTGGCTCGCGCGCTTCTGGTGGGAATCGGCGCCGCTGCGCCACGCGGCAGCCTCGCGCGACATGCTGCCGCTGATCGAGCGCTGCATCGTCGAGCACGACGCGCTGATCGCGCGCGCCGGCGCCGGCGAACTGGTGCGCGCCAGCGGCTGGATGGAAGCGTTCCGCACGCCTGCCGCGTTCGAGCGCGCGGTCGCCGATGCGGAACTCACCGCGCGCCGCCACGGGCTCGGCATCACGCCCCTCGATGCCGCGGCACTTCGCGCACGGGAGCCGAGCCTCGCCGCGGGCTTCTGCGGCGCGCTCCACTGGCTCGATCCGAAAAGCGTCGTCGATCCGTCCGCGCTCGTCAAAACCTACGCGCAACTCTTCGTGCAAGGCGGTGGCACGCTGCTCACCGGCGATGCCGCGAGCCTCGACGCGCTGTCGCCCGGCTGGCAGGTCACGACGGACGACGGCAGGATAGCCGCGCCGGCCGTCGTCGTCGCGCTCGGCCCGTGGTCCGACACGGTGTTCGGCAAGTTCGGCTACAAGATTCCGCTGCGCGAGAAGCGCGGCTATCACATGCACTACGCGCCGTCCGAACGCGGCGCGCCGTCGGCGCCGATCGTCGATCGCGAATACGGCTACGTGATCGCGCCGATGCGGCGCGGATTGCGGTTGACCACCGGCGTCGAGATCGCCCGGCGCGGCCTGCCGCCGACGGGTGTACAGCTCGACCGCGCGGAACGCGTCGCGCGCCCGGTGTTCGGCTTCGGCGAGCGGCTCGACCCGCACCCGTGGCTCGGCTTCCGGCCGTGCACGCCCGACATGCGGCCGGTGATCGGCCCCGCGCCCGCGCATCGCGGGTTGTGGTTCTCGTTCGGGCACAACCATCACGGGTTGACGCTCGGCCCCGTCTCCGGCCGCCTGCTCGCCGAGATGATGACCGGCGAGACGCCGTTCACCGATCCGACGCCCTACCGCGCCGACCGCTTCTGATGCCGATCGCCCGCGCTCAGTCGAGCGCGCGGCCGAAGATCCGGATCACTTCGTCGAGATGCTCGGCCATCGCGCGGCGCGCGGCCTCCGGGTCGCGCGAGCGGATCGCGTCGAGGATCGCGCGGTGTTCGAGCTCAGACCGATGCGGCATGTCGTTCGGCATGTACAGCGACTGCAGCCGCTGGAACATCAGGTCGTACTTGTGCGCGAGCAGCTGCTTGATCATCAGCGCATACGCGGGGTTGTCGCTCGCTTCCGCGATACGGATATGGAACAGCCGGTCGCCCGGATGCGTGAGCGAGCCGCTGCGGTTGTCTTCCTGGTTGCGCAGGAACGCCTCGTGAATCCCCTCGATCTGCGCGTCCGAGCCATGTTTCGCGGCGAGCGACGCGGCTTCCGGCTCGATCAGCCGGCGCGCCTGCAGCAGCGCGAACGGCGGGATTTCGGTATCGAGGTCGATCGCGATGCCGAGCTCCGGATCGATCTCGACGATCGAGAATGGCGCGACCTTCGTGTCGATCTGCGGTTGCGGTGCGGTGGCCGCCTCGGGCTGGCGCACCTTCACGCCGTCGCCGACACGCACGCTGACGAGCCCGTTCACCTCGAGCGCGATCAGCGCCTCGCGCACCGACGTGCGCGACACGCCGAACTGCTCGGCCAGTTCGCGCTCGGGCGGCAGGTAGCTGTCCGGCGGGAAGTCGCCTGACTCGATCATCGCGCTGAGCTTGTCGGCGATCTGCTGGTAGAGGCGGCGGTTCTGAATCGGCTGGATGGACATACGTTGATACAGGTAAGCGGTTGCGTGGCGGACGGTCTGACGAATGCGGGAGCGTCAGGCCGTTCGCGCCTATTCTATATGCCGGGCTTCGTATCGCCCGGCACCGCATAGCACCGCGCGGCCGTACCGCCCCACAACGCGTCGCGCTCGGCCGCCGACAACCGCGCTTCGGCCCAGCGCTCGACCAGCGACGCCACTTCGTCGTACGACGCCGCGAGCAGGCATACGGGCCAGTCCGAACCGAACATCAGCCGCTGCGGGCCGAACGCGTCGAGCGCCGCATCGAGGCATTGCTCGATATGGCGAATGTCCTGCCCGCGCAGGCCGCGCCGCCAGTCCGTCTCGGTCACGAGCCCCGACAGCTTGCACACGACGTGCGGCAGCGCGCCCAGCTCGCGCAGCCCGGCGCGCCAGCGGGCGAGCGCGGTGTCGTCGCGGTCGAACTCGGCAAGCGCGGGCTTGCCCGCATGATCGAGCACGAGCCAGTGCGCATCGTGCCGCGCGCAGAATGCGCGCACGTCGCGCAGCTGACGTTCGAACACGAGCACGTCGTACACATAGCCGTTCGCCTGCAGCCAGGCGACGCCTCGATTGAACGCGGGATCCGCGACGAACGCGCCGACGTCGGCTTCGTCCTGCAGCAGGTGACGAAAGCCACGCAGCTTCGGGCTGCGCCATTCAGCGACACGATCGGCGAGCGCCGGCGCACCGAGGTCCTCCCAGCCGACCACCGCCGCGATGCGCGCTTCGTCGCGGGCGAGATCGAGCAGGAACGCCGTCTCGTCGCGTCCGACGCGCGCCTGCACCGCGATCGACGCACCGAGCGCCTGCGCATGCATCTGCGGCCACAGCGCGTCGGGCATGTAATCGCGGGCGAGCACGCCCATGCCGGCGCCGATCCACGGAAAGTCGGTCGCGCGATAACGCCAGAAGTGCTGATGAGAATCGATGCGCACTGCGCCCATGGTGTCCTCGCGTTTCGCCGTCGTTCGCCGTGTCACGTCACGTTCAGTCGTACAGCACCGCCGTGATTTTCGGGTCGTCGATATTGCTCTTGTCGTACCAGTAGAAACCGGTATCGATGACCTTCGGCAGCTCCTCGCCCTTGATCGCCTTCACGGCCGCCTCGACGGTCTTGTAGCCGATCCCGACCGGATTCTGCGTGATCGCGCCGGCCATCATCCCGCTGCGGATAGCGTCCTTCTGCTGCTTGCCGGAATCGTATCCGATGATCACGACCTTGCGCTTCATCTCGCGCACACCGTTCACCACGCCGATCGCCGAGCCTTCGTTGGTGCCGAACAAGCCCTTGAGCTTCGGGTACGCCTGCAGGATCGACTTCGTCACTTCGGTCGACTTCAGCTGGTCGCCTTCGCCGTACTGCACGGTCACGATCCGCACCTTCGGGTGCGCCGATTTCATCCGTTCGACAAAGCCGTCGCGGCGATCGATGCCGGTGCGGCTCGTCTGGTCGTGCGCGACCACGGCCACCTCGCCCTCGTCGCCGATCAGCGCGGCGAGCTTGTCGGCGGCAAGCGCGGCGGCGGCCTTGTTGTTGGTCGCGGCGGTCGTCACCGGGATGTCGCTGTCGACGCCCGAGTCGAACGCGATGACCGGGATCTTCTCGGCCTGCGCCTTCTTCAGGAGCGGCAGCGCCGCCTTGCTGTCGAGCGCCGCGAAGCCGAGCGCCGCCGGCTTCTTCGCGATCGCCGCGGACAGCATGTCGATCTGCTTGTCGACCATCGCCTCGGTTTCGGGGCCTTCGAACGTCACCTTCACCTTGTAGTCCTTCGCGGCCTGCATCGCGCCCGCCTTCACGGCCTGCCAGAACTGATGCTGGAAGCCCTTCGAAATCAGCGGGATGTAGGTTTCCTGCGCCTGCGCGCCGGCCGTCACGCCCACGGCGAACGTCAGTCCGACGATCGCGTTCAACACCTTGCTCCTGATCACTTCGCGTCTCCTTGGTTGGTATCGACTGAAATGCCGGACGGGCCGGCGGTGAAGCACATGTGTGTCGTGCGTGCGTCAGCGGCGGCGCCGGCGCAGGATGTCCACGTAGACGGCGAGGATGATGATCACGCCGGTCACGACGGTCTGCCATTCCTGCGCGACCGACATGATGCGCAGGCCGTTGGTCAGCACGCTCATGATGAACGCACCGATGATGGTGCCGACGATACTGCCCGCGCCGCCCGACAGCGACGTGCCGCCGATCACGACGGCTGCGATCGCATCGAGCTCGTAGCCCTGCCCGAGTGCCGGCTGCGCGGAATTCAGCCGCGACGCGATCAGGAGCCCGGCGATCCCGCACACCGCGCCGCTGAACGTGTAGACGGCGATCTTCCACGCGTCGACGTTCACGCCGGACAGCCGCAGCGCTTCCTCGTTGCTGCCGAGCGCGAACGTGTAGCGGCCGAAGACGGTCCGGTTCAGCACGATCGACGCGCCGACCGCGACGAGGAACAGGATCAGCACCGCGTTCGGAATCGGCAGCGCGGGAATCAGGCTGCCGATCAGCGAATCCTGCGCGATCGACGTGAAGCCCGGCGTGTCGTTGAAGTAGATCGGCCGCGTGCCCGAGATCACGAGCGACAGCCCCTTGAGCAGCATCATCATCCCGAGCGTCGCGATGAACGGCGGCACTTTCATCTTCGCAATCACGAAGCCCGACACGCTGCCCGACAGCGCGCCGAAGCACAGCGCGGCCAGGATCCCGAGCGGCAGCGGCATGCCCCAGTTCGTCAGCACGACACCGGCCATCACCGCGCAGAACGTCATCAGCGTGCCGACCGACAGGTCGATGCCCGACGTGATGATCACGTAGGTACACGCGACGGCCAGCACGCCGTTCACGGCGGTGGCCTGCAGGATCGCCACGAGGTTGTCGACTTCGAGGAAGTTCGACGACGCGAAGCTGAAGAACACGATCAGCAGCACGAGGCTCGCGAACGCGAGCAGCTTCTGCCGCGCGGCCGGGTTGAAGAAGCGCGACTTCAGGCTCGATGCGGCGGCCGGCGTGTCGCCGGAAGCAAGGGGCGGGACGGGATGCGTATCGTTGGACATGGTTTGTAAGCCTAAGGATCGGCGTCTGAATCAGGACAATACGGTCGACTCGCGCTGCGTCGCGAGCTGCATGATCTTTTCCTGCGTGGCGTCGGCCGCGCGCAATTCGCCGGTCACGCGCCCTTCGCACATCACGAGAATCCGGTGGCTCATGCGCAGCACCTCGGGCAACTCCGACGAGATCATCACGATCGCCTTGCCGTCGGCGGCGAGCGCGTCGAGCAGCTTGTAGATCTCGCTTTTCGCGCCGACGTCGATGCCGCGCGTCGGCTCGTCGAAGAACAGGATGTCGCAGTCGCGCAGCAGCCACTTCGCGATCACGATCTTCTGCTGGTTGCCGCCCGACAGGAGCCGCGCCGGCTGCGCGACCGACGGCGTGCGGATCGCGAGCTGCCGCACGTACGACTGCGCGGTGTCGCGCATCCCGCGCGCATCGAGAAACATGCCGCGGCGCACGAAGCGCTGCATGCTCGACAGCGCGATGTTGTCCTGCACGTCCATCCCGACCGCGAGCCCGAAGTGCTTGCGGTCCTCCGACAGATAACCGATCCCGTGCGCGACCGCGTCGGCCGGCGTGCGGATCGTCACCGTCTTGCCGTGCACGCGAATCTCGCCCGCGTCGACCGGATCAGCACCGAACACCGCGCGCGCGACCTCGGTGCGGCCCGCGCCCATCAACCCCGCGAAGCCGAGAATCTCGCCGCGCCGCACCGTGAAGCCGACGTCGCGGATCGCGCGGCCGCGCGACAGCCCACGTACTTCGAGCGCGACCTCGTTGGCCGACGTATCGGGCGGCGTGCGGAACGTCGTATCGAGCTGGCGGCCGACCATCATCGCGATGATCGCGTCCATCGACGTGTCCGCCATCGGCACGGTCGCGACGTACTTGCCGTCGCGCATCACCGTCACGCGATCGGCGATCTGGCGCAGTTCGTCCATCTTGTGCGAGATGTAGACGATGCCGACGCCGTGCGCGCGCAGGTCGCCGATGATGCGGAACAGCTCGGCGATCTCCGCGTTGTTCAGCGCGGCGGTCGGCTCGTCCATGATCAGCACGCGCGAGTCGAACGACAGCGCCTTCGCGATCTCGACCATCTGCTGCTTCGCGACCGTCAGCCGGCCGACCGGCGTGCGCGGATCGAGATCGAGCCGCATCCGCGCGAAGATCGCGGCCGCGTCGCGGTTGAGCTGCTCCTCGTCGACGAACACGCCGAAGCGGCCGCGCGGCTCGCGCCCGATGAAGATGTTCTGCGCGACGCTCAGGTGGTTCATCAGGTTCAGTTCCTGATGGATGATGCCAATGCCGAGCGCCTGCGCGGCGCGCGGATCGTCGATCTCCACCGGGCGGCCGTCCATCCGGATCTCGCCTTCGTCCTTCTGATAAACACCGGCGAGAATCTTCATCAGCGTCGACTTGCCGGCGCCGTTCTCGCCCATCAGCGCGTGGACTTCGCCGGCATGCAGGTCGAACCGGCAATCGTCGAGCGCCTGCACGCCCGGAAAGCGCTTGCCGATGCCGGTCAGCGCAATCAGCGCGGCGGGTGCGGCGGTCGGGTTCAGATCGGGTTGCATGGCTCGATGCCCTCAGCCGATCGCGCGATCGAGATGCGTATAGCCGCCGTCGACGAACAGCCACTGGCCCGTCGTGTGCGACGCGCGGTCCGACAGCAGGAACACGGCCGTGTCGGCGATCTCGTCGGCAGTCGTGAAGCGCTTGCCGAGCGGCACCTTGCCGGCGATTTCCGCGAGCTTCGCTTCGGGATCGTCGAAACCGGCGATCCAGTTCTGGTAGAGCGGCGTCATCACCTCGGCCGGAATCACGGCGTTCACGCGCACGCCGTCGTCGCGCAATGCGACGGCCCATTCGCGCGTCAGCGCGAGTTGCGCGCCCTTCGATGCGCAATAGCCGCTCGTGTTGCCCTGCCCGGTGACGGCCGTCTTCGACGAGATGTTGACGATCGCGCCGCGCGTCGCCTTCAGGTGCGGCACGCAGTAATGCGCCATCACATAGTAGTGGACCAGATTGCGTTCGAGCGATGCGACGAACGCGTCGCGCCCGGCATCGAGCCCCACGCTGTCGTTGATGCCCGCGTTGTTGACGAGACCGTCGATGCGGCCGAAACGTGCGATGGTTTGCGCGACCGCGTCGCGGCACTGCGCGTCGTCCTGAAGCTCGACGGACACGCACGCGGCACGCGGCTGTGTGCGCGTGAGTTCGCGCCAGAAGCCGTCGTCCGGCGTGTGGCGCGCGAACACCACCGGAATCGCGCCTTCGCCGGCCAGCCGCATCGAGATCGCGGCGCCGATGCCCGACGCACCGCCCGTCACGATCACGATCTTGTCTTGCAGATTCAAATCCACTTCGCGTCTCCGTCGTTCATGTTGTCGCCGCGCGGGCCGCGCGCGGTGCATCGTGCGTTCTCGTGCTGCATGCCGCGTGCCACGCGCTTCAGCCGCGGAATCGATACCGTTCCAGCGATTCGGGCTTCATCTCGATCGAAAAGCCGGGCGCCGTCGGCGGCATGTACGCCGCGCCGCGCACGACGCACGGTTCGATGAAATGCTCGTGCAGGTGATCGACGTATTCGGTCACGCGCCCTTCCTTCGTGCCGGAAATGCACACGTAGTCGATCATCGACAGATGCTGCACGTATTCGCACAGCCCGACGCCCCCCGCATGCGGACACACCGCCAGCCCGTACTTGGCGGCCAGCAGCATCACCGCGAGAATCTCGTTGACGCCGCCGAGCCGGCACGCGTCGATCTGTACGACGTCGATGGCGCCGCGCGCGATGAACTGCTTGAACAGCACGCGGTTCTGGCACATCTCGCCGGTCGCGACCTGCACCGGCGCGATCGCCTCGCGGATCTTGCGATGCCCTTCGATGTCGTCGGGGCTCGTCGGCTCCTCGATGAACCACGGTTTCGCGAAGGCCAGCTCGCGCACCCAATCGATCGCCTCGTCGACTTCCCACACCTGGTTCGCGTCGATCATCAGCTTGCGGTCCGGGCCGATCACCTCGCGCGCGATCGTCACGCGACGGATGTCGTCCTCCAGGTTCGCGCCCACCTTCAGCTTCACGTAGTCGAAACCGGCGTCCACTGCCTCGCGGCACAGCCGGCGCAGCTTGTCGTCGCTGTAGCCGAGCCAGCCCGCCGACGTCGTGTAGCACGGGTAGCCTTCGCGCTCGAGCGTCGCGATCCGCGCCGCCTTGCCCGGCGCCTGCCGACGCAGCAGGTCGAGCGCCTCATCCTGCGTCAAGCAGTCGGTCAGGTAGCGGAAATCGATCGCACGCACGATTTCCTCGGGGCTCATGTCCGCGACGAGCCGCCAGAGCGGCTTGCCGGCCGCCTTCGCCCACAGGTCCCACACCGCGTTGACGACGGCGCCCGTCGCCAGATGGATCGCGCCCTTGTCGGGACCGATCCAGCGCAACTGGCTGTCCGACGTCACGTGCCGCCAGAAGCGGCCCATGTCCTCGCGGATCCAGTCGAGGTCGAGGCCGACGACGAGGTGACGCATCGCGTCGATCGCCGCGCAGCAGATTTCGTTGCCGCGCCCGATGGTGAACGTGAGCCCGTGGCCTTCGAGCCCGTCGTGGTCGGTTTCCAGCACGACGTACGCGGCCGAATAGTCGGGGTCCGGATTCATCGCATCGGAGCCGTCGAGCTGCTGCGAGGTCGGAAAGCGCACGTCGAGGACGCGCATCGATCGAATGATAGGCATGACGAACGGTCCGTAAAAGGAAATCAGGCCTGCACGGTGCGCTGGCGCTGCTCGCCCAGCCCGTCGATGCCGAGCGTGATCACCTGCCCGGCGCGCAGATAGACCGGCGGCTTCTGCCCGAGACCGACACCCGGCGGCGTGCCGGTCGAGATCACGTCGCCCGGCTGCAGGCTCATGAAGCGGCTCAGGTAGCTGATCAGGTGCGGCACGCGGAACACCATCGTCGCGGTCGTGCCGTTCTGGTAGCGGTGGCCGTCCACCTCGAGCCACAGCCGCAGCGCGTGCGGATCGGGCACTTCGTCGGCCGTCACGAGCCAGGGCCCAAGCGGGCCGAACGTGTCGTTGCCCTTGCCCTTGTCCCACGTGCCGCCGCGCTCGAGCTGGTATTCGCGCTCCGACACGTCGTTCACCACGCAGTAGCCGGCGACGTGCGACAGCGCGTCGGCCTCGTCGATGTAGCGGCCGCCCTGGCCGATCACCACGCCGAGCTCGACTTCCCAGTCGGTCTTCTCCGAGCCGCGCGGAATCTCGACGTCGTCGTTCGGGCCCGAGATCGCGCTCGTCCATTTGCCGAACACGACCGGCTCCTTCGGGACTTCCATGCCCGATTCGGCCGCGTGATCGGAATAGTTGAGCCCGATGCAGATGAACTTGCCGACGCGGCCGACGCACGCGCCGAGTCGCGGCGTGCCTTCGACGAGCGGCAGCGACGACGGGTCGATGTCACGCAGCCGCGCGAGCGACGCGGGTGTGAGCGCATCGCCGGCGATGTCGTCGATCACGCCCGACAGGTCGCGAATCTTTCCCTGCGCATCGAGCAGGCCCGGTTTTTCGTGGTGTTTGTCGCCAAATCTCAGCAGTTTCATGTTGTATGAGGAAACGGAAAGTGAATGGAACGGCGCGGCCGGTTGGACGCATTCAGTTCGACCAGCCGCCATCGATCAGGTGAATCGCGCCGGTCGTGAACGACGCTTCGTCCGACGCGAGATACAACGCGAGCGCGGCCACTTCGTCCGCGGTGCCGATGCGGCCCATCGGCTGGCGCGCGACGAACGCCTCGCGCACGGTGTCGGTCGACACCTGGCGCGTGCGCGCCTGCTCGGCGATCCGCTGTTCCAGCGACGGCGACTCGATCGTGCCCGGGCAGATCGCGTTGCAGCGGATGCGCTGCTCGACGAAATCGGCGGCGACGGACTTGGTCAGGCCGATCACGGCAGCCTTGGTGGTGCCGTAGACGAAGCGGTTCGGCACGCCCTTCACGCTCGACGCGGCCGACGCCATGTTGATGATCGACGCGCCGCCCGCCGCCAGCATCGCCGGCAGCAGCGCGCGGATCAGCCGGTACATCGACGTGACGTTGAGGTTCAGCGAGAACGCCCACGCGGCATCGTCGCAATCGAGGATCGAGCCGTGGTGCACGAACCCCGCGCAGTTGAACAGCACGTCGAACGCACGCTCCTGCGCGGCGAGTGAGGCGACATCGCCGGCATCGGTCACGTCGAGCCGCCGCGTGGCCAGCGTGCCGCCCGCGCGTTCGGCGTCGGCCGCGAGTTGCGCGAGCGCGGCTTCGTTGATGTCGGTCGCCAGCACGTCGGCCCCCTCGCTTGCGAACCGCAGCGCGGTGGCGCGCCCGATGCCCTGCCCGGCCGCCGTCACCAGCGCGCGCTTGCCCTGCAATCTCATGAGCACCACTCCTGTAGAAGCCGGCCGAGCCGACCAATTGGCACAAAGGACTAAAGGTCCAACCAATAATAGGAACAGATTCCGGATTTGTCACGATCGCGTGATTCAGTATTTTCCCGAACGGGAGAATCGGGCCGGCGGGCGGTGCGACGCACGTCGGTTACGTCCTTTTCCGATTCCGGAGATCACTCACTTTCCGCGCAAAGCCAATGCCGGCGCAGGTTTGCGCCGGACTCGGGTGCCTGTGTCGCGCCGCCGTCGCGGCGAAACTGACAAAAAAGTCATGTTCCCGTCAGGGTGTCAACGGGGGGCGCGCGCGATCATGGCGTTGCCGGACCGCGCTTCCCGGACCACCGCACCCCGCCCGTCGCAGATCCGTGACGGGCCCCTCCGTCCCCCGCGGTGTCCCCGTGACTGAGCGAGCAGACACGGTGGCGCGAGCCGAGTTTCCGCCCCGGACGTTCTCGTCCGGGGCGCTTTTGTCGTTGGTTTTTCAAGAAAATGCGCGTCGATTGTTTCTAAATCGGCAAAAGGTAATTTGAGCCAGACAGGATGTTTTTTCCGGTCACAGACGCTTACATTTAGCGCACCAATCATGGAAACCGCTACGGAATCGCCGTCGGGTAGTGACATCCACTGCCACGGCCGAAACCGCACGAGCTTTAGGAAACGGCAAATGAAGGCCTCCAAATCCCTGCCTGTGCTCGATCCCGCCGACGTCCACGTCGAAATTCTGGAACGCTCCGATACGCTGCTCGTCGTCCGCTGGGTCGAACCCGGCCGCTGTCACTACGGCGAACAGCGCTGGCGCCGCCGCTTCGCGCAGCGCACCGGCACCTGCGCGCTGTCGCGTCAGGTCATCCAGCGCGGCGACGAAGTCTTTCGCCCGGCCGAGCGCCCGGCACCGGCAAACGCGGCCGCGATGATCTCCGCCGCCGAAGTGCTCGCCCTGGCCGGCAGCCGGTAACGCCCGTCGCGCGACACGCAAGCCGGCCTGGAACCGCCGGTCTAGTTCCCCCGCTTGTCTGCCCCGCCCGCGCGGACTATCGTTACAGCATTCAATGTAACGATTACACGTCGTGGCGCACCGGCCGCGCCGATGGAGGCAGACATGCATGCATGGAGCGCGCACCACGTCCCGGCGCAAGGTGGCAAAGTCGCGGTCGTGACCGGCGCCAACAGCGGGCTCGGCTGGCAGATCGCGGAAACGCTGGCCGCCAAGGGCGCGACGGTCGTGATGGGCTGCCGCGATGCCACGCGCGGCGCGCAGGCCGCCGATGCGATCCGCCGGTTCCATCCCGCCGCCCGGGTCGAAGTCGATCCGCTCGACCTCGCCGATCTCGCGTCGATCCAGCGCTTCACCGCCGACGTCTCCGACCGCCACGGCCGCGTCGACATCCTCTGCAACAACGCCGGCGTGATGTTCCTGCCGCTGCGACACACGCAAGACGGCTTCGAGATGCAGTTCGGCACCAACCACCTCGGCCATTTCGCGTTGACCGGGCACCTGCTGCCCGCGCTGCGCGCCGCGCGGCGCGCGCGGGTCGTGACGATGTCGAGCGGATTCAACCGCGGCGGCCGGATCCGCGTAGACGACCTGCGCGCCGAGCGCCGTTACAACCGTTATCTCGCGTACTGCGACAGCAAGCTCGCGAACCTCGTGTTCGCGATCGAGTTGCAGCGCCGCTTCCAGCGCGCGGCGTTCGAGGGCATCAGCGTCGCCGCGCATCCCGGCTATGCGGCGACCAATCTGCAGTTCGCGGGCCCCGCGATGGACAGTTCGCCCACGCGCGCCGCGTTGATGCGCGCGGCGAACCGTTATCTCGCGCAACCGGCCGACCAGGGCGCACTTCCTGCGATTCACGCGGCGACGTCGCCCGACCTCACCGGCGGCTCGTACATCGGACCGTCCGGCTGGTTCGAGTCGCGCGGCCTGCCGGCCCCGGCAAGCGTGCCGCGCGCGGCGCGCAATGTGGCGACCGCCGCGCTGCTGTGGGAGGCCTCCGAAACCGCGACGGGCGTGCGTTTCCTGAGTTCGGGCATGGTCGCGGGTCGCCCGCCCGTCACGCCGTTCGACACGTCGGCCGAGGTGCGTTGAATCACGCACCGCTCGCCTCGACATTTGTCACGCTTATTGCACTTGCAGAAATGAAAGCTTGGTGAAAGCCTGATTGAACGGCCCACTGTTACCAGTCCGGAAACAATCTATCATCAAAATCAGCGTTTACCCTGAACCACCCGGTGACTAAGATTTAGTCAATCGCTGCAGACATGGTGTCGAAAGCGAACCCAATAAAACACCGGAGGTCATCATGAAATCGCTCGTTTCCGCAGTTGTTGCCGCTGTCGCCCTGTCCGCTTCGTTCGGCGCTTTCGCCCAAAGCACCGTGACCCGCGCACAGGTCCGCAACGAACTGGTTCAGCTCGAACAAGCCGGCTACAAGCCGGGCGTGTCGAGCCCGTACTACCCGAACGACATCCAGTCGGCGGAAGCGCGTGTTCATGGTGCCGACGCCAGCGGCTACGGCGCGCAACCGGCTCCGGTCGTCCACTCGGGCGCCCCGGTTGCCGCAGCGTCGTCGAACGCGCGCGACTCGGTCTTCTTCGGCCAGTAAGCCGACGCGCCCCTGGCGGGCGCATCGCGCGACGAAGCTGTTCCCGGACGAGCCCATGATGCGGGCTCGTCTTTTTTTGTGAAACGCATACCTCCGCCGCCCGGCAGCGGGTGGCTTCGCCCGGGCGCACTGCGTCCGGGCGCTTTTTCCGCGGCGAGGTATGCGACGCGATGCCGTATGCGCCGGTCAACGCCCCGTGGCCGCAGCAGGCGCCGCGCGCGACAGCACACGCCAGCGCGACAGCAGTTCGTCGCGATCGACGTAGCAGCCCTGCAGATGCCGGCGGCCCGTCGACGGATCGAACTCGGTGCGCGCATGCAGCACACGCCGGTTGTCGAATGCCCACATGTCACCCGCCCGCAGCCGGCGCTGCACCCGGAAACGCGGCTCGCGCGCGAGCGCGAGAAACCGCCGGTACGCGCGGTAGATGGCCGCGACCGATCCGGCCGGCGCATCGAGCGGCCCGCGCAGGAAGTTCGCGACACGCACTTCCGTCACGTTGCCGCGTGCATCGAGCCCGATCACCGGCGCCGAGCAGCGGTAGTCGCTGTTCGCGCTCTTGTTCCAGAACTCGAACGGCGTCGAGGCAAGGTATTCGAAATCGGCCGGATAGTCGCGCCGCAGCGCTTCCGCCAGCGCAAAGCCGTCGAGAAAGATGCTGTCTCCGCCCGTTGCGTCGTTCGCGAGGCAATGCAGGAACTGCACGCCCGGCTGCAATTCACGCGTCGGCAGGTCGGTGTGCGGCGGCAGGTTGAGCGAGGTATAGGCATTGCTGTCCGGTCGCGGCTTCGATTCGACATCGAACAGCACGCCGAAATTGCTTTCGCGGATCAGGCCGATACGACGCGCGATCTGGTCGACCCGGCCGCGTTCGGCCGGCACGCCCTCGACGAGCGTCAGTCCCGTGCGCTGCAATGCGGCGAGCCACGCACGCAACGCGCCGTCGTCCTCCATCACGTCACGCCACGCGAACACGCCGATCGCCGTCGCATCGTCGCCGGCCCACACGTGCCGCCCGTGCGCGGCCTGGCGTTCCACGCGCGAGGCATCGTCGTATGCATGCGCGCGCAACCATCCGGGCGACCAAGTGCTGCGATGCCCGTCGTTCCACTCGACGTGCAGCGCGCCGTCTGTTTCGACATGCACGGTAACCGCCGACAGATCCTCGCGCGCGTCGGCGATCTCGAACACCTGTTCGCGCGTGAGCGCATGCACGCACTCGGCACACGCGCAGTTGTCGCGCAGCCAGTCGAAGTGAAACGGCGATCGTCGCGTGTCGCTCCACTCGACTTCCACCGCTCCATCGCCGATCGTCGCCGCCGCAATGGCCGCGTCGGCGGAAAAGGTCCGCCAGTCCTCGATACGCTGTTGCGCTGCCTGCATCGTTGCCTCCCGGAAACGCCCGCTACGCGTGTGGTGCGAGCAGAAACCCGCCGATCATCCGGTGCATCCGCGCCGCCTGCGGGCTCGTTCCGAGCGCGCGCCAGCAGCCGTGCACCAGCCCCTCTCCCCTCCAGTAACGCGCGGCGCCGCCAGCCGCAAGGATCCGTTCGACGTAGACGCGCGCATCGTCGCGCAGCGGATCGTGTTCCGCGCCGATCGCGAGCACGGGCGGCAGCCCGTCGAAGCGCGACGCCGCGAGCGGCGCCGATGCGCGCAGCAGCGGATCGTCGTTCAGCGCGGCTCCATCCGCATCGCCCCAGTACAGCGCGCGATAGCGATGAACGTCGTCGAGCGTCAGCATCGGCGCGTGCGCTTCCGTCTCGCGCGCCGGCGATTGCGGTTCGATGCCGAGCATCGGATACACGAGTGCGATCCCGTCGATGCCGCCTTCACCCGCGTCGCGCAGCGCGGTCGCGACGGCCGCCGCGAGATTGCCGCCCGCACTGTCGCCCGCGAGCGTCAGCGGTCGTGCGCACGAGTTGAACGGCCAGTCCGCTACGTCGCGCGCGGCGCGCGTGACGGCCAGGCAATCCTCGAGCGCGGCCGGCGCGCGGTGCTCGGGCGCGAGCCGGTAGTCGACCGCGATCACGGCAAGCCCCGTGTCGGCCGCTAGTTGCGCGGTGATCAGCCCGTGACTGTCGAGCGAGCCGACGACGAAGCCGCCACCATGAAAGAACAGGACGGTGCCGCGCGGCTCGCCCTGCGCAGGCGCGTAGCGCCGCAGTGCGATCGCGCGCCCGTCCGATGCATGCCACGCGGCGTCCTGCTGCACGATGCCGGGCGGCAGCTCGGCCGGCGTCCATGCGGCCGCGAAGCGATCGTAGACGCGGCGTTGCTCGACGGGCGATCGCGCCGCCGCATCGGCCGGATACCACGCGTCGACGGCTGCAACGAACGCCGCGATTTCCGGTTCGAGCATCGTGTGCACTCCACGGTCGAAGGTTGAACGTTGAACGTTGAACGTCGACGCTAGCGGCGCGGCGGCAGTCCGATCACGCGGCCCGCATACGCGGGCGCCACGCAATCGCGTTGCAACGCATGCAGTTCGGCCACGCGCGCGGCGACGTCGTCGTCGAACGGCGCCGATTTAGCGCCGTCGCGCGTATCGACGTGCAGCAGCATCTGTTCGCTCGCCGACACCGCGCCGTCATGGCCGTCCGCGAACAGCTCGAGATACAGGTGCAGCCGCTTCGCGTCATGCGCGAACACCCGCGCATCGACGCGCACGCGCGTGCCTTCCTTGATCTCCTGCAGATAGTTCACGTGCGCTTCGAGCGTATAGACCGAGCGGCACCGCTCGCGACGCGCGGCGTCGTCGAGACCGATGCGGTCGAGCAGCGCATCGGTCGCGAAGCTGAAGATCAGCAGATAGAACGCGTCGCGCAAATGGCCGTTGTAGTCGACCCACTCGGGCCGCACGACGTCGTGGTAAATCGTCAGCGGGGTATCGCCGGTCATGTTCGTTCAGTCCTCGAATCGCATCCCGTGCCGCGCCTTCACCGCGGCGATCGCCTTCAGCACCTCGGTGATGCACTCGTCGCGATAGCGTTCGAGTTCCTTGATGCTGCGCGTGCCCTGCTGCTCGCGCGTGCCTTCGACGACGCTGTCGATCAGTTCGTCGGTCAGCTTCGGCGCGACCAGCTTCGTCCATGGCAGTTCGAGCGCGGGGCCGAACTGCTGCATGAAGTGTCGCATGCCGGCATCGCCGCCGGCGAGCGTGTAGGTCAGGAACGTGCCCATGAACGACCAGCGGATGCCCGCGCCGAAGCGGATCGCATCGTCGATCTCGCCGGTCGTCGCGACGCCTTCGTTGACGAGATGCAACGCCTCGCGCCACAGCGCTTCGAGCAGCCGGTCCGCGATGAAGCCCGGCACCTCCTTGCGCACGTGCAGCGGCCGCATGCCGAGCTTGCGATAGATCGTCATCGCCGCCTCGACCGCTTCCGGCGACGTGCGCGCGCCGCCGAGCACCTCGACGAGCGGCAGCAGGTAGACCGGATTGAAAGGATGGCCCACCACGCAGCGCTCCGGATGTGTCGCACGCGCGTAGAAGTCGGTCGGCAGCAGCCCCGACGTCGACGACGCGATGATCGCGTCGGGCTTCGCCGCGCGGCTGATCTGTTCGTGCAGTTCGAGCTTCAGCGTCTCGCGCTCGGGCGCGCTTTCCTGGATGAAGTCCGCGTCGGCGACGCAGGCCTCGATCGTCGACTCGAAGCGCAACCGCGCGGGATCGGCGCCCGGCGCGAGGCCGACGCGTTCGAGCGCGGGCCACGCATTCGCGACGTTCGCGCGCAACCGCTCCTCGGCGCCCGGCGCGGGGTCCCACACGACCACGTCGAGACCGTGCGCGAGCGCACGGCAAATCCATCCGCTGCCGATCACGCCGGTGCCGATCGCGGCGAACGTCTTGATGTCGGTCTTCACTGCCATGTCACGCATCCTTCAAATCGAGGGAAATCGGACGGCGACCGCGCCCGTGCGCGCCGCCGCATTGAATCGGAATCAGCCTTGAAAACTCACGCGAATTCGGTCACCGCGCGGCGTTCGAGCGGACGCTCGCCGCGCGCCGGCAGGCCGAGCTTGCGACGCCCTTCGGCCGGCGTCAGCACGCGGCCGCCGAGGCGTTCGACGATTTCCCGCGCACGCTCGACGAGCGTGCCGTTGGTCGCATGCACGCCGCGATCGAGCCAGATGTTGTCTTCGAGGCCGACACGCACGTGACCGCCGAGCAGCATCGCCTGCGCGACCATCGGCATCTGCATGCGGCCGATCCCGAAGCCGGCCCAGTGCGCGCCCGGCGGCAGGTTGTCGACCATCGCCTTCATCGTGCCGGTGTCGGCCGGCGCGCCCCACGGAATGCCGAGGCACAGCTGGAACAGCGGCGGATCGTCGAGCAGCCCTTCCTTCAGCAACTGCTTCGCGAACCACAGATGGCCCGTATCGAAGATTTCCAGCTCCGGCTTCACGCCGAGTTCCTGGATGCGTTTCGCGCCGGCGCGCAGTTGCGCGGGCGTCGATACGTAGATGTAGTCGCCGTCGCCGAAATTCAGCGTGCCGCAGTCGAGCGTGCAGATTTCCGGCAGCAGTTCCTCGACGTGCGCGAGGCGCGTGAGGCCGCCGACGAGATCGGTGCCCTTGCCGAAGCGCATCGGGTCCTCGCCCGGGCCGATCTCCAGATCGCCGCCCATGCCGGCCGTCAGGTTGATGATCACGTCGACGTCCGCCGAGCGGATCCGGTCGACCACTTCGCGGTACAGGTTCGGGTCGCGGCTGCCGCGGCCCGTCTGCGGGTCGCGCACGTGGCAGTGCGCAACCGTCGCGCCGGCCTTCGCCGCTTCGATCGCGGCGGCCGCAATTTCCTTCGGCGTAACCGGAATCGCCGGATGCTTGCCGACCGTGTCGCCCGCGCCGGTGACCGCGCAGGTGATGATGACTTCGTGGTTCATGCTGAATGCCCTCGCTTGATGCTGTTCGTGTCGCTCGTTTTCCGTCGTACTGCAGATTATTTGTCGCTGCGCGCCGCCCGATCGCGGCGCGCGGGCCGTTACAGGCCGAGATACGCCTTCACGGCAGGCAGGCCGTCCTTGCCGTCGAACGTCTTGACGCCGGCGAGCCAGGCATCGAGCACCTGCGGATTCTTCTTCAGGTATGCCTTCGCGGCGTCGGCCGGCTTCGTCTTGTTCATCACCGACTGCATCAGCTGGTTCTCGAGCTGCGTCGTGAAGCGCAGGTTCTCGACGAGCTTGCCCGCGTTCGGGCAGCGCGAGATGAAGTCGGGCGCCGTCAGCGTGTACACGCGCGCTTCGCCGTAGTTCGGGCCGAAACTCGCATCGCCGCCGGACAGGTAGTTCATGCTGATCTGGATGTTCATCGGATGCGGTTCCCAGCCGAGGAACACGACCCACTTCTTCTCGCGGATCGCGCGCTCGACCGTCACGAGCATCCCCGCTTCGCTCGATTCGACCAGCTTGAAGCCGCCCAGACCGTACTGGTTCGTGTCGATCATCTTCTGGATCGTCGCGTTCGCGCTGCTGCCCGGCTCGATCCCGTAGATCTTGCCGTCGAGTTCCGCGCGGTGTTTCGCGATGTCATCGAAGGTCTTCAGGCCGGCCTGGTATTCATAGCTCGGCACCGCGAGCGTCGCCTTCGCGCCCGACAAATTCGGCGGCTCGACCACGTTGATCGACTTGCTGTCGAGGAACGGCTGGAGCTGCTTTTGTTGCACCGGCCACCAGTAGCCGAGCGAGATGTCGAGTTGCTTGCTCTTCAGGCCAGCGAACGAGATCGGCACCGATGCGATCGTCGTCGTCGGCTTGTAGCCGAGCCCTTCGAACACCGTCGACGCGAGCGCCGTGGTGGACGTGATGTCGGTCCAGCCGATGTCCGCGAAGCGTACGTTGCGGCAGGTCGCCGCATCCGTTTCGGCGTGCGCCGCGGTCGCGAATGCGCCGGTCGCCAGCACGGCCGCGACGAACGCGGCGATCTTTGTCGACTTCATGGTTTCTCTCCCGATTGGACCGATGTCCGACGGGTTCGCGGAGTGCGTCCCGGCCTGCATCGTGGGAGTAAAAGTAACGAGCCATATTGGTCGAAAGACGACCGGCGGCGACCTTTTCTTGCCTAGTTGCGACTATGAGTGGAAACCACTATGCGCGAGCAATGGCTTGTGCGGCGGGGGTTTGAGGCGAATTTCGGCGAAGCGGGGGTTGTCCGGATGCGGCGTGATGGATACCGGCGGAGCGTGCTTCGACGGTGGCGCCGGAACGAGCGTGATGTCGATTCCGGCCGGGCCGGTGCGGGCCGGCGCCCGACACGTTATCGCGGTACCTCGACGTAGGTTTCCCTGCAGATCTCGCGCAGCGCCTGGACCAGCAGATCCCGCGTCGGCGCATGCGAATCGGCGGCGCGCGTAAACAGCGCGATGGGCGGCAGCGTCCAGACCAGCGAGTAAGGCACGATCGCCACGCCGGCGATGCGCACCATTTCTTCCGCGATATCAGCCGGCACGATCGATACGGCGTCGTCGCTCGACGCGATCATTTCGCCGATCAGCTTCGACGAGTAGCTTTCGACGATCGGCACGGGCGGCGCGATGCCGGCCGACAGGAACAGGTCGGTCACCTGCTCCCGCATCGGTGTATGCGGCGCGCCGAGAATCCAGTCCAGCTCCCGCAGCTTCTCCCAGTCGAGCTTCATGCGCGCCAGTTTCGCGGCGAGGCGCCGGCTCGCGATCATCCGCGGCTGCTGCTGGTACAGGACTTCGAAGGAAACCTGCCCCAGATCGATCGCCGACGACGCCCGCCCGATCACGAGATCGACGCTGTGGTCCTTGAGCTGGAGCAGCAACTGGTCGCTGGTGCCTTCATGGATCGTCACGGTCAGGCGCCGCTCCATCCGGGATTGCAGCCGCTTGAGCGCCGCCGACAGCATCTGTCCCGAAATAAACGGAATCACGCCGATATGCAGGTGAGCCGCGTGACCGGCGGCGACCGCCTCCATCTCGCGTGCGAGATGGTCGAGGTCCTTCAGCATTGCCCTGGCGCGCTCGAGCACCACCGAACCGAGCGCGGTCGGCCGCATCCCGCGCGACGAGCGCTCGAACAGCGGCGTGCCGAACATGCTTTCCAGCTCGGACAGCGCATTCGTGACGGCAGGCTGGCTGCTGGCCATGTGCTCCGCGACGCGCGTCAGCGACCCGTGCTGCTGGATCTGCAGCAACAGCATCAGGTGCCGCATCTTCAGGCGCGCACCGAGCCGCCGGACCACGTCGTTCGCGTCGAATGTCATTGCCGAACCGCCATACCATCATGAAAAAGTGATGGACCGATATTAAAACAGAATCATCTCCTTATGGCCGATCCCTAGAATCACCTCATGGATCGCGTCGGGACTGGCCTGGCGCGCACGCCCGGACCCAAAAACATGAAACAGACAGAGACTCAGCAGCAGGCCGCGTACGACTATCACGAGTTTCCGACCCCGGGGAAGATCTCCGTCGTCGCCAGCAAGCCGCTCGTGACGCAGCGCGATCTGGCGCTCGCCTACACGCCCGGCGTCGCCAGCGTGTGCGAGTCGATCGCCGCCGAGCCGCTGAACGCGCATCGCTTCACGAGCCGCGGGAATCTGGTGGGCGTCATCACCAACGGCACCGCCGTGCTGGGTCTGGGCAACATCGGCGCGCTCGCGTCGAAGCCGGTCATGGAAGGCAAAGCCGTGCTGTTCAAGAAGTTCGCGGGGATCGACGTGTTCGACATCGAGATCAACGAGACCGATCCGGACAAGCTCGTCGACATCATCGCCGGCCTCGAGCCCACTTTCGGCGGGATCAACCTCGAGGACATCAAGGCGCCGGAGTGCTTCACCGTCGAGCGCAAGCTGCGCGAGCGCATGAAGATTCCCGTATTCCACGACGACCAGCACGGCACCGCCATCACCGTCGCCGCCGCGTTCATCAACGGGCTGAAGGTGGTCGGGAAGTCGATTTCCGAGGTGAAGGTCGTGACGTCGGGCGCCGGTGCCGCGGCGCTGGCCTGCCTGGACCTGCTCGTCGACCTCGGGCTGCCGGTCGCGAACATCTGGGCGACGGATATCGAAGGCGTCGTCTATCGCGGCCGCACCACGCTGATGGATCCCGCCAAGGAACGCTTCGCGCAGGAAACCGACGCGCGCACGCTGTCCGAAGTGATCGGCGACGCCGACGTGTTCCTCGGGCTGTCGGTCGGCGGCATTCTGAAACCGGAAATGCTGAAGGCGATGGCCGCGCGCCCTCTGATTCTCGCGCTCGCCAATCCGACGCCGGAAATCTTCCCGGAACTCGCGCATGCGACGCGCGACGACGTCGTGATCGCGACGGGCCGCTCGGATTTCCCGAACCAGGTCAACAACGTTCTCTGCTTCCCGTACATTTTCCGCGGCGCACTGGATGTGGGCGCAACGACGATCACCCGTGAAATGGAAATCGCCGCGGTTCACGCGATTGCCGGCCTCGCGCAGGAAGAGCAGAACGACATCGTCGCGGCGGCCTATGGCGGCGATGAAGTGTCCTTCGGTCCGCAATACCTGATTCCGAAGCCGTTCGATCCGCGCCTGATCGTTCGCATCGCGCCGGCCGTGGCCAAGGCCGCGATCGAAGGCGGCGTGGCGACGCGCCCGCTCGCGGATCTCGACGCGTATGTCGAGCAGCTGCAGCAGTTCGTCTACCACTCGGGCGCGTTCATGAAGCCGCTGTTCGCGACCGCGCGCCAGCTCGTGCGCGACGGCGGCAAGGCACGCATCGTGTTCACCGAGGGCGAGGACGAGCGCGTGCTGCGCGCGGTGCAGGTCATCGTCGACGAGAAGCTCGCGCGTCCGATCCTGGTCGGGCGTCCGGAGGTGCTGCTCGCGCGTATCGAGCGGTTCGGCCTGCGCTTGCGTCTCGGTCAGGATGTCGAAGTGACCAATCCGGAATATGACGAACGTTTCCCGCAATACTGGACGACGTATTGGGAATTGCGCTGCCGCGACGGCATCTCGAAGGAAATGGCGCGTGTCGAAATGCGGCGCCGCCTGACGCTGATCGGCGCGATGATGGTACGGCTCGGCGATGCGGACGGGATGATCTGCGGGACGGTCGGCGAGTATCACAATCACCTGCGGTTCGTGGACGAAGTGATCGGCAGGAAGCCCGATGCGTCGACCTACGCCGCGATGAACATCCTGCTGCTGAATCAGCGAACGGTCGCGCTGGTCGATACGCACGTCAACGACAACCCGGATGCGGAGCAGATCGCGGAATTCACGATCGCGGCCGCGCGGCAGATGGAGTGGCTGAATCTTTCGCCGAAGGTTGCATTGCTGTCGCGGTCGAACTTCGGGTCGGGGAGCGCGGCTTCGGGCGTGAAGATGCGTCAGGCGCTGGAAATCATTCGTGCGCATGCCCCGGACATCGAGGCGGATGGCGAGATGCACGGTGACTGCGCGCTCGACGAGGCGCTGCGTGCGCGGCTGCTGCCGATGTCGCCGCTGAAGGGTGCGGCGAACCTGCTCGTGTGTCCGAACGTCGATGCAGGGAATATCGCCTATAACCTGCTCAAGACCGAGGCCGGCAGTAACGTTGCGGTCGGGCCGTTCCTGCTGGGCGTCAACGCGCCGGTGAACATCCTCACGTCCAGTGCGACCGTGCGACGGATCGTGAACATGACGGCGTTGACGGTGATCGAGGCGAATCGCAACGCGGCCGCGTAATTGCGGTCGATGCGGGGTCGGCTACGGCCGACCTCGTCGGTCAGCAGGTTGCGGTCTGCACCGCAACCGGCGCGGACATCGCTCTGGTCGACGAGATTCTTCGGACGATCAACGAATCGCCGCATGAAGCGTACGCGAGCAGACACAAGTTCGATGTTTGTTGCAGGCACAACCTTTCCCGCGCATGAAGGCTGCCGTAACGAAGCGGCCATCAGAGATTCGATGCCCGCGTTTCGCAAGATCTCCATCAGAAGCACGAGTTTTACGGATGGAAGGTTTCACCGCGGTTCAGCATGTCGACGAATTCCGCGATTTTACGCGCCCGTGTTTCCGGCTTTTTCGCATTCTGTATCCGGAACAGGATGGCATAGCGGTTGCGGCTGTTCAGCGTTGCAAAGAACGCCTTGGCTTTCGAATTTGCGTCCAACGCCACCTGCAGGTCGTCCGGCACGGTCGAGTTGCTGGCCGACGTATAAGCAGCCTTCCAGCGGCCGTCCTGCCGCGCCTTCTCGATCTCGCGCATGCCGGATGCACGCATCCTGCCTGCGGCGATCAGCGCTTCGGCCCGGTCCTTGTTGAGTTTGGACCAGATGCTCTTTGCTGAGCGCGGCGTGAAGCGTTGTAGCCAGTACGTCTCGCTCTCAGCCTGTTTTTGGCCATCGATCCAGCCATGGCAGAGCGCGCTTTCCAACGCCTGGTCGTAGGTGACGGTTCGGTGCGTGGCACCCTTTTTCGCCAGACGCAGCCATATTCCGCTCGAAGTTCCGCCGTTTTGCGCCAACCAGCTTTCCCATTCGGTTTGACTGGCAAATGTCAGAGCGCATTCGGTCATGTCACTGTCCAAAATGGTCGAGTACGGGCGCGGGAAACCGTCCGCAGTCCAACAGTGCTTTACGAACGGCAACGTCCGGCTTGTTTGGGTCGGAAGCCGCCGCCGGATTTGGCGGCTTCCGACCTCGGCCGATCGAAAACGCGAGCTACAGGACGCGTTCCAACGCGTCAGCAAATCGCCCGACCGCCGCATCGACATCATGCAGCTTGTCGAGCCCGAACAAGCCGATCCGGAACGTCTTGAAATCCGCCGGCTCATCGCATTGCAACGGCACGCCGGCCGCGATCTGCATGCCGACGTCGACGAATTTCTTGCCGGACCGGATGTCGTCATCGTCCGTGTAGCTCACGACGACGCCCGGCGCCTCGAAGCCTTCCGCCGCCACGCTCCGGAACCCCTTCTCGGCCAGCAACGCACGAATCCGCGTGCCGAGCTCGAGCTGTTCCGCCCTCACCTTGTCGAAGCCGTACGCTTCCGTTTCCTTGATCACGTCGCGCAGCGTCGCGAGGCTGTCCGTCGGCATCGTCGCGTGGTACGCGAACCCGCCGTTCTCGTACGCTTCCATGATCTGCAGCCACTTGCGCAAATCGCACGCAAAACTGGTGCTGGTCGTCGCATCGATTCGCTCGCGCGCAAGCGGACTCATCATCACCAGCGCACAGCCAGGCGACGCGCTCCAGCCCTTCTGCGGCGCACTGATCAGCACGTCGACGCCGCTCGCCTCCATGTCGACCCAGATCGTCCCGGACGCAATGCAATCGAGCACGAACATGCCGCCGACCGCGTGCACGGCGTCGGCCACCGCGCGCAGATACGCGTCGGGCAACATCATCCCGGAGGCGGTTTCGACATGCGGAGCAAAGACCAGATCCGGCTTGTGTTCGCGAATCGCGGCGACGACTTCGTCGATCGGGGCCGGCGCGAACGCCGCCTGCCTGCCCGGCTCGACCGGACGCGCCTTCAACACGATCGACTCGGACGGAATGCGGCCCATGTCGAAAATCTGCGACCAGCGGAAGCTGAACCAGCCGTTGCGGATGACCAGACACTTCTTGTCCGTCGCGAACTGGCGCGCAACGGCTTCCATGCCGAACGTCCCGCTGCCCGGAACGATCGCCACCGCCTTCGCGTGGTAGACCTTCTTCAGCGCCGCGGAAATATCGCGCATGACGCCCTGAAAGCGCTGCGACATGTGATTGATCGACCGGTCGGTGTACACCACCGAATATTCGAGAAGCCCGTCACGATCGACATCGGGAAGTAAGCCTGGCACGTTCGCCTCCGGTAAAGGATGAACCATGGGATGAGCGCGAGCGGCATTCGCGTAGCGGATACCGCCGCACCGATGCATTTCTGCGCTTGTACCTGAACGATGATCGATTCTAGCGAAAGCCGTCGGACATCAGGGGATTTTGGTGTGTCGTATGGCGCACTGCGGCAATCGATCACTTCGGCCATCGCCAGGACGGATCCGACAGATGTTCGGCGAAGTAGTCGGACAGTGCGGCAACCTTCGCGGGCCGTGCGCGCGCGGACGGCGTGACGAAGTAGAGGCCGCCCCTCGTCAACGACCAGTCGGTCAGGATCGCTTCGAGGCGGCCATCGGCCAGATATTCGCCGGCGATGAATTCGGGCAGCTCCGCAATCGCTAGACCGGCGAGCAGCGTCGGCAACAGCGCATCGGCATTCGTCACGCGCAGCGGACCGTTCGGCATGACCGCCTCCTCGTCACCCGCTTCGTTCGTGAAACGCCACACATCGCTATGCGCCCGATACGCGTACGAGAGACATGGCCGCCCCGCCAGTTCGCGCGGATGCGCGGGCCGTCCTTCGCGCTTCAGGTATGCAGGCGACGCCACCACGTATTGCGTCACCGCACACAACCGCCGGGCCACCAGCGACGAATCCGGCAGCGCGGCGATGCGCAATGCGGCATCGAAACCGTCTGCGATCAGGTCGACCGACGCATCCGACAGATGCAGGTCGATCGACACGTCCGGATATGCACGAAAGAAACCGGGCAGCAGCGGCGCGACCCAGCGCAACCCGAACGACATCGGCACCGCGAGGCGCACCAGCCCGCGCGGCTGCACGGCCATCTCGCGCGCGGCACTTTCCGCTTCTTCGGCATGGCGATACACCTCGCCGGCCTTTTCGCAGATTGTCCGGCCGAACTCGGTGAGCGCCAGTTGACGGGACGTCCGGTTGAAAAGTCGGCCGCCCAAACGGTCTTCCAGACGGGCGACGCCGCGCGAAACGGTCGCCACGGATACGCCCATCGCGCGCGCCGCCGCCGCGAACGATCCTTCCTCGGCGACCTTGGCGAACATCGCGAGCCCTTCGAAGTCAGGCAGCCTGGCCATTTTCCCTCATCTTTTCATTTATGCAACGTTGACTTGCGATCAATTCTATTTCGAAAAGAAGGGCACGTCGATATTCTCCTTACATCGCAGCACGCAACACCGAAACGCAGTCACCCACTCACTGAACGAAAGGAGAATCACCATGGCACGCAAGCTCGACAACAAGATCGCACTCGTCACCGGCGGCACCAGCGGCATCGGCCTCGCCACCGCGCAGCGCTTCGCGGCGGAAGGCGCGCACGTCTACCTGACCGGCCGCCGTCAGGCCGAACTCGATGCCGCGGTCAATGCGATCCGCGAAGGCGGCGGCAACGCGACGGGCGTACGCGTCGACTCCACGAAGCTCGACGAACTCGACGCGCTGTATGCGCAAATCAACGAAGAACACGGACGTCTCGACGTGCTGTTCGCGAACGCCGGCGGCGGTTCGATGCTGCCGTTCGGCAGCATCACGGAAGAACACTTCGACGACACCTTCAATCGCAACGTGAAGGGCGTGCTGTTCACGGTGCAAAAGGCGTTGCCGCTGCTCGCCGACGGCGCATCGGTGATCCTCACCGGCTCGACGGCCGGCAGCGCGGGCACCGCTGCATTCAGCGTGTATTCGGCTTCGAAGGCGGCGGTGCGCGCGTTTGCTCGCAGCTGGATTCTCGACCTCAAGGAGCGCCGCATTCGCGTGAACACGATCAGCCCGGGCGCAACCCGCACGCCGGGCCTGCTCGACCTCGCCGGTCAGGACGCCGCGCAACGGCAAGGTCTCGCCGATTACCTGGCCGCGCAGATTCCGATGGGGCGCCTGGGCGAGCCGGAAGAGATCGCGGGCGCCGCGCTGTTCCTCGCGTCGGACGACGCGAGCTTCGTGAACGGCATCGAATTGTTCGTCGATGGCGGCCAGCAGCAGATCTGAGCGTGGCGCAGGCGCACCGGGCGCGGAGCGATCGTCTACGATCGCTCCGCACCGATGTGCCAGCGCGTCCGCCCGACGCAGATCATGATCGAACATCGTGTCTTTTCGTCGCTTGGCGCAATCAGACGCGCGTGGCGCGACACACGGCTGCATTTCCGTTTCGGGGAGTTCGGATGCGCCGACCATGCACCACTCGGCGCGCTTTATCAGTGGAACGACGATGCGCTCGCGCCGCATTCCGGCTTCTGCCCGCATGCTCACTGGGACGTCGAGATCGTGACATGGGTGCGCTCAGGTGCCATCACCTGCGAAGACGATGCGGGCAACCGCGACACCGGCGCCCAAGCGCCATCGGCAAAGCCGATCAGTACCGCTCGGACACACCCTCGATTCCGCGCTCATGCAGTGCGCGGACCAGCCCGGCGCGTACCGTCGCGACGTCCGAAAACGCCGGACGCCGATGCGCGGCGACTTCGGCGGCGGTATAAGGCTTGAAGTCGTGCGGCAGCGCATCGCGGTTCATCGTCGTGAGCACCCAATTCAGCACGTCGGCGAGATCCTCGTCCGACAGCGCCGAATTCGACGCGCCGGGCACGCGCATCACGTACTCGCGCCCCGCCGGCAGATGTGTGAAATAACCGAGCGAGTTCGCGAGCGGCGGCACCTTGCCCGGAATGCCGCCGCCCGTCGCCGTGTGGCAGCCCATGCAGTTGAGCACCCAGTGCTGTCGCGCGAGCGTCGCGTCGATCACGCCGTCGGCATGCGCGGGTACGGCAATCGCGAACGCGGCAGCGACCAGCATCGAAGACAGGCAACCTGCCATGAACGAAACGTTCGGGCACGCCGCCGCGCGCCGGCCGCCACGCAAGCCCATGCGCGCGGCATTCAAAGCCCCAGCCCCTTCGTCACGACCGCACGCTGCGCATGAACGGCCGTGCCGTCCATCTCGTTCACGCGCGCCGCGCGAATGTCGGCCGCCGTGAACGGCCTCGCGTCGCCGTGCTTGTCGTTGAGATCGAACACGACATAGTTCAGCACGTTCGCGATATCGTCATCGCTCGCACTCGCGAACGACGGCATCTTGAAGTTGTAGCGCTTGTCGTGCACCGTGATCTCGCCGAACATCCCGTGCAGCAACGTCGCGACGAGCTGCACGCGGCCCGCGTCGGCCGTTGCATACCTGCCCGGATACTCGGTCAGCGGCGGCGCGAGGCCGTCCTGCCCCTTGCCGCCCGCCTGGTGACACACCGCGCACTGCGCATCGAACAGGCTCTTGCCCGCCGGGTAGTGGACGGCCTGCTGCGCATCGACGAAACCCGGCAACGCAAACCCCGCGACAGCCGCCACACACGCGACAACGAACTTTCCACCATGATTCATTTTCATTGCTTCGCCGCTCCTAGCAGGACCGAAACCGAACAGTGGTAGTTCGAATTTCCGTTCGCCATGCACCAGTTGATGTCGTTGTTCAGCGACAGCTTGTACAGCGGCTTCTCGCGCTCGTTGCGGTTGCAGAAGCACTTTCCGCACGATGTCTTGCCGCAGCAATCGTTGTACGACACGATGTAGTCCGACCCGTCGTGCGGGTTGCGGCACGTGCCGATCCACGTGATCGGCGATGGCGTCGTGCCCGGCGGGCAACTGCTCGACGTACCGCCGCAGCAGCTGCACAGCCAGCCGTCGATCGCGCAGTATTTCCAGTAATCGCAGCTCATCGGGTCGTCGCTCGCACCCGGCGCGGCAGCACCCGAAGCCGCCGATGCGCCCGACGCCGCATCCGCTGCATACGCGGTGCGATCGACGGGCAAGAGCGGCAGCATCGCCGATCCGACCAGCACCTTGCCGAGCTTCGCCATCGCGCTACGCCGCGAACTATGCTGCGCGACGCCGCGCGCCGACCGCTCGAACCATGAATCAAACAGCCCCATGTGGTTGTTCTCCGTTGACGTTGAAAGAGGGTCGGCCGGTCACGCGTGCTGCGCGTGCCCTTCGTGACCGCCATGGTCGTGATCGCCGTGCACGAACTCCTGCAGCGATGCAACGCCACGCTCCTTCGCTTCGAACAGGCTCTCGAGATGCTCGCGGGTGTTGACGAGCCCCTTTGCGCGCACGGCACCGGTGTCGTCGAGCAGCACCGCGTACGGCAGCTTGCCGATCTGATACGCGAGGCCCAGCTCCTGCGACAGCACGTACGGGAAACGTGCAAGGTCGTGCTTCTGTGCGAAGCGCGTGTGTTCGTCGAGATCGCCGTCGCTCGCGAGCACGATGTTCACCGGCGTCGATTCACTCGCCTGCAGCGACGGCAACAGCGGCAGCAGCTTCTTGCAGACCGGGCACGTCGGCGACAGGAAGAACAGCAGCGTCGCCTTGCCCGATGCATCGATACCGCCGACCTTCACCTGCGAGCCGCGAATGTCGGTCAGTTCGAACGTCGGCGCGATCGCGCCGACCGCCGGCCCCTTGTCGATCATCAATGCGCCGGCCGGCATGATGCGTTCGTACAGGATGCCGATCTGGCGCACGAGCGCGAGGCAGATTGCGCCGAGCGCGAAAACGGCAACCCACAGCAAGGCCGTGGAAACGGTGAGAGCGGTTTGCATCATGAATTCCTCAGGTGGGAAAGGCGTGGTACGTTGGCGAGCAGCACGTCGACGGTGAGCAGCGCGCAGACGATCAGCAGCACGGAAGAGGACAGCGTCACGTAGTCGAACCACACGACCGGGCGGCTGCCCGGTTCGACGAACGCGGTCGCAGTCAGCACGATGAGCAGCAGCACGCGCGCGACATGCAGCCAGCCGATACCGCGCGGCGCGTCCGCGCGCGCGGCGGCGAAACCGGAGCAGCCGCAGTCGATGTCGGTCTGGCCGCGCAAGATGTTGATCGTGATGCCGGCCGCGAATACGAGCAGCAATGCGATCAAGCCGAGCGCGCCGGTCGTGCGCGTATCGGGAAACAGCAGCGCCGCGGCGCAGACGGCTTCCGCAAGCGGAATCGCGCATGCGACGGGCGCGGTGAGCGCGTCGGGCAGCAGGCGATAGCCGGCGAGCGCCCGCCGGAACGTCGCAGGCCGGCGCATCTTGGCGAAGGCGCCGAGCAGCACGACGACGGCCGCGCCTGCCTGTGCGCTGATGGCGAGTACGGGATCGAGCGTCATTGCGGCCTCACGGGTTCACGAGCAGCGTCGACGTGCTGCCGATCTGCTTCTCGACGTGCCGCAGCTTGCCCGTTTGCGCGTCCATCACGACGAGATCGGACGTGCCCGTCAGTCCGTAGAACAGCGGCTTCTCGTCCTCGCTGACCTGGATCGACACGAGCGGATCGACATTCAGCTGTGCGAGGTCCCAGCGCGCGACACGCTGTTTCGACTTCAGGTCGTACACCCAGACCTGCGTGCCGGGATCCTTGTGCGTGCCGTCGCCGCCCTTGTGCATCAGCACGTAGTAGCGGTTCTGCCCGACCTGCACGGCCGTCTGCTGCATGCCGCCCGGACGCCAGCCTTCGGCGCGCTCGGCGTCGCTCAGCAACGACCACGACTTGCCGAACGTCGGCTTGTCGCCGCTGAAGTCGGCGCTGCGCACGTTGCCGTGGTACGTCGTGAATAGATAACCGCCGTGGTAGCGCGAAGCGTTGATGAAGGCCGGATCATTTTCGACGTCGATGAATGCGTCGGACATCGTGCGCTTCACCTCCTTGCCGTTGGTGTCGAGTGTGACGGTGATCGCCTTGCCGCTCTCGCACAGCGCGGTGAAGCGATCGTTCCCCGACGGATAGGCGAGCACGCATGCCGCGGTGTCGATCTCCGACAGCACCTTCCTCGATACCGCATCGATCACCGTCACCGACGCGGCCGGCGTGATGTTCGCGACGTACAGCAGCTTGCCGTCCGCGCTGAACGCCGTGTTGTACGGTGACGGCACGTGCTGCCCGTGCTTCGCCGGAATCACGATCTCGCCCGTGTGGTCGAGCGTCGTGTTGTCGGTTATCTCGACGACGTCGGTGCGCGTGCCGTGCGAGCCGCGCGAGAAATAGGTCGTCGCAACGAAGCTCGTCTTGCGGTCGGGCGAGATCGCGAAGCCGGGCGCGAAACCACCGTCAATCTGGCCGAGCAGCTTCTTCGCATCGGCGTCGTACACGAAGATGCGTCCGTCGGTCATCGTCGGCATTGCGATATCGACGACGTACACCTCGTGCGGATGCCACGGCGGCATCTTCTGCACGACCAGTTCCTCGGGCTTTTCCGTCGCGTATGCGCTGCCGGCCCACGCCGCCGCGAACGCCAGCGTCGCCGCGAAAGCCGCGGTGCGTCGCCTTGTTCTCATGTCGCCTCCAGTTGGGATTCACGTTATGTGGGGCAACTGTAGTTCGACAATAAATCCGCTCGGCACCCGTACCGGCAACGCGTGCGTGCCGATTCGGGATATTGGAAAACCGCCTGAAAGGCACCCGAGGTCGACATCTTCCGCCCCCTCCAAAACCCCACGGAAATAGCGCTCATCCGTATTGCACCGACCATGCGGTCGGTTTAATCTTGCGCGGTCCGAACGACCGCCGGAGGCGCCATGCTCGTGTTTCATCAGATGTTCGACGACGCGGACCGGCATGCCGAGGCGCTGCGTGGTTGGGACCAACGCTACGACCAGATCGGCTCCGGCTCGTATCGCAGCGCGGTCAAGCAAGTGGAGTTCGACGGCGTGCAACTGTTCCAGGAAGCGGCGAACGTGCGGGTCATCCAGCGCGGGCGCCTGCCGCACGGCCATACGGTGTTCGGCATGCCGCTCACCGGCTCGGGCACCTTCGCATTCGGCGATGCGCGCATCGAGGGTGGCACGATCGTATTGGCGCGCGGGGGCTCGCCGTTCGAACTCCATTCGCCCGACGACATGTCGCTGATCGGCGTGGTCGTCGATTCCGAGCTAATGCAGCAAATCGAGGATGCTGCCGATCTCCGGCTCGACGAGCGCGCGCTGCGGCGCGGCGTCGCCGACGTGCCGGTCGCCGCGCGCGAACGCGCGAGCGTGCAGCTCGCGACGCTGCTCGAACGCGTGCTGTCGGCGCCCGATACGTTCGACACGACGCGTGCGCAGTCCGTGCTGCGCAGCGATGTCGCGAACGTACTCGTCGATCTGCTCACGTATCGAATGCCCGAGCCTTTGAATCGTCTGACGCATGCGTGCCATGCCGACATCGTGCGGCGCGTGCACGACTACGTGATCGAGCACCCGGAGGCGCCCGTCGACATCCTGAGCCTGTGCACGCAGCTGCGCGTGAGCCGGCGCACGATGCAGAACAGCTTCCAGTCGGTCGCGCAGACCGGTCCGCTGAACTACACGCGCTCGCTGCGGCTCGCGCAAGTGCGGCGCCTGCTGCTCGACACACGGCAATCCGACCTGCCGATCAGCGAAGCGGCCGCGCGCTGGGGGTTCATCCACCTCGGGCATTTCGCGAACGCGTACAAGGACCAGTTCGGCGAGCTGCCTTCGACGACGGCGCGCCGGACGGCGCGCGGCGCAAAAACGCGCTGAGCCCCCGCAAAACCGCGATAATCGGGCGTTGAACGTCCAGCTTGCGCGAGCCGGGCGCGGCGCGCGTATGTCCGATCGCACGCCGCGCCGCACCGCATCGCGCCCGTCCGTGACGACCACCCGATTCCACCCCACGCCCCGATGCCCGAGGATTTCCACTTCCTGTTGCTGCCCGGCTTCTCCGCGCTCGGCTTCATGTCGGCGGTCGAACCGCTGCGCGTCGCGAACCGTTTTCGCACCGAGCTGTACCGCTGGCACGTGATCAGCGCGGACGGCGCGCCCGTCGCCGCGAGCAACGGCATCCCGGTCGCCGCCGAAGCCGCGTACGCGGACGTCGCGCAGGTCGAGACGGTGTTCGTCGTCGCCGGCTTCGATCCGCTCGTGTGCTACGACCGCGCGCTCGGCGACTGGCTGCGCCGCCAGAACCGGCACGGCGCGACGCTCGGCGGCATCGACACCGGCAGCTTCGTGCTGGCGGAAGCCGGGCTGTTCGACGCATCGCAAACGCTCACGCTGCACTGGGAAGCGCTCGCCGCGTTCCGCGAACGCTACCCGGGCCTGAACGCGACGCAGGAACTGTTCGAGATCGACGACCGGCGCATCACTTGCGCGGGCGGCACCGCGTCGATCGACATGATGCTCGACCTGATCGGCAGGCGGCACGGCGCCGACCTCGCGGCGGCGATCTCCGAACAGTTCGTCGTCAGCCGCATCCGGCAACGCTCGGACAGCCAGCGGCTCGAGATCGCCGCGCGCTACGGCGTGCACAACCGCAAGCTGATCCAGGTGATCGACACGATGCAGCGGCACATGGAGAGCCCGCTCGGTTCCGACGCGCTCGCGCAGGACGTGTCGATCACGCGGCGCCAGCTCGAACGGCTGTTCAGCGCGACGCTGAACGACACGCCGACGCGCTTCTACCTGAACCTGCGACTCGATCGCGCCCGCGAACTGCTTCAGCAGACCGACATGAGCATCACGTCGGTGTGCGTCGCATGCGGCTTCGAATCGCCGTCTCACTTCTCGCGCACGTATCGCGCGCGTTTCGGCGTGAGCCCGCGCAGCGACCGCCGCGCGACGCGCTGAGCAGCGCCGCTTTTACGTACAATCCGGCGCGCCATTGCGCGCTTCGGTAGCGTTTCCCGTCATTCGACGAACAATGCCGCCAATTGATCGCCGGACCGAAGCGGCCTTCGAAAATAAATTGCAATGTCACCGAAAATATTCTGTAACATACCTCGAAATTAGATAGGCAGCCCTAAGGAGATGAGAGCCCGGGCCTGCGCACGTCGCGCCACGCGGGCTGCCAAACCGCCATCAATGCCGATCCGAGGGGTATGACATGACGATGCTCGCTTCGCCGTCGCCGCACCTGCCTGCCGTTCGCTTCCCCGCCGCCTTTCCGCTCCGATTCTTTTCGACCTGACGCTTAGTTCTCCTCAGTCAGTCGAATCTCCCTGCACCGCTTCGTCGCACCGGTTCCATCGAGCCGGTGCGCGGGCCGTGTCGTGCCTGCTCGCCACAAGCGCGCGGGCGTGTCCAACCGTTGAGATGAGGATCACGTATGCAGACATCACGCAAAGCATTGCCGCTCGCCCTGGGTCTCGCGCTCGGTTTCGGCATCGTCGGCGGCAGCGCGGCCGATACCAAGGTCGCGAATCCGCAGGCGTCGAGCCTGCGCGAAAGCCTGACGCGCGGCGTGGCACCGGCCGCGGCCAAGGCCGATACGGCCGCCGGCCAGTTCCGCGCCGACGGCGTCGCCGTCACGCTGTACAACCCCGCGTATCGCGCGAAGAAGGCGGCCGCCACGCCCGCCGCCACCGCGCGCGATTTCGTCGCATCGCAGGCGACGCAGCTCGGGCTCGATCCGGCCGCGCTCGCGAGCCTCGCGGTCACGTCGGAGCGCGACGACGCCGATTTCACCGTCGTGCGCTTCCAGCAGCAGGCGGCCGGGCTGCCCGTGTACGGCAGCGACATCGCGGTGACGGTCGCGAAGGACGGCCGCATCCTGTACGTCGCGAGCAATACGATCAACGGCGTAGTCGCCACCGCGCGCAAGGCGCAGGCCGTCGACCAGCAGCAGGCGCTCGACCGCGCGCGCGCGTATCTCGGCGTCGGCGGCTTCACGAACCTCGACGCGCAGCTCGTCGCGTTCGTCGACAAAGCCGGCACGCATACCGCATGGAAGGTGCGCGGCCGCCCGCAGGACGGCCCGAAAGGAGACTGGGAATTGCTGATCGACGCGGGCAGCGGCGAAGTGCTGCGCGCCGAGGACAAGGCGTTCTATGCGACCGACGGCACCGGTTTCGTGTTCCGGCCGGATCCGCTGTCGTCGACGAAGAGCAGCTACGGCAGCACGGGCTACAAGGACAACAACGACGTGGACTCCACGCAGCTCACGGCCTCGCGCGTGCGCGTGACGCTGAAGGATCTCGCGCAGTCGAATTCTCGCTACGTGCTGTCCGGCCCGTATGCGTCGTGCGTCGATTTCGATGCGCCGCGCGACAACGCGTGCCCGGCACAGGCGACGCCCGCGTTCGAGTTCACGCGCGGCAACCTGTACTTCGAGGCGGTGAACACGTACTACCACATCGACACGTTCCTTCGTTACGTGAACCAGACGCTCGGCATCAAGGCCATGCCATACCAGTACACGGGCGGCGTGCAGTACGACCCGCACGGCGAATCGGGCGACGACAACTCGTCGTACTCGTCGAGCAGCGGCCGGCTCACCTTCGGGCAAGGCGGCGTCGACGATGCGGAAGATGCGGACGTCGTGATCCACGAGCTCGGGCACGGCATCCACGACTGGGTGACCAATGGCGGCCTGTCGCAGCAGGAAGGCCTGTCGGAAGGCACGGGCGACTATCTCGCCGCCGCGTACAGCCGCGACTTCAACCAGTGGAGCCCGTCCGACGCGCAGTATCACTGGGTCTACAACTGGGATGGCCACAACGAATACTGGGGTGGCCGCGTGACGAACTGGAACGTCGGTCGCACCTACGCGCAGGCACGCGGCGCGGAGATCCACACGGCCGGCCAGTACTGGGCGTCGTGCAACCTCGTCGCGCGCAATGCGATCGGGGCGCAGGCGATGGACAAGGCGTTCCTGAAAGGGCTGTCGATGACCAACAGCTCGACGAACCAGAAGGCCGCCGCGCAAGCCGTGCTGACTGCCGCCGCCGCGCTCGGCTACAGCAGCGCGCAGCTCACGGCGATCGGCAACGCGTACAACCAGAGCTGCACGTACGGCGTGACCGTGCCGCAGAAGTCGTAATTCCGCAGCAGGCGGGGCGGCGTCGCACGACCTGCGGCGCGCCCTCTTCCTCGACATCGCCATCCTCACGAGATCGAACATGCCTACTCTGACATTGACCCGCCTGAGCGCCGCGCTGGGCGGCATGCTGCTGACCGCCGCCGCGCACGCGACGCCGGTGTGGATCACGCTCGGCGACACCGCTTTCCGCCAGCTTCAACGCATCGACGCGAGCGCGACCGCGCAGTACAGCACGACGGTCGACGCCGGCAAGACGGCCGACGGCGCCGCGCACCGCGAAACCGTGCACGTCGTCGAGATCGACGATGCGCGGCTCGGCGAACTCTCTCACGCGGTACACCATGCGCGCGGCCACGGGCCCGGCTACATCGTGCACGAGTCGTTCGACGACGCGCGCCAGGCGTTGCAGCCGATACCCGCGGCGCTCGCGAAACAGGCGGCCGCGACCGCTTACACCGTGTCGAACGCACCGCAGATCAAGACCTGGATCCAGCAACTTCAAGCCAGTAACATCGTCGGCACGATCACGTCGATGTCCGGCTTCACGAACCGCTACTACACGACGTCACATGGCGTCGCCGCATCGGACTGGCTCGCGCTGCAGTGGAAGCAACTGGCCGGCTCGCGGACCGACATCGCCGTCGAGCAGTTCGCGCATACGAGCTTTCCGCAAAAATCCGTGATCCTGACGATTCGCGGCAGCGATCCCGCCGCGGGCACGGTCGTGCTGGGCGGCCACCTCGATTCGACGGTCGGCCGCACGACGGAAAACACGCGCTCGCCCGGCGCCGACGACGATGCATCAGGCATTGCGAGCCTGACCGAAGCGCTGCGCGTGCTGCTCGCGAACGGCTACCGGCCGAAGCGGACGATCAAGTTCGTCGGCTACGCGGCCGAGGAAGCCGGTCTGCTCGGATCGAAGGCGATCGCCAAGCAGTTCCGCACGCAGAATGCGAACGTGGTCGGCGTGCTGCAGCTCGACATGACGAACTACAAGGGCGATCCGAAAGACATCTACCTGATCACCGACTACACGAACGCCGCGCAGAACACCTATCTGACCAACCTGGCGAAGACCTACCTGCCGGAACTGGCGATCGGCACGTCGCAGTGCGGGTATGCCTGTTCGGATCACGCGTCGTGGAATGCGCAGGGCTATCCGGCGTCGTTCCCGTTCGAGGCCGACCAGAACGACAGCCCGTATATCCATACCGTGAACGATACGCTGGAGAATTCGGACCGGCAGGCGAACCACGCGCTGAAGTTCGGCAAGCTGGCGCTCGCGTATGCCGTCGATCTCGGCGGTGACGGCAGCGCAACCGTCAAGCACTGACGGCGCCTCGGTCGCTTAACACCTCGCCGAACGGGCGCGCGCCATGCGCGCCCGTTCGAGTCCGATTTCCCGTTCCGGATAGAATCGTCGTCCGATCACTTCCGCGACACGGTGCACCTCCATGACCGACTTCTCCCGCTCCGCCGACGATCTCTCGCCCGAGCGCGTCACGACCGCGTTCGACCTGCCCGGCCACACGACCGTCCGTTCGCTCGGCGTCGCGCAGGGCATCATCGTGCGTTCGCGCTCGATCGTCGGCTCGTTCGGTGCCTCGCTGCAAACCATTTTCGGCGGCAACATCACGCTCTATACGTCGCTGTGCGAGAAGGCGCGGCAGCAAGCGTTCGACAAGATGCTCGCCGACGCGCGCAAGCTCGGTGCGAACGCGATCGTCGCGATGCGCTACGACTCGACCGATATCGGGTCGGGCATCACGGAAGTCATCTGCTACGGCACGGCCGTGCGCGTGACGCAGGACGCCTGACGCGCATCAAGCGTCGCGTTCGAGCGACTTCATGTTGGTCAGCTGAGGGAACAACTTCATCCACGTCAGCGCGACGGCAATGGTCGCCGCGCCGCCGACGACGATCGCGGCCGGCGCGCCCCACCACGCCGCTGTCACGCCCGATTCGAATTCGCCGAGCTGGTTCGACGTACCGATGAACAACGAGTTGACCGCGCTTACGCGGCCGAGCATGTCGTCGGGCGTACGCAGCTGCACGAGCGACAGGCGCACGACGACGCTCACCACGTCCGACGCCCCCAATGCCGCCAGCGCGACGAGCGACACCGCGAAATGCCTCGACAGCCCGAACACGATCGTTGCGATGCCGAACGCGATCACGCCGCCGAACATCGCGCGGCCCGGCCGCCCCTTCAACGGAAAGCGCGTGAGCCACAGCGTGCCCGCGAGTGCACCGACCGCGGGCGCCGCGCGCAACGCGCCGAGCCCCCACGGCCCGACCTGCAGGATGTCGCGTGCATAGATCGGCAGCAGCGCGGTCGCGCCGCCGAACAGCACCGCGAACAGGTCGAGCGACAGCGCGCCGAGGATCGCCGGTTCGCGCCGGATGAACGCGATACCGGAAAACACCGAACGCAGTGTGACCGGTTCGCGCGCGGGGGGCGCGCTGCGCAGCGGAATCGTGCCGCTCAGCACCGCCGCGATCGCGAACGCGACGACGCTCGTGCCGAACGCGGCGGGCGCGCCGATGCCGTACAGCAGCCCGCCGAACGCCGGCCCGAGAATCTGCGCGGCCTGGTTCGCGGACGTCGACAGCGCGGTCGCACGCGGCAGGTCGCCGCGCGGCACGACGGCGGGCAGCAGCGACGATACCGACGGCGATTCGAACGCGCGCGCGGTGCCGACGATCGCCGCGAGCGCATACACGCCCGGCGCGGTGAGCCCCCCTGTCGCGGCGCCGAGCAGGAACACGCCGGCGGCCAGCGCCTCGACGCTCTGGCAGATCGTCGCGACGCGCCGGCGATCGTAACGGTCGGCCACCTGCCCGACGACCAGCGTCAGCGCGAACATCGGCACGAACTGCGCGAGCCCGACGAGCCCGAGCGCGAACGCGCTGTGCGTGAGCGCATAGACGTACCAGCCGATCGCGACCGACAGGATCTGGAACGCGAGCGACGACATCACGCGCGTGCCCCAGAAGCGCTGGAACGGTGCGTGACGGAACAGGTTGGCGGGTAACGGCGACGGCGAACGGGATTCGGGTAACGGGGCGGTCATCGGAGGGATGTGCGGGAACGGGCGATCGGCTAGACACGGGGCGTGTCAAACCGCGATGATATCGCCAACCGCCGAATCCCCGTCTCGCGCGCATCCGTCTCGCGCGGCACTCTGCCTTACAAAAAAAAGCGCGAACCGCGGTTCGCGCCAAAGAGAGACCTCGCTGAAGACGTCGAATGAACTACCCTACCCCCGCTCAGAACGAATGCCGCATCCCGATCCGCACGTCGGCCTGCGTCTGCGTCGTCGACGGCGTGAAGCTGTAGCCGATCACCGCATCGACACCCTGCGAGGCACGCAGGTAGTCGCCGGAGATGTACACGTCGGTGCGCTTCGACAGCAGGTAGTGCAGGCCGGCCGTGCCCTGGTTCCAGTGGTGACCTTCGAAGCGCGTGTGCTGGTAGCCCGCGATGAAGCTCAGCGCCGGCGTGAACTGGTACAGGCCGCCGCCTTCGTACACCTGCATGTGCGACGACTGGCCGAAGCCCTTGATCGTCGTGTACGAGAAGTTCGCGTCGAGCGACAGCTTGCCGATCGTGTAGCTCGTGCCGATGCCGAACGTGCCCTGGCTGTCGACGTCCATCGCGGTGTTCGCGAACAGGTCGGTGCGCGCGCCGGTCGCCGGATCGACGGTCACGGTCTGCTGGCCGAGGAACGTATGCGTGCCGATCATCGCGTACGGGTCGAACGCATAGATGCCGTTCGGGTTGTTCAGGCGCGTGTAAGCGGCGCCGATCGAGAAGTCGCCTTTCGTGTAGCTTGCGCCCGCGCTCCATGCGCTGTTGCGATGGAAGTTGCCGGCGACGTTGCCGAATGAGTACATCGCGCCGAACTTGAAGCCGCTCAGGTCGTTCGACAGGAACTTGACCGAGTTCGGCAGACGGTCGCCGTTGAAGCGGTCGAAGTCGCCCTGGTGGATCGCGTAGCCGCTGCCCCATGCCGAGATGTTGTAGATCGACACGAGCTCGTTGGTGATGTCCAGCTGGTTGCCGAACGACAGCGTGCCCCAGTCGTTCTGGAGACCGACATAAGCCTGCCGCCCGAACTCCGACCCGCCGAAGCCGAGCTGCCCGTTGCCGAGGTGGAAGCCGCTCTCGAGCGCGAACACGGCCTTCAGGCCACCGCCGAGATCTTCCGTGCCTTTCAGGCCGAAGCGGTTCCCGTAGGAGACGCCGTCATCGAACTTGACCACGTGCGAACCGCCCGTGTTGTTCACGTATGTAATGCCCGCATCGAGAATCCCGTACAGCGTCACGCTGCTCTGCGCGTGGCCGATGGCGGGAATACAGGCCGCGCATGCCAGTGCAGCGGCTACGGCAACTTTCTTTTGCTTCATTGTCGACCACCCTCCCTGAACCCTTCGATGGAAAGAACCGTGGCCTGGCGCGCGCAGCAATACGCCGGCTGATTCGAATTCGGTACGTCCGCTGGCTTCGGCATTTCGTTTTCCGCAATAACGGAGCCATTGGCGAAAAATACAAACCCATATTTCCGGTCACCCGTCTGAAGGCGACACTAAATGGTCTTGATGCGACGGGTCGGGAAAACACGTAGACGGGCGGCACGGCAAAAACCGGCCGCCCGGAGGCAGGTCAACGGGCGTCGAGCGCCGCGCGCACGGCCGGCAGGGCCGGCGTGCCGGATGCGGTCGTGACGCCGTCCAGCCAGCCCTCGACGAGCGCCGGGTCGGCCTTCAGCACGTGTTGCGCCGCGAGCGCGGGCGACGTCTTGTTGTCGAGCATGTCGGCGATCATCCGGTTCTCGACGTCCACGGAGAACGTCATCTGCCGGAACAGCCGCGCCAGGTTCGCGCACTGTCCGGCAAAGCCCGGGCGCGTCACCGTGTTGACGGTCGCGCCGCCGTAGTTCGGGCCGAAATATGCGTCGCCACCGGACAGGTAGGTCAGGTGGAACTTCGTGTTCATCAGGTGCGGCTCCCACGCGAGAAAGACGATCCAGCGCTTGTCCCGCACCGCGCGCTCGACCTGCGTGAGCATCCCCGTCTCGCTCGATTCGACGAGCGACCAGTTCGCGGACCCGAGCGCGTGGTCGGACAGCATCCGCTTGATGTTCTGGTTCGCGGGCGCACCGGGCTCGATCCCGTAGATCTTGCCGCCGAAGCGGTCCGCATAGCGCGCGAGATCGGCGAACGTGTGCACGCCCGCGGCCGCGACGTAGTCGGGCACGGCCAGCGTGAACTTCGCGCCGCTGAGGTTCGCGTGCAGCACGTCGATCGACTTTTCGTCGACGAACGGCTTCACGAGCGGCGCCTGCGCGGGCATCCAGTTGCCGAGGAACACGTCGACCTGCCCTTTCTTCAAGCCCTGGTACGTGATCGGCACCGACAGGTTCGCGACGTCCTGCCGGTAGCCCAGCGCCTTCAGCACGACGCCGGCCATCGCATTCGTCGCGTCGATGTCGGTCCAGCCGGGCGCCGCCATCTTCACGTCGCGACACGTCTGCGGATCGGCGGCGTGTGCGGACTGCATCGCCACCACGCACGCGGCCGCGGCGAGCGCCGTGCCGAGCCTCCGGATTGCTGCATTGCATTGCCGTTTCATGATTCGCTTCCTCCGTCGTTCGTCAATGACCGCGATGCGGTACGTTCAGCGCCCGACGCGCGGAAAGCGCGCCATCGCTTCGAGCGTGTCGAGTTCGATGTGATTGCGCATGTAGCGCTGGCTCGCATCGGTGAACGGCTGCCAGTCCCATGCCTGGATGCGGCCCTGCGTCGTCGCCGCGTAATGAAACCGGCGCCGCCGCTGGCTCGCGCGCACCTGCGCATCGAGTTCCGGCAGGTTCCAGCGCCGCGCGGCCTCCGTACGGAATGCGGCGAGCACGTCGGCGGCTTCGGGCAGGCCGGCCAGGTTCGTGCGCTCGCGCGGATCGTCGGCGAGGTTGTAGAGCTGGTCGGGGTCGGCCGGGCAATGCACGTACTTCCAGTCGCCGCGGCGGATCATCACGACCGGCGCGACCGCCCCTTCCGCGAGGTATTCGCCCAGCGCGACGTCGTGCGCGGGCGCGCCCCGCAGATGCGGCACGAGGCTCGCGCCGTCGACCGCGTCGGGCCAGCCGCCGGCCGGCGCCGCGCCGGCCAGGTCGACCAGCGTCGGCAGCAGGTCGACGTGCGACACGGGCCCGCGCACGCGCGCGGCGTCGAAGCGGCCCGGCGCGTGGACGATCAGCGGCACGCGGCAGCCACCCTCGAAGAACGTCATCTTGTACCAGAGTCCGCGCTCGCCGAGCATGTCGCCGTGGTCGGAAGTGACGATCACGATCGTGTCGTCGGCGAACCCGCATTGCTCGAGCGCGGCCAGCACGCTGCCGAATTGCGCGTCGACGTAGGACGTCGCGCCATAGTAGGCGCGGCGCGCGGCGCGGGTCTGCGCGTCGGTCGGCGGCGTGCGGTCGTTTTCGCAGACGAAGCGCAGCCGCTGCGAATGCGGATCGCTTTCGGCCGCATCGAGCCGCACGGCCGGCATGTCGATCTCGTCGTCGCTGTACAGATCCCAGTATTCGCGCGTGATCGCGTACGGATCGTGCGGATGCGTCAGCGACACGACCATGCAGAACGGCCGCTCGTCATGTCCGGCCGCACGCTCGCGCGCGACGTCGTACAGCTTCTGCTTCGCCGCGAACGTGACCTCGTCGTCGAAGTCGAGCTGGTTCGTGCGCACGCACGGGCCGGCCTCGAGCACCGAGCTCATGTTGTGATACCAGCTCGGTCGCTCGGTCGGGTGGTCCCAGTCGGGCACCCAGCCGAAGTCGGCGGGATAGATGTCGGTCGTCAGCCGCTCCTCGAAACCGTGCAGCTGGTCGGGGCCGCAGAAATGCATCTTGCCGGACAGCATCGTGCGATAGCCGCCCGCGCGCAGGTAGTGCGCGAAGGTCAGCGTTTGCGCCGGCAGTTCGGCGGCGTTATCGTAGGCGCCAATACCCGACGGCAGCTTGCCGGTCAGCAGAGAGAAACGCGACGGCGCGCACAGCGGGCTCGCGCAATACGCGGCATCGAACACCACGCCTTGCGAGGCGAGCCGGTCGAGCGTCGGCGTGCGTGCGACGCGATTGCCGTAGGCCGGCAACGCAAACGGCGTCAACTGGTCGGCCATCAGGATCAGAATGTTGGGAGTCGGGTTCGTCATCGGCAGTCGTGGGGAAATCGGTGTTCGAACGGAACGTTGCGACGCTTGTGCAGCGGCGCAGCCAGCATGACGGACGCAGTCTGAAGAAAGTGCCGCGCGCACCGGCCGCGACTGGCTAGAATCGCGGAAGGACCGGCTCGGTGCCGTGCCGTCCGAAGCACTATCCCCCGCCCGAATTCGCGCGGGAAGGCGTCCGGCCCTTATGAGGCCATTAGAGAGACTTATGTCGAAATCCGAACCGTTACCGTCGATGCAGGCGCTGCGCGCGTTCGAATCGGCCGCCCGTCTCCAGAGCTTCACGGCCGCCGCGCGCGAGCTCGGCTCGACGCAGCCGGCCGTGAGCCAGCAGGTGTTCCAGCTCGAGGCGGAACTCGGCGTGCCGCTGTTCGAGCGCAGCCCGCGCGGCGTCACGCTGACGAGCGACGGCCAGTGCCTGTACGAAGCCGTGCGGGTGAGCCTCGACACGCTGCGCGGCGCCACCGCGACGCTGCGCGCGCGCCGCGAACACGGCGCGCTCACGATCGTCACGGATTTCGGCTTCGCGACCTACTGGCTGATGCCGCGCCTCGCGGGCCTGAAACGCGTGATGCCGGATGTCGACGTGCGGGTCGTCACGTCACAGGATTACGACGCGCAACGCGACCACGCCGACATCGCGATCCTGTTCGGCGACGGTCACTGGCCGTCGTGCACGGCCGCGCGGCTCTTTCCTGAATCCGTCACGCCGGTCTGCTCGCCCGCGTTCCGCGCCGCGCACCCGCACGTCGCACGGCCCGACCATCTGCATGCACTGCCGCTGCTGCACGTGCAGCCGACGCGCCCCGAACGCTGGTTGTCGTGGGCCGGCTGGTTCGACGCGCATGGCCTCGACGCACCGGCCGCAGCGCGCGGCGTGACCTTCAACAGCTACGCGCTCGTGATCCACGCTGCACTGCTCGGCGAAGGCGTCGCGCTCGGCTGGTCGCCGCTCGTCGACGAGCTCGTCACATCCGGGCAGCTCGTGAAGCTCGTCGACGCGCCCGTCGTCACGTCGCGCGGCTACTTCCTCGTGCGTCCGCCGCAGCGCCCCGAGCCGGATGCGACCCATGTGTTCCGGCGCTGGCTGCTGGACGCGTGCGCACCTGCGTGAACGGCCGTCCGGCTGTCCAGCGGATACTCGCCTGACGCCGGCTGGACTGCGGTGGACGCCCCGCGTGACGCCCACCGCCAGGCCCGCATGAAGCCCTGCCGCTGCCCGGCCGCGCTGGCGCGCCGATACCAGCCACACGGCGGGTTGGTTCTATCCGCGCCAGAAACGTCCTGATTTACTTGAGTCTCCCGCTACCCGCGTAGCCTGGCGCCCCGGTGCGCCGCCGCGCGGGTTCGCGCCCCATGACCCCGAGGAATCTCATGACCGCCGACTCACGCCCCGATCAATTCGTCCTGACGCTGTCGTGCCCGAGCGCGGCCGGCCAGGTCGCCGCCGTCGTCGGCTTTCTCGAGCGCCATCGCTGCTATGTCGATGCGCTGAACGTGTTCGACGACGATCTCAGCAACCGCTTCTTCGTGCGCTGCGTGTTTCATCCGACGGATGAGACGCTGCAGATCGACGCGTTGCGACAGGAGTTCGGGCCGATCGCGACCGAGCTCGGCGGCGGCGGTGAATGCGACACGCAATGGGCGATCCACGACGTGAACGCGCGCCCGAAAGTGCTGATCATGGTGTCGAAGCTCGAGCACTGCCTCGCCGACCTGCTGTTCCGCTGGCGGATGGGCGAGCTGAAGATGGACATCGTCGGCATCGTGTCGAACCATCCCGATTTCGAGCCGCTCGCCGTGCAGCACGGGCTGCCGTTCCGCCACTTCCCGATCACGGCCGACACCAAGGCGCAGCAGGAAGCGCAGTGGCTCGACTTCTTCGAATCGAGCGGCGCCGAACTCGTGATCCTCGCGCGCTACATGCAGGTGTTGTCGCAGGAAACCAGCGCGAAGCTCGCGAACCGCGCGATCAACATCCATCACTCGTTCCTGCCCGGCTTCAAGGGCGCGAAGCCGTATCACCAGGCGCACGCACGCGGCGTGAAGCTGATCGGCGCGACCGCGCACTTCGTGACCGACGATCTCGATGAAGGCCCGATCATCGAGCAGGTGGTCGAACGCGTCGATCACGCGCTGCGTCCCGAACAACTGCTCGCTGTGGGTCGCGACGTCGAATGCATCACGCTTGCACGCGCGGTGAAGGCGTTCATCGAACGCCGCGTGTTCCTGAACGGCGACCGGACGGTAGTGTTTCCGTAAGCGCGTACGTTCGGCGAGCAGCCGACAAAAAACCCGACCGGCAGCAGCCGGTCGGGTTTTTTATCGCCTGGCGTTCGACGCTCCGCGCGACGGCCCCGGGTGCGGTGTCCGGGTTCGTCGCGCGAAGTGCGTGCCGCGGTCAGGTACTTACTTCACCCACGCGAAGTAGTACGACAGCCAGATCGTGAGCGCCGCGCCGATCAGCGCCGCATACGGCATCAGGTTCAGCCACGTCGCGCGCTTCGGCACCTCGAGCTCCATGTCGCGCTGCATCTGCGCGGGGAAACGGCCGCGATCCTGCCAGTAGTGGCGATAGAGAAACACCGGCACGATCAGCAGCATTGCGATCAGCCCGTTGCGCAGCGTGCCTTCGCCCTGCAGGTTCGCACCCGCGCCGACATAGACGAGGTTCGCGTAGCCGCAGATCGACCCGGCGACGAGCAGCCAGGTCGGGCAGCGGAACGGCCGATCCCAGTTGCCGCGATCCATCCGGTGGATCCAGCCCGACTGAAGGTTCAGGAATACGAACAGCATGTAACAGACGTTCGAGATCGACAGCACCGTCATGTAGTCCGACATCATCAGCAACACGAGGTTGAAGCCGAGATCGGTCCACATCGCGCGCGTGGGCGAGCCGTGCTCGTTCACGTGCGACAGGTACTTCGGCAGCCAGCCATCGACCGATGCCTGATACAGCGTGCGCGACGAGCCCATCATCGACGTCATCACGATCAGCAGGATCGACAGCATTAGCATCACGATGACCGCATTCGCGACCCATGCGCCGCCGCCGACGATCTTCGCCATCGCGGCCGCGACGCCGGTGCCGTCGCCGATCGACGGATCGAGCATCGCCTGCGTGCCGAGCGCACCCTGGAACGCCATCGGCACGAGCGTCATCACGACGAGACACAGCGCGCCCGACCAGAAGATCGCCTTCGCGGTGTCGCGACGCGGATCGCGGAATTCACGCGTATAGCAGACCGCCGTCTCGAAGCCGTACGACGCCCAGCCGGCCATGAACATCGCGCCGAGCGCCATCGTGACGCCCTGCCCGTTCCACGAGCCGAAGGTCGCGGTCGTGAGGTTGCCTTGAGCATCATGACCGAGCGGCAGCAGCGGGAGCAGGTTAGACATCGGCACGTCGCCGGTGACGAACGGCACGATGCCGACGATCAGGAGCGGCGTGAGCGACGCGATGCCGAGAATGCGCTGCGTGCGTGCCGCCTTCGACGCGCCGCTGTGCTGCAGTTTGAACGTGATGAGAAGCAGAATCGTCGCGATGATGAATGTCGCGTTGATTCGCAGCGAAAGACCTGGCTTGATGAAGCCGAGATCCGCAACCTTGAGCTGCCAGTGCAGCACCGCCGCATCGGCGGGAAAGAGACTCGTGAGCGCATAGCTCGCCGCGAGGCCGCAACCGAGGGCGAGCATCGGCGACCACGCGAGCCAGTTGCACCACACGGAAACCGGGGCAATCAGCTTGCTGTATCGGACCCAGCCGATCGCGCCGTACACCGACGCGCCGCCCGATTTATGAGGAAATAGCCCCGATATTTCCGCATAAGTCGCGCTTTGAATCAGCCCCATCGTGATCGCGGCGATCCAGATCGCCCACGCGGGCTGGCCGATCGTCGCGCATACGCCGCCGATCGTGAACAGCACGCCTGCCGGCACGCCGCTCGTTACCCAGAATGCGTCTTTCCAAGTCAGGCCACGGTGCAGCGTGTGGCCCGTCGAATCATGTGAGATGTTTGCCTCAACATCACTGGTGCGATTAGCACGCAGTCCTGCCTGACTCATCCAATTCCTCCTCTCGATCAGAGTGAGCGCTTCAGCGCTTACTCTGGTCCGATGCAAAAGCAGATGACTCCGCACAAGGGCGCTAGTGTAACAACTTACGCGCTTCTTTGCAGAATCAGAAAAAGAAAACCGGGATATGGCCGCATGAATTCCCGATTATTTCGGATTCCTGCGGGCTATTCCCGGCGTGATGTTTTATGATTTCGCGCGACGAATCGCCGCAGTCTTACTGTGCGCCTTCAGTCCACGAATTCACGCGGTCTGCATGCGCCGCAATCCATGCATCGGCGGCCGCTTCCGGCTTCGAGCCATTCTGGATCGCGAGCATCACGCTGTCGATCTCGCCCGGTTTCCACTGGAACTTCTTCAGGAATGCGACGACCGGCTTGGCCTTCGTTTCGAGCTGCGGATTCACGACGCTGTCGACGTGCTCCGCGCCACCGAACACCTTCTTCGGATCCTCGAGGAAGCGCAGTTTCCATTTTGCGAACATCCAGTGCGGCGCCCAGCCGGTCACGATCACCGGCTTGTTCGCACCGACGGAGCGCGACAGCTCGGCCGTCATCGCACTGCCCGAACTCGGCATCAGCGTGTAGTTCAGGCCGTAGCTCTTGATCGCTTCGTCGGTCTTGCGCATCACGCCTGCGCCCGCGTCGATGCCGACGATCCGGCCGCCGAAGCTGCTCTTCTCGGCATTCAGGTCGTCAATGCTCTTCGCCTTCACGTAGTCCGGGACGATCAGGCCGATCTTCGCGTCGGGGAAGTTCGCGCCGAGATCGACGACCTTGGCCTTGTATTCACCCCAGTAGGAACCGTGCGTGACGGGCAGCCACGCGGACAGCGTCGCATCGAGGTCGCCACGCGCCACGCCCTGCCACATGATCCCGGCAGCGACCGGTACGAGCTGGACCTGGTAGCCAAGCTTCTTCTCGATCACGCGGGCCGCGACGTTCGACGTCGCGACGCTGTCGTCCCAGCCTTCGACGTAGCCGATCTTCAACGTGGGCTTCGTATCGGCGAGCGCCGACGCGCTCAGTGCCACCATCGCCGACAGTGCGCCGGTCCACAACAGCTTTCCGAACAACTTCATGGTCGATCTCCTTGAAATGCGCACCGTGCGCGTTGTCTCTCTAGGTTCTTCAACCACAATTCCGCGGTATCGTTGTTTTCCGACGGATGCTTGTCCGGGCGCGACGCGACGCGCCAGGACAAGCGATGGCTTGTTTTGACTACTTGTCGATCACCAGATCCGACAGCGGCTTGCTGCAGCACAGCAGCACCATCCCCTGATCGATCTCGCGCTGGCGAATGCCGCCGTTGTGCTTCATCTCGACCTGCCCCGACACGAGCTTCACCTTGCAGGTGCCGCACATGCCCTGCGTGCACGACGCCGGCAGCCGCACACCCGACTGACGCGCCGCGTCGAGCACGTGCTGCTCCGAGCCGCACGAAATCTCGCGGTTGCTCTTCGCGAAGCTGACGGTGTACTGCTTCGTCGCGACGTCCGCGACGTCCGCGACGTCGGCCGCCGGCACGAGTTCGGCGAGCACGTCGTCGCTCGCGGTCTGCGCGAGCGTTTCGAACGAGAAGCTTTCCTCGTGATACTGCTTGCGATCGAAGCCGGCTTCGTCGAGCAGGTCGCGCACGGCCTTCATGTACGGCGCGGGGCCGCACGTGAAGATCTCGCGCTCCATGAAGTCCGGTGCGATCAGCTTCAGCAGCGGCAGCGTGAGGAAGCCCGTGACGCCCGGCCAATTGGTGCGCGCACCGACGCGCTCGACGACGAACGACGTGCGGAAGTTCGTATGGTTCGATGCGATCAGATCGAGTTCGCGCGCGAAGATGATGTCGTCCGGCGTGCGTGCGCTGTGCACGAACAGGATGTCGCGATCCTCTGCAAGATCATGGTGCGCGCGGCTCATCGACATCAGCGGCGTGACGCCCGAGCCGGCCGACAGGAACAGATACTTGCGCGCCGGATGCCGTGCGCACGTGAATTCGCCGGCCGGGCCGAGCACGCGAACCGACGCGCCCGGCTGCAGGTTGTCGTGCAGCCAGTTCGACACCTTGCCGCCCGGCACGCGCTTGACCGTGATCGAGATCGTGTGCGGCCGCGCCGGCGACGACGAGATCGTGTAGCACCGGTTGATCGTCTCGCCTTCGATGTCGAGCTCGAGCGTGATGAACTGCCCGGGCTCGAACGAGAACGCACGGCCCTGCGGCGAACGGAAGAAGAAGCTCTTCACGTCGTGGGTTTCCTGCCGCACGTGGCAGCACACCAGCGTTTCCTCGACGTCGCTCGTCCAGCGCTCGGGGAGCGCGTTCCAGAAGGCCGGGTGCGTAACCCGGCTGTCCACCGGCTCGAAATTGGCCGCATCTCGCATCATGTGTGACTCCGCTTGCTGTTCCGCTGACTACTACGCGCCGGTTTTTTCGGCGAGCCGGCCGATGTACCAGGCCGAGAATTTTTCGACGAGACCTTCCGTGTACGGCGAATACGGGCCCGGCTCGTACGCGCTGCTGGTCGCGCCGCGCTGCGAGAACTCGACGAGCGCGCGATCCTGGTCGTTGGTCGCGTTCCACACGGCCGTCAGGTTCTTCACGTCGTAGTCGATGCCTTCCTTCGCATCCTTGTGCACGAGCCACTTGGTGCGCACGAGCGTCTTGCCGGCCGACAGCGGAATCACCGAGAACGTCACGATGTGATCGCTCATGAAGTGGTGCCACGAGTTCGGCTGCGTCCAGAACGACAGGCCGCCGAGATCGGCCTGATCGAACTTGCCGAGCAGCTTCTTCGATGCGACCTTCGCGTCGAGCGTCTGCGATTCGCCGTGGCGATCGAGCGGCAGGCGCTGGGTGCGGAAGCCCGTTACGTCGAGCAGCTTTTCGATTTCGGCGGACGGCAGGCCCATTTCGGCCCACTCCTTGCCACGGCGCACGCAGGTTTCCGCGAATGCGTCCATGCCTTCGGCGTTCGCGTCGGAACGCTGGTAGCCGAAGCCGTATTCGTACAGCGAGATCGTCAGCTCGGGATGGTTCGCGACGCAGTGATAGCACTCGCGGTTGTTCTCCATCGTGAGCTTCCAGTTGCCTTCCTCGATGATGTCAACCTGGGCGGCGATCTTCGTGCTCGGCAGATCGTGCGGCAGCAGATACGGCTCCATCTGGGCGCGCAGTTGCGCGAAATCGACCGGCGGCTCCTCGGCGAGGCAGATGAAGATCAGGCCCGCGAGGTTCTGCACGTGCACCGGCTTCAGGCTGTGCTTGCAGCGGTCGAATTTCTCGCCCATGTGCTCGGCGAACATCAGCTGGCCCGTCAGGTTGTAGGTCCAGCTGTGATACGGGCACACGATGTTGCCGACCGAGCCCTTGTCCTCGTTGCACAGACGCGCGCCGCGGTGACGGCACACGTTGTGGAACGCGCGGATTTCCATGTCATCGTCGCGCACGATCAGGATCGAGTCGCTGCCCAGTTCCACGGTCACGTAGTCGCCCGGCTCGGGAATGTCCGGTTCGACCGCGACCTGGATCCAGTGCTGGCGGAAAATCGCCTCCATGTCGAGGGCGAAGATTTCCTCGCTCGTATAGAACGGCGCCTCGAGGCTGTAACCTTCCTTGCGTCGCTCGATCAGTGCACGAATGTCTGCCGATACTTTCATCGTTTGCTCCGGATTCCTTGCGTTCCAGTGTGGTTGCCGACAGGCATCAACATCAGTAGTCGATGAGCTGATGCTCGCGCAAATACGCGAGGATCACTTGTGCTTTTTCGACTGAACTCCCTTCATTTACGACGTTGCCGCCGCGGCTTTCGGTCGTCGTCGCCGACAGCATCCGGGCATGCCCGGAGCGCTTCTCGGCGGCGACCAGCTTTACGGGTTTACGCTCGATCGGGCCGACCTTCCACGCGGTGGCATCGGCATCTACGCCGGTCGACGTGAGCGCCGGGCGGATCGCCCCGGCCCGCAGCCGCGCATACGCGTAGCGCGGCGCCACGTTGGCGAGCGGATGGACCGCGACGACGGCAGGCAGCGCCGCGTCGACGCGCCGCCGCAACCCTTTCGGCAAAAATTGCCGGACCGCCGCACGACCGCCGTCGACCGTCACGTCGACGGCCGAGCCGACGAGCGGATAGCCGAGCGTCGCGGCGACGCGATATGGCAGCATCCCGGTGTCGTACGCGCCCTCGGCGCGGGTGCCGGTCAGCACGAGGTCGTAGCCTTCGACGCGCGCGGCGAGCGCATGCGCGGCATCGTCGCCGTCGTGGCAGGCCAGTACCTCGACCTGCCGCGCGCCGAGCGCGAGGTATTCAGCAAGCGCTTCATTCGCGGGGTCGCCCGCATGGAGCACGTCGAGCTGCGCGCGATGCCGCTCCGCGAGCTGACGGCCGACCTCGAGCGCGGCCGCGTCGTTGCGGCTGTAGCGCGCGGTCCCGCTGACCGGGTGCCGGCCCACGGAAACGAGCACCGCGATGCGTTGCAACTGGCGGGGGGCGTTCATGCTGCGACTCCTTCGGATTCACGGGCGCCGACCGCGGTCGGCGATTGTCCGCGCGACGCGCGTGCGGCCTGCACCTGTTCGATCAGCGCGGCGATCGTCGCCTGCGCGTCGCCCACCACCGTCAGGTTCGCGCGCTTCGCGATCGGCGCGCTGCCGTCGAGGTTGACCGCGATCACGTGACGGCAGTCCTTGATCCCCTGCAAGTGCTGCACCGCGCCCGAGATGCCGAACGCGATGTACACGCTGGCCTCGACCGTCTTGCCGGTCGCACCCACCTGCTTGTCGCGCGTGAAGTGGCCGTTGTCGACCGCGACGCGGCTCGCGCCGATCGCCGCACCGAACGCACCGGCGAGCCGCTCGAACGCGCCGATATCGGACACGCCGTTGCCGGCCGACACGATGAAGTCGGCTTCCTCCAGCGCGACCTGCGCCGCGTCGATTTCCTCGAGGCCGAGATCGCGGTACGGTTGCGCCGCGTCGCCGGCCGGGCGGATGAAGTCGGCGGCCAGGCGCTCGCCGGCACCGACGAACGGCAGTTTTGCTTCGACTGCGTTCTGCGCGAGCAGGATCACGTCGGGCAAGCCGCGCGTCGCGAACGCACGGCCGGCCTGCGCATACGCGCCGACGTGCTTGGCGTCGATCTCGACCACGTGGGTCGCGACGCTCGCGCCGGCAGCCGCCGCGTAACGCCGGCCGAGATCGCCGTCGCCGGTCGCGTTGTCGGGCACGAACACGTGCTTCGGCGCGAGCGCCGCGGCACAGGCCTGCAATGCTTGCAATTCGCTTTCGGGCGCGAAGGCACGACGGTCGAAGTCGGCCAGCTCGATCAGCTTGTCGACGGCGAGCGCCGCTGCGTCATCCTTCAGTTCACCGAACGCCAGCAGCGCGACTTCCGTCTGCGCGTTGGCGAGCACCGCGGCGGCGGCGATCGCCTGCCGTGCATGGTCGTCGAGCGCGCCGCGCTCGGTGTGCGCCACCACCAGCATCACGTGCTTCGGGTCCTGCACCGCGCGGCGCGGCTTTGCGGCCGCGGCGCCGTGACCGTGCGCGGACCACTGCGCGGCGCTCGCATCGGCGCTGCCTTCCTCACCCAGCGTGATGCGCTTCAGGCCCGCGGCCGTGATGATGAACGGCCGGCGCGGATCGATTCGTTTGATCGTGTTCATCGATTCACTCCAGCGAGGCGGCAACGAGTTCGGCCACGTCGAGCACGTCGGGGCGCGGGCCCACGACGCCTTCGAGCATCGCCGTGCAGTTCGGGCATCCGACCGCGACCACGTCCGCGCCGATGGCGCGCGCGTCGGCGATGCGGATGTCGGGAATACGCTGCTTGCCCGGGATGTCGGTCAGCGGCGCGCCGCCGCCACCGCCGCAGCAGCGGCCGCGCATGCCGTTGCGCTCCATCTCGACGATCTGGATGCCGATCGTCTTCAGCAGCTTGCGCGGCGATTCCGTCTCGCCGTTGTAGCGGCCGAGGTAGCACGGGTCGTGATACGTGGTGCGCTTCTCGCGCAGCGTGTCGACGGCCTTCGGCGCGATCTTGCCGCTGTCGGCCAGCTCGGCGAGGTACGTCGTGTGATGCTTGACCGTCACGCGCAGCCCGAGCGCGCGGTATTCGTTGCGCAGGCTGTGCATCACGTGCGGGTCGGCCGTCACGATCTGCCTGTACGACAGCGAGCCGAGCGTGCCGATCAGGCGCTTCGCCATCTGCTGGAACGTCGCCTCATCGCCGAGGCGGCGTGCGACGTCGCCGGTGTCGGTCTCGGTCCCGCCGAGCACCGCGTAGTCGACGCCCGCCTTGTTCAGCACCTTCACGAATGCGCGCAGCGTGCGCTGGTAACGCATGTCGAACGCGCCTTCACCCGCGACGAACAGCACGTCGACCGGCTTGCCGGGTTGTGCGACGGGTGCGTTCAGGTCGACCGACCAGTCGTAACGTGCAGCCGTGTCGTAGCCGCCCATCGTGCCGGTCTCGCGCAGGTTCGCGAGCACTTCCTGGCCCTTGCCCGGCACCGTGCCGTGCACCAGCGTGCGGTTGCGGCGCATGTCGACGATCGCGTCGACGTGCTCGATCAGCATCGGGCACTCCTGCACGCAGGCACGGCAGGTCGTGCACGACCAGAGCGTCTGCTCCTCGATCAGGCCGGACACGATCGGGCCGTTCGGCTCGCCGCGATGCTGGCCGACCGCGAGGCCCGGCGTCGGGCTGCCGGCGTACGCGGCATCGGTGCCGCCCGCCATGCCGACGACGAGATCCTGGATCAGTTTCTTCGGGTTCAGCGGCTGGCCCGACGCGAACGCGGGGCACGCGGCTTCGCACTTGCCGCACTGCACGCACGCGTCGAAGCTCAGCAGCTGGTTCCAGCGGAATTCGACCGGCTTCGCGACGCCATACTCCTCGTGCTCGATGTCCGGCAGCTTCAGCGCGGTCGGCGGCGTGGCCGTGCCGTTGCCCGTGAACGAATCGCGGGTGGCGGCGAAACGCTCCTGGCGCGGGTGGAATGCGAGGTGCAGCAGGCCGGCGATCGCATGCTTCATCGGGCCGCCCTTCGCGGCGCCGACGGTCATCGTGAATGCACCGGCGCCGATCAGCAGCGCGCAGAGCACCGCGAACGCACCCGACATCGCGCCAGCCGGCACGACCATGAACAGCACGAGGCCGAGCGCGAACGAGCCGAGCAGCCAGGGCAGCGCGTTCCACGGGCCGCGCGACAGGCGCGCCGGCACGTCCTTGGCCGCGCGGCGGCGCCAGACGAACACCACGCCGACGAGCATCGCGAGCGCCGCGAGGAAGATCAGCTTGTCGAGCCACGGCGAGTAGATCGCCAGGCCGTAGTTGACGAACACCAGCGCGAGCGCGGCGATCGCGCCGCCGGCGGTCGCGACGTGGGTCTTCGCGATGTACGGATCGCGGGCAACCACGTGGTGCAGGTCGACGAAGTAGCGCTTCGGGATCGCGAACAGGTTCGCGAGGCCGAACGCGCCGGGCGCCGTCGCGCGCCCGAGACGCCAGTAGGACGAGCGCTTCGCGACCGCGAACGCGAGCCCCGCCACCGACAGCCACAGCAGTGCGGTAATGAGGAAAGCCGGATTCATCTTTAGAAATCCTTGACGAGACGCAGCGAGTCGTAGATCGCACCGTGGACGTTGTGCATCGAGATGCAGTCGCCGACACGGAACAGCAGGAAGCGGCCGTTGCCCAGTTCTTCCGACAGGCACGGCTGCGGCTCGGCCGCGAACAGCGTGTGCGGATCGATCTGGCCGCGGTTCACGGACTCCGGCTTGAGCTTCCAGTACAGCTCGTCATTCGGCGACGAACCGTTCTCGATCACCACCTGGTCGACCGCGCGCTCTTCCAGTTCCTCGGTGTATTCGTTGCGCAGCACGGCGATCATCTTGCCGTCTTCCTCGTACACGCGATCGAGCATGGTGTTCGGCGTCGGGATCACGCCGAGCGCATACAGGCGGCGATAGAAGATCGGGAACGTCGTGCCGCCGCAATCGTCGGCCACCTTCACGTCAGGCGTCACGACCTCGACCTTCGAGCCGCGGCTCGCCATGAAGTCGGCCACGCCGGCGCCCGCATGGGTGCTCACGCCGTCGAACAGCAGCACGTTCTGCTTCGGCTCGACCTTGCCGGTCAGGATGTCCCACGAGCTGACGGCCAGCCCTTCGGCCACGCCCCAGGCCGGCACCTGCCACGTGAAGCTCGAACCGCCGGTCGCGAGCACGACGATGTCCGGCTTCTCGGCCATGATCATCTTCTCGTCGGCGGCGACGCCCAGGCGGCGATCGACGCCCAGGCGCTTCGTTTCCATGTCGAACCAGCGGATGATCCCCGACATCTGTTCGCGCTGCGGCGCCTTCGCGGCGATCATCACCTGGCCGCCCACTTCGGTGTTCTTCTCGAACAGCACCACGTCGTGGCCGCGCAGCTTCGCGACGCGTGCGGCCTCGAGCCCCGCGGGGCCCGCGCCGACCACCACTACCTTGCGTTTCGGACCGCGCGACTTCTCGATGATGTGCGGCATCGTCGCTTCGCGCGACGTCGCGGCGTTCTGGATGCAGAGCACGTCGAGGCCGTTGTACTGGCGGTCGATGCAGTAGTTCGCGCCGACACACTGCTTGATTTCGTCTTCCCGGCCGTCGCGGATCTTGATCACCATGTGCGGATCGGCGATCTGCGCGCGCGTCATGCCGACCAGGTCGATCATGCCGTTCGCGAGCAGGCGCTCCGCCTGGCCCGCATCACGAATGCTCTGCGCGTGCATCACGGGAATCTTCACCACCGACTTGATGCCGGCCGCGAGGTGCACGAATGGCTCCGGCGGCAGCGCCATCGGCGGCATGCAGTTGGCGATCGTGTTGTGCGTGTCGCCGCCCGACCCGACCACGCTCAGGTAGTCGATCAGACCCGTCTCCGACATCGCCTGTGCGATTTCCTTCAGCGCCTCGTGATCGAGACCGTCCTCGTGGAATTCGTCGCCGCACATCCGCAGGCCGACGCAGAAGTCCTTGCCGACCGCTTCGCGCACGGCCGTCAGCACCTCGATGCCGAAGCGCAGGCGGTTCTCGAGGCTGCCGCCCCATTCGTCGGTGCGATGGTTCGAACGCTTGCTCCAGAACTGGTCGATCAGGTGCTGGTGGGCGGCGGAGATTTCGATGCCGTCCATGCCGGCTGCCTTCACGCGCTTCGCGGCTGCTGCGAAGTCGCCGATGATGCGCCGGATTTCCTCGATCTCGATGATCTTCGCGTTACCGCGGTGCACGGGCTCGCGCACGCCCGACGGCGACATCAGATGCGGCCAGTGCTCGCCGTGGAACGACGAGCGGCGGCCCATGTGCGTCGCCTGGATCATGATCTTCGCGCCGTGCTTGTGCATCGTGTCGGCCAGGCGCGTGAGCGGGTCGATGATCTTGTCGTTCGACAGGTTCACCGACTTCCACCAGCCCTGCGGGCTGTCGATCGACACGGGGCTCGAGCCGCCGCAGATCGCGAGGCCGACGCCACCCTTCGCCTTCTCTTCGTAATAGCGGATGTAGCGGTCGCCCGGCAGGCCGCCCGGCTCGGCATACACCTCCGCGTGCGCGGTGCTGACGATCCGGTTGCGCAGCGTCAGCTGGTTCAGCTGCATGGGTTTGAACAGGTGGGGATAACGCATCGCAGGCGACCTCTGGCGTTCGAATGTCTCGTGTTGCGGGTGTTGTTGTGTTGCTGTGTCGTGATGTCAGCGCATCAGTGCGCGATCGGCGACACTTCGAAGACGCAGTGGTCGTGGTGCTCGGCCGCACACTGCACTTCCTTCGATTGTGCGCGCGGCGCGCCCTTGCCTTCCGGCGTCGTGTCGTTGACCCAGTCCATCGCGCCGGCGAACCAGCCCGCGAACATGTAGCAGAGCTTGCCTTCCTTGCCCGGCTGCTGGAGCACGAACGACGAGTGGCGCAGTTCGATCTTCGCGCGCGCGCTGGCCGGATCGGCCTCGATGATCGAGAACAGGCCCCAGCCGCGTTGCGACAGACGCTTCAGGTAGTGCTCGAACACGGCCATGCCGGTCAGCCCGTGCAGCTTCGCTTCCTTGTCGCACCAGTGGTATGCGGATTTGTAGCCGGCCTTGTAGAGGATCTCGGCATACGCCTCGACGCCGAGCGCTTCCTCGACGGCGACGTGATTGTTCGTGAAGAAGTGACGCGGCACGTACAGCATCGGCAGCGCGTCGGTGGTCCAGACGCCGGTATCGGGATCGACGTTGATCGGCAGTTGCGGTTGCATTGTGGTGACTCCGTGAGGAAAAAAAGCCGCGCGGCTCGGGTCCAGGCGCGACATCGTCCGCGTGCCTGCGCAGCAAGCGCTGGCACGTCCCGATTGTTCTTGTGTTGAATCGCGGGCGGCGGTTCGGTTCGGCGGGCGCTTACGCGCCCCACACGTCCTTGAACACGCGCACCCAGTTCTCGCCCATGATCTTGCGGATGCGCGACTCCTTCCAGCCGTGGCGTTCCATCGCCGCGGTCAGGTTCGGGAATTCGCCGATCGTGCGGATGCCGTCCGGGTTGATCACCTTGCCGAAGTTCGTCAGCTGGCGATAGCGGCCCTTGTCATGCGTCAGCATGTCGAAGAATTCCTTCGCGAAATCCTGCGTGAAGTCCGTGCCGATGCCGACCGCGTCTTCGCCGATCAGGTTCACGACGTAGTCGATCGCCTCGATGTAGTCGTCGATGTTCGCCTCGATACCGCGCTTCAGGAACGGCGCGAACATCGTCACGCCGACGAAGCCGCCGGCGTCGGCGATTTCCTTCAGCTGTGCGTCGCTCTTGTTGCGCGGATGTTCCTTCAGGCCCGACGGCAGGCAGTGCGAGTAGCACACCGGCTTCTTCGAGAACGCGATCGCTTCCGACGACGTGTTGCCGCCCACATGCGACAGGTCGACCATGATGCCGACGCGGTTCATCTCGGTGATCACTTCGCGGCCGAAGTCCGACAGGCCGCCGTCACGCTCGTAGCAGCCCGTGCCGACCAGGTTCTGCGTGTTGTAGCAAAGCTGCACGACGCGCACGCCCATGTCGGCGAACGCCTCGATGTAGCCGAGGTTGTCCTCGAACGCGTGCGCGTTCTGGAAGCCGAGGATGATGCCGGTCTTGCCTTCCTTCTTCGCGCGGAAAATGTCGTCCGTCGTGCGCACGAGCGTCAGCAGCTCGCCGTTGTCGCGGATCTTCTTCTTCATCACGCCGATGTTGTCGACGGTCTTCGTGAAGTTTTCCCAGACTGACACCGTGCAGTTCGCGGCGGTGATGCCGCCACGGCGCATGTCTTCGAACACCGGCTTCTCGAACTTCGAGATGTTCAGCCCGTCGATGATGATGCTGTCCTGATGCAGCGTGCTCATATCTGTCTCTCGCTCCAGTGTTGTCGGTGTCGATCAGTAAATCGGGAAGCGCTCGCAGAGCGCGAAGATCTCGCGGCGCACGCGCTGTTCGGTTGCGTTGTCGCCTTCCGGGTTCGCGCGCAGCGCGTCGAACACTTCGAGAATCAGGCGACCGATCTCGCGGAACTCCGCGACGCCGAAGCCGCGCGTCGTGCCGGCCGGCGTGCCGAGGCGGATGCCCGACGTGACGGTCGGCTTCTCGGTGTCGAACGGAATGCCGTTCTTGTTGCAGGTGATGCCCGCGCGTTCCAGCGCCTGCTCGACCGGTGCGCCCTTCAGGCCCTTCGGGCGCAGGTCGACCAGCAGCAGGTGGTTGTCGGTGCCGCCGGTGACGAGGTCCACGCCGCCCGCCTTCAGCACTTCGCCGAGCGCCTGCGCGTTCGCGAGCACGTTGTCGATGTAGGTCTTGAAGTCCCCGTGCAACACTTCGCCGAACGCGACGGCCTTGCCGGCGATCACGTGCATCAGCGGGCCGCCTTGCAGGCCGGGGAACACGGCCGAGTTGATCTTCTTCGCGATCTCTTCGTCGTTGGTCAGCACGAAGCCGCCGCGCGGGCCGCGCAGCGTCTTGTGCGTGGTCGACGTGACGACGTGCGCGTGCTCGACCGGGTTCGCATGGCGGTCGGCGGCGATCACGCCCGCGATGTGCGCCATGTCGACCATCAGCTTCGCGCCGACGCTGTCGGCGATCGCACGGAAGCGCGCGAAGTCCAGCGCGCGCGGGTACGCCGAGAAGCCGGCGATGATCAGGCTCGGCTTGTGCTCGTATGCGAGCGCCTCAACCTGGTCGTAGTCGATCCGCATCGTGTCGCGGTTCACGCCGTATTGCACGGCGTTGAACCATTTGCCCGACAGCGCCGGCTTCGCGCCGTGCGTCAGGTGGCCGCCGGCGTCCAGCGACATGCCGAGCACGGTGTCGCCCGGCTTCGCCAGCGCGAGCATCACCGACCCGTTCGCCTGCGCGCCCGAGTGCGGCTGCACGTTCGCGTAGCCGGCGTTGAAGATCTGCTTCACGCGTTCGATCGCCAGCGCCTCCACCTCGTCAGCGAATTCGCAGCCGCCGTAATAACGCTTGCCCGGATAGCCTTCCGCATACTTGTTCGTCAGCACCGAACCCTGCGCCTCCAGCACCGCGCGCGACACGATGTTTTCCGACGCGATCAGCTCGACTTGCGACTGCTGGCGCTCGAGCTCCTTCAGGATGGCGCTGCGCACCGGCGCGTCGCGCTCGGCAAGGGGCTGCGAAAAGAAAGGCTGGGTGTTCGACATAGTGCGTCCGTGACGAAGAATAAAGGGCGTGAAACCGAAGCTCGAGGCCCGCCATACCTGGGTTTCCAGCGCATCCAGTGCAAGGCTGCCGACGGCTCTATTCTTGTCGTTCGGATTTTCGGCGGATTGATGAATTTAGACGCGTTCTTTGCCTTTTCCGCCATGCGCGTCCGTTTTGTACAAGTGACCGGTCGTGCTTTTTCAGATGACAAGGCAAACCGGCGTGAGCGATTCATCCATGGACAGGCACTTCGCCGGTGCCTGCGCTGCGCGTCGAGGTGCAACGCAGCCCGCTTACGGTGCAGCGCAGCATCCGCCTTGGGCCCATACAACGTATGGAGCTAGGGTTTAGCCGTATGGCACGCTTGTTGCGCTCGCTCACACAATACGGCAGCCCGATCCGTGCCTCTCGGGCCAAAAGCTATTAGAGATTCAAGGAACGCCCCCCATGTCGCCCGACCGCACAGCGTCGCTGTCCCACTTCGCGTTCATGCCATTACCGAACTTCACGATGATCGCGTTCACCAATGCGATCGAGGTGCTTCGGATGGCGAATTACCTGAGCGGCCAGCCGCTCTATCGCTGGTCGATCATCAGCCCGGACGGCGGCCCGGTCACGGCGAGCAACGGCCTCACGGTCGATACGGGCCCGGCCGAATGCGTGGGGCAGCCGGATATCGTATTCGTGTGCGGCGGTGTCGACGTGCAACGCGCGACCACGCCCGCCCATCTGTCGACGCTGCGCCGCTTCGCGCGCATGGGGCTACCGCTCGGCAGCCTCTGCACGGGCACCTATGCGCTCGCGAAGTCGGGGCTGCTCGCGGGCTATGCATGCGCGATCCACTGGGAAAACATGTCGGCCCTGAAGGAAGAGTTTCCGGACACGCGCTTCCTGAAGGAGTTGTTCGTGGTCGACCGCGACCGCATCACTTGCACGGGCGGCGTCGCGCCGCTCGACATGATGCTGAACCTGATCGCCGCGCGCGTGGGCACCGCGCGCGTCACGCAGATCGCCGAGCAGTTCATCGTCGAACACGTGCGCGACACGAGCGCGCAACAGCGGATGCCGCTCGTCGCGCGGCTCGGCTCGGCGAACAAGTCGCTGTTCGAGGTGATCTCGCTGATGGAGAACAACATCGAGGAGCCGCTGTCGCGCGAAGAACTCGCACGACTCGCGAACATGTCCCAGCGCCAGCTGCAGCGCCTGTTCCGCGAGCATCTCGGGATGACGCCCACGCACTATTACCTGACGCTGCGGCTGCGCCGCGCGCGCGAGTTGCTGCTGCAGACCGACATGTCGATCATGCACATCACGATGGCGTGCGGCTTCCAGTCGGCCTGCCACTTCAGCAAGAGCTATCGCGATGCGTTCGGCGTCGCGCCGACGCGCGAGCGCCGCAAGCAGGTCGCACCGCTCGCGCAGGGCGCGGCGGCTGCCGCACCGGCGTTTCCGGCTCATCTGATTCATGCGTGACGCGGGCGCGGCGCGATAAAAAAGGCGGCCTCGAAGGCCGCCTTTTTGCTGGTGCTTACGATCCCCACACCTGCATTTCGTCGAGCGAGTAACCCCACTGCGTCGCCCGCTTCGTGCCGAGCATCCGCACGTAGCGGCCCTGCGCGTTCAGGTTCGGCAGCGTGACGTGACCGTACGACACGCCGTTGCTCGTCGAGTAGACCGTCGTCCAGTTCGCGTTGTCGGTCGACGTCTGGATCTGGTAGACGAGCGCGCCCGCGTCCCAGTAGAGATCGACGCTGCTGATCTTCTTCAACGCGCCGAGATCGACGGAGATCCATTGCGGATCGACACCCGCGCCTTCCGGCGAATCCCAGCGCGTGCTCGTGGTGTTGCCGTCGAACGCCTTGTCCGCCGTCAGCGATGCGTTGTAGCTAGCCGACGCAGCAGCCGGGCGACCTTGCGACAGCAGCGTCGGCTGCGCGGTGGCCGGGCCGCCGTAGTAGCTCGATCCGAGCTTCGCCTTGGTCGTGTCCGCGTTCACGCCGAACTGCGACAGGCTCCAGCGCTGGCCGGTCGTCGTGTCGCCCACGTAGAGCTGGTAGCCGCCCGCCGTCGTCGACGAGAAGAACACATAATTCGTGCCGCTCACCGGCGCCGGGTCGGAGTTGTTGCTCATGCAGTCGTTGAGCGTCAACTGGTTCGGCGTCGACGCCGGGTCCGCCGTCTTTACGTAGATCTGGTCGGCGCCGCCCGTGTCCTTCCAGCGCGCGTAGAACACCATGCCGTCCGCACGCACGATCGGGTAATACGTCTGCAGCCCGGCCGGCTTATCAAACACGGCGGTCGTGCCGGTCGCGATCGTGCGCTTCATCAGCCCCATGTTCGAGCCGGTGCCCGTCGCGTAGTAGACGGCGCTCGCGTCCGGCGCGAGGAACGGCATCGAGTATTCGGCGCCGGCCGGTGCGTTGGTCAGGCTCACGACCGACGTGAACACCGGACCCGTGCTCGTGTACGACAGCGTGCCCCGCTTCACGTCACCGTTCTGCTTGAACACGAGCGACTTGCCGTCGGCGCTGAACTTCGGATCCTCGTTGCGCGTCGCGCCCGTGCTGTTCGTCAGGTTGACCGGCGGCGTGCCGGCGCCGAGCTGCAGCATGAATACGTTCCAGGCGCCATTGCTGATGCCCATGAACGCGAGCCACTTGCCGTCGGGGCTGAACACGCCGTTCATCGGATCGGTGATGCCCCAGTTGCTCTTGCTCAACTGAGTGAGCGTGCGGGCCGAAAAGTCGTACAGGAACAGCTGGCTCGTGCCGTCGCCGTACTTCACGTAGCTGTGATAGACGAGCTTGCCGGTCAATACGGCGGGAAACGTCGCGTTGGATTGAGTCGGGGGATTGTTGATGCAGGCTGCTTCGGCGGCGCCGCCGAGCAGGTTGACCGCAAGGCCGGCCACGAGGCCCGCGACGAGGAACTTCGATTTCACGCTGATTGCTTCCGGGTAAGGTAAGGACGCTGCGACCCAGTCCCGCACACGGTGCGCGGGCGTCACGGATCCGCCGCCGGGGAGCGTGAACACCGTATCGATCACGCGTCGGGAATAAGGCTTGCGAAGAATGCCGGTTCGCTGGTCTGAAGAAAAGGATCAGAGTCGGTCGAAAACGTGCGTATCAGCGTGGTGCGGATGAACTTGCGGACGAACGATTCGGGGTGGGATTGAACGCGGTGGACGCCGTGCTACTCTTTTTTCAGCGACGGCCGTGATCGGCCGGAGGCCAGGCATGAAGCGATATGCGGTGCTCGCACAGACGATTGCCGATTCGATCCGGCGCGGCGACCTGCCGGCAGGCGCGCGCATCCCGACCGTGCGCTCGGCGTGCCGCGCCTATCGTGTAAGTCCTTCCACCGTCTTTCGCGCGTACTACACGCTTGAAAGCGAGGGCCTTATCGTCGCGCGCGCGCGTTCCGGTTATTTCGTTGCGAACCTCGATGACAAGCGTGTGCGAGCGGGTCACGACACACCCCGCAAACCGTCTGCGTCGCAGGCGGGCGATGGCGATGCGCTGTTCCAGCTGATCGATTCGCTCAAGCGTGAAGACATCGTGCCGCTGGGTTCCGCGTTTGCCAGCTATTCGCTGTTTCCGATGAGCAGCCTGTGGCGATATGCGGCGACGGCCGCCCGCAACATGGACCGCGCGAAACTGCTGGCCGGCCTGCCGCCCGGCAACGAAGCGCTGCGGCGCCAGATTGCGTTGCGGTACCTGAACGCCGGCGCGTCGTTGCCGATGGAAGAGATCGTCATCACGACCGGCGCGGCGGAAGCGCTGACGCTCAGCCTGCAGGCGCTCACGCGCCCCGGCGACATCGTCGCGATCGAACGCCCCGCCTTCCCCGCGGTGCTGCAGGCCGTGCAGCGGTTGCATCTGAAGGCCATCGAGATTCCGGTCGACCCGCGCACCGCCCTCGACCTCGACGCCCTCGCCGAAGCGCTCGACACGCATCCGGTGCGCGCGTGCTGGTTCATGACTTCATTCCACAATCCGACAGGCGCGACGCTGCCCGACGAGCGCAAGCGCGCGCTGATCGAACTGCTCGCCTCGCACCAGGTGCCGCTGATCGAGGACGACGTGTTCGGAGAACTACATTTCGGCCCGATGCCCACGCGCCCCGCGAAGCTCTACGACGACAACGGGCTCGTGCTGCATTGCAGTTCGTTCTCGAAGTGCCTCGCCCCTGGTTTCCGGGTCGGATGGGTCGCGGCCGGACGGTACGTGAAGCAGATCAGGCAGGTGAAGAACGCGAGCGCGCCGGCAGCCGACGTGCCCGCGCAGATGGCCGTATCCAGCTACCTGCGCAACGGCGCGTACGACCGCTTCCTGCGCAGGCTCCGGCGCAACCTTGCCGCACACCAGGCGCAGATGCTCGCGGCCGTTCGTGCGTACTTTCCGGCCGACACGGAGGTGTATGCCCCGCGCGGCGGATTTTTCCTGTGGATCGAATTGCCGCCGCGCGTGAATGCAATGCAATTGTTCGGCGACGCGATGGAGAACGGGGTCAGCCTTGCGCCCGGGCCGATCTTTTCGATGACGGGCGCCTTTCACCGCTACGTCCGGCTGAACTATGGCCGACCGTGGACCCCTGCCGTCGAGGATGCGATGCGGACCATCGGAATGCTCGCGGGGCGGCAACAGCAGACGAGGTAGCAACGATCATGCAAGTCCTGCTCAACCGGAAAGTCCGCACACGCGACACGCTGCGCGGCGCACTGAACCTGCGTGCCGAACCGCGCGCCACCGTCAGCCAGCGTTGCCGGCAGTGTGGCTTCATGGCATTCCGCGCCAGCGAGCAGTGCCCCGTCTGCGGACTGGGAGGCTGGCCGTTCGCGCCGCTGCGCCAATCGAGCGATGATGCGCCCGCCGCGCAGGCCACGCCCCCGCACGAGGTGCAGCCCGTCCCGACGTGGTCGTCGCGCGTCGCGGCCGCGGTGCGCGGTGCGGCGGTCCAGCGGCCGCGCCCGTCCAGCGCGCCGCTGCTGAGCATCCTGACCCTGGTAGTGCTGGTCGGTGGCTATGTCACGTACGACCGGGCGTGCCGGGCGGATCCCGTCTGTCGCGGACCGAGCGCGTCGCGCCCGGTGACGGCCTACGCCAGTCTGCATGCGGCAGATGCGCCGACGTTGCCGGCCGGGCCCGCGCCCGTCCAAGCATTTCACCCGGCCGAACGCGCGGCGGTCGACACCGCTCGGCTCGCCGACGCCAACGTCGACACCAACGCCGATCGGTCGAGCAACGCCGTCCAACCCGGCAACGCGGGCACGCCCCGACACGCGGCAGGACGCCCGACGACGACGCTCGCGCGGCGCGCGCCGTCGGTTCACGGACCGAACGGCGCGCGCGGCGGCGTTCGCGTCGCCGACTGGAAAGGCGGCGCCGCCGCGACGCGACGCGGGCACGCGATACGCCACGTGGGCGTGCATACGCGTCATGGTCGGCGAACCATGGCGAACGGAGCCGAATTGGCGATGGTCTATCGCGGGCATTGAGCGCGCGGCACATCGCGACCGCAACCACGCCCACAGCGAAAAACGGGCGGCACCGTCTCCGGTACCGCCCGCTTCATGCCCGTCGTTCGTGCGTCAGGCCGCCAGCAAGCCGTGCGGATCGATCACGAATTTGCGCGGCGCGCCGCCGTCGAACTTCTTGTAGCCTTCCGGCGCCTGGTCGAGCGAAATCACCTCGACGTTGACGATCTTCGCGATCGGCAGACGGTCGAACAGGATGGCCTGCATCAGGTTGCGGTTGTACTTGAGCACCGGCGTCTGGCCCGTGAAGAACGAATGCGACTTCGCCCAGCCGAGGCCGAAGCGGATGCTCAGGCTGCCGTGCTGCGCGGCCTTGTCCTTCGCGCCCGGATCGTCCGTCACGTACAGGCCCGGGATGCCGATCGCGCCGGCCGGCCGCGTGATTTCCATCAGCGAGTTCAGCACCGTCGCGGGCGCTTCCTCGGAATGGCCCGACGAACCGTGGCCGTGCGCCTCGAAGCCGACGCAGTCGACCGCGCAATCGATCTCCGGTACGCCGAGGATCTGCTCGATCTGCTCGCCGAGCGACGCGTCCTTCGACAGGTCGACCGTCTCGAAGCCCATCGCCCGCGCGTGCGCAAGGCGTTCCGCGTTCATGTCGCCGACGATCGTCACCGCCGCGCCGAGCAGGCGCGCCGACGCGGCCGCCGCCATGCCGACCGGGCCCGCGCCCGCGATGTAGACCGTCGAGCCCGGCTTCACGCCCGCGCTCACCGCGCCGTGATAACCGGTCGGCAGAATGTCGGACAGGCAGGTCAGGTCGCGAATCTTCGCCATCGCCTGGTCGCGGTCCGGGAATTTCAGCAGGTTGAAGTCCGCATACGGTACGAGCACGTACTCGGCCTGGCCGCCGATCCAGCCGCCCATGTCGACGTAGCCGTAAGCACCGCCGGCACGCGACGGGTTCACGTTCAGGCACACGCCCGTATGCGTGTCCTTGCACATCGCGCAGCGGCCGCATGCGACGTTGAACGGCACCGACACGAGATCGCCGATCTTCAGCGTCTCGACGTCCGGGCCCACCTCGACCACTTCGCCCGTGATCTCGTGGCCGAGCACGAGGCCGACCGGAGCGGTCGTGCGGCCCCGCACCATGTGCTGGTCGGAACCGCATATGTTCGTGCTCACCACTTTCAGGATGACACCGTGGCCGATCGCGCGGCCGGTCGGATCGACCATTTTCGGATAATCGATCTTCTGAACTTCGACCTTGCCCGGCCCAAGATAGACGACACCTCGATTGCTGCTCATCGTATTGTCTCCATGTCTCATTGGATGGCGCTGCCGCGCGCCGGCGGGTGCGGCGCTACGCGACGTGCTGTTCGAGAGTAGTCCCGGAGGTGGGGGCCCCGATGTCTCAAACGCGACATGCGTTTGAACGGCGCCGACATCGATGGCGCAAACACGAAAGTCGGGTCAGGGAGAACGGCCGGAGGGCGGGATCGTGGAGGGCACGGAACGCGTGAGCGCGCGCCCCGGCCGGCCGGCGCGATCGGCCCGCCGGGGCGCGCCGGTCGGTCTCGCATTAGCCGCCCATTAGCCGCCCTGATTCTCGCGGATGATCGCGGCGGCCGCCGCTTCCGCGTCGCTCGCCACCCCGTCGTGCACGCGCGTGCTGACTGACGGCGTCGGCGGTTCGCTGTCGAGCGCATGACCATCGCGGTTGCGCGTATCGACCGTCGCACGCATCGACAGCCCGACCCGCAGCGGATGCGCGGCCAGATCGCGGGAATCGAGCGCGATCACGACCGGCACGCGCTGCACGACCTTGATCCAGTTGCCGGCCGCGTTCTGTGAGGGCAGCATCGAGAACGCGCTGCCGGTGCCGGCCGAGAAGCCCTGCACACGGCCGCGATAGGTCACGCGCGAGCCGTAGAGATCCGATACGACCTCGACCGGCTGCCCGATGCGCATGTGGCGAATCTGCCCTTCCTTGAAATTTGCCTCGATCCACAACTGATTGAGTTGCACGATCGACATCAGCGGCACGCCCGGCCCGACCTGCTGGCCGACCTGCACCGAACGCTGGCCGATCGTGCCGTCGACCGGTGCGACGATCGTCGTGCGCTTCAGGTTCCGGTACGCGAGCTTGAACTGCGCGGCCGCCTGCACGACGGCCGGGCTTTCGTCGACGGGCAATCTGGTGCCGAGCGCGCGCGCCGCATCGAGCTGCGCCTGCGCGGCCGCGAGATTGGCCTGCGCACCGGCGACCGCCGCACGCGCGCGCGCCAGTTCCTCCGGCGCGACGATCTCGACCGACGCGCCCGAACGTGCGGCGAGCGCGCGCTGCGCGAGCGACAGGTCGGCCTGGCGCGCGTTCACGGCTTCCACGTACATCGTGTTCGAGATTTTCGCGTTCGCGACCTGCCGCACGGCCTGCACGAGTTGCGCCTTCGCCTGCGCGAACGCCACGGACGCCTCGGTGTCGTCGAGCCTCGCCAGCGTCTGCCCGGCGCGCACGGCCTGCGTATCGGCGACCAGCACGTCGGTCACCGCACCCGGAATCTGCGCGGCTACCTGCACGATGCTGCCCGCGACGTACGCGTCGTCGGTGTCTTCGTAATAGCGGTCGCGCAACAGCCAGAACGCGATCCAGACGAGCGCGGCCAGCAGCACGACCGCGAAGAACAGCATGAAGCGCTTGCGGCGCGTCGCCCGGCGCGCGTCGAGTGCGGGATCGTTCAGGGCAGCCGGCTGCGCGGCGGTATGAAGGTTGTCGTGGTGCATCAGTCGCTTTGCGTAACGATCAGGCGGTCATGCTGGAACAGGGGGATCGGCGCTGGATTCGCCGCCGCCGTGCGAGAAGAAACGGGAGCGCCGCGAGGCGTGGCGCCGATGGCCGGCGTGCGCGCCGCGTCGTCGCGTCGTGCGACCGCCGCATTCGATGCGGCGACGACCTGCGGGGCGGCCACGCTCTGCGCACGCGCATCGGCTGACGGCCCCGCCATCGACTGGCTCGCGGCGGCGGCGGCGGTCGGTGCGGTCTTGGCGGTCGCAGCCGCCACGGCGGGCGCGGCGGGCGAAGTGCCACGCTTCGCCGCCCCGCCACGCGCCCGATGCCCGGTCGGCGCCTGCGCGACCGTCGCGCCCGCATCGAACCCGCCGCCCAGCGCGCCGATCAATCCGACACGCAGCGTCCGCTGCCGGCCGAGCAACGCGATCATCTGTGCGCGCTCGTCGATCAGCGTGAGATCCGCGACATCCACGTCCTTCTGCATCAGCACGCCGCGCCGATGACGGTCGGCCGCAATCTCCACGATCTTTTGCGCGGCCGCGACCGCGTCCTGCTGCTGCGCGACGAGCGTCTGCGAGGTAAGCAGAGACGTGACGATCTGCGCGACCTGACCAAGCGCGTCGTCGACGGTCTTGTTGTACAGCCCGATCGCGACGTCGGCCTGCGCGACGTCCGCGCCGAGCTTCGCCTTCAGCCGGCCGCGATCGAACACCGGCAGCGAGATCGCCGGGCCGACGGAAGCGCCGAGCGCGTCGCGCGAGAACAGCGACGCGGGCGTCAGCGCGAACACGCCGCCGAGTGCGACGAGGTTCACGTCCGGATAGAACTGCGCGCGCGTCGAATCGGCGTTCGCGAACGCGGCTTCGACACGCAGTCGCGCGGCGACGATGTCGGGCCGACGGCCCAGCAGATCGGCCGGCAGCCGCGCGGGCAGCGCGCCGCCGGCCAATGCGCCGACGCGCGGCCGCTGCAGTGCGAGCCCGCGTTCCGGGCCGCGGCCCGACAGCACACCGAGCTGCAGTTGCGCGAGCTTGATCCGCTCGTCGTTCAGCGCGATCTGCGCGAGCAGCTTGCTGCGCTTGATCGATGCGTCGCTCGCGTCGTACGCGTTGTCGAGCCCGCGCGCGGTACGCTCGCGCAGCACGGTCGTCACGCGCTGACTGACCTTCAGCTTCTGCTGCAGCAGATCCTGCGTCGCGTACGCCTGGTCGAGCTGGCAGTACACGGTGACGATCGCGACCGCCAGCGTGAGCCGCACCTGCTCGGCCTCGACCCGCGCCGCTTCACGCAGCGACATCAGGCTCTTCGTCGCCGCGCGGTTCTTGCCCCACAGGTCGAGCTGGTAGTTGAGCCCGACGAACACCGACGACGGCGATACGTTCGGATCGCCAAATATCTCGACCGGCACGCGATAGCCGCCGACCGACACGTTGGCGACGTCGTCGCCCGGCTTCGGCATCCGCGCGCGGCTGACCGTCGCGCCGGCCGTGCCCGTCAGCCCCGTCAGCGAATCGAACTGCTGAAGCTGCGCCTGCGCGATCCGCAGCCGCGCCTGCGCGACCTGCAGGTCGGGGTTGTTTTGCGATGCCTCGGCGACCAGCGCGTCAAGCTGCGGGTCCTGCAGCTGCTTCACCCAGTCGGGTGCGGGCCATGCACCGTCCACGCCGGGACCGGCCGTGCGCGCGAGCGCATCATCGGCCGGCGCCCGCAACGACAGCGACGGCAGGAAGCCCGTCGGCACGCATCCGCCCAATGCCATCGCCACCGCCGCGGCTCCGATCAACGCACCGCCCTTCACGCTACGCGCCCGCACTACCGCATTTTCTTTCACACGCCGCATCGCTTCCCTCATCCTTGCTGGACGCGCTGCGCCCGTGCGGCCAGACGCGGCCGCGTGCGCTCGAGTGGACCGAGCCGGCCGAACAGGCCGTCCGCGATACCGAACAGGATGCCGGCGAGCTTGTCGCGCTTGTCGCGCTCGACGAGCGCGATCTGCACGACCTGCCACACGGTCAGCAGGTTCGGCACGATCGCCACCGGAAAGCGCAGCCCGTACTGCATCCCGAGCTGCACCGCATTGCGCGCGCTGTAGTAGCGCCGTTGCCACGAGTGATTCATCGACGTCATTTCGAAAGGGCCGAACGCGTGACGCCGTTTCGCGCCGATCCGGTGCGGCAGCACCAGCGACGGCACGACGTAGAGCGGCACGTTGCACGCGAGCGCGCGGAAGCTGTACTCGGTGTCGACGTGATCGATGAACAGCGTCTCGTCGAAGCGGCCGAGCACGTCGAACGCGGCGCGCGACACGACGCAACCCGACGAGATCAGGAATGCGCAGCGCTGCAATTGCGCATCGGGATCGACGCGCAGCCGGCGCAACGCGATCCCGTTGGTCGCCAGCTCGGGCAGGAAGCTGCGCGCGTTCTCGTCGAAGATGCGCGGGCCGGCGAGGAACGCGCGCCCCGCGAGCCCAGCGCAGGCGTCGCGCATCGTCGCGAAGTAACCGGCCGGCACCGACGAATCCTGGTCGAACAACGCGACCGCATCGACGTTGTCGCGAAACAGCGCCGCGAGCCCAGCGTTGTATGCGCCCGCGATTCCGCCGCGATTGCCGTGATGCAGCAGCGCGATGCCGTCGCGCGCGCATGCTTCGCTTGCGCGTGCGTCCGGCTGCGGCGTGTTGTCGACGACGAGCAGCGCACCGCACGCATGCCGCCACGCGCCGAGCGCCGCGAGCTGCGCGTCGGTCGGGTGATACAGGATCACGAGTGCGCCGAGTGTCGTCATGTCGCTCTCCTCAATGTCCGAATGAAGCCGCCGCGCCGCGCTTCGGCCGCGTGAGCCACATCATCGCGGCGAGCACGAGGCAGGTCATGCTTGCCATCCAGAACATGTCGCCCGTCGCCATCATGTACGCCTGCTGCATCACGACCTGGTGCAGCGTGGACAGCTCGCGCACGCCGTCCACGCCCATCGCGTTCAGCGTGTGCACGAAGCGCTGCGTGTTCGCCGATGCGTGCGTGACCGATTGCGACACGACGTCGTAGTGATAGGTCGCACGGTTGTCCCACAACGTCACGCTCATCGCGGTGCCGAATGCGGCCGACAGCGTGCGCAGGAAGTTCGACAGGCTCGACGCGGCCGCGAGCCGGTCGTCCGGAATGCGCGACAGCGTCGCGGCGGTCAGCGGAATGAAGAAACACGGCAGCCCGATCCCCTGGATCAGCCCGGGCGCGGCGATCTGCGCGAACGTCATCTTCAGCGTGAAATGCGCGTCCCATGCGAGCACGGCCGCGAACACGAGGAAGCCGAAGGTCGCGAGCACGCGCGCGTCGAAGCGGTGCGCATGCAGGCCGACGAGGATAGAGAACACGAGCGCGAGCACGCCGAGCGACGCGGTGGCGAGCCCCGCGTGGAACGCGTTGTAGCTCATCACCGCCTGCATCCACAGCGGGAACACGACGCCCACCACCGAGAAGCTCATCATGCCGAGCGAGATGATCAGCACGCAGAACGAGAACGTGCGGTCGCGAAACAGGCTCAGGTCGACGACAGGATGGGCCTCGCCCGCCTCCCAGATCAGCAGCGACACGATCGCGAGCCCCGCGACCACCGCGAGCGTGACGATCAGCGGCGAATCGAACCAGCCCTTGTCGTGGCCGAGATCGAGCATCGCCTGCAGCGAACCGACGCCGATCACGAGCAGCACGATGCCCGGCACGTCGATCGGGCCGGCCGCGCCGCGCTGCGCGTCGGGGCGCAGCATCGCGGTGCAGACCGCGAACGAGAACAGCCCGATCGGCAAATTGATCAGGAAGATCCACGGCCACGAGAAGCTGTCGACGATCCAGCCGCCGACCACCGGCCCGAAGATCGGCGCGAGCAGCACCGTCATCGCCCATAGCGCGAGCGCGACGGTGCGCTTGTCCGGCGGGAACGTGCGCAGCAGGATCGTCTGCGACAACGGCACCATCGGCCCGGAGCACAGCCCCTGGAGCGCGCGGCAGACCACCAGCACGTGCAGGTCGCGCGCGAGGCCGCACAGCAGCGACGTCAGCGTGAACAGCAGCACCGCCCCGACGAACAACCGCAGCTCGCCGACGCGCCGCGCGAGCCAGCCGGTCAGCGGCACCGCGATCGCGGCCGCGACCGAATACGAACTGATCACCCACGTGCCCTGGCTGTTCGAGACGCCGAGACTGCCCGAGATCGCGGGCACCGCGACGTTGGTAACGGTCGAGTCGAGCACTTCGATGAAGGTCGCGAGCGACAGCGCGAACGTCAGCAGCGCGAGCCGCGCGCCGCGCACCGGCGGCGCAACGGGTGCGGGTTCGCTCGCGCCGAAGGCAGCGGGTGTGTCCCGAAGCGGCGATGTCGTGCTCATGTGCCCGCCATCGCGACAGCGGGCCGCGAGATCGCGCGTCCGTGGCTCGGCGCGAAGCGCTCGATGTAATCGGCAGCCGTTTCGCAGCCGTCCGGCGCCGCGAGGATCAACGCACGCGTGCGTTCGGCATGCACGGAGAATTCGGGTTCATCCAGCACGCGCGCGAGCGCCGAACCGAGACGCACGCCGTCGACCGCACCGTCGACGCGCACGCCGGCGCCACTTGCCGCGACGCGCTGCGCGTTGTCGAACTGGTCGTGCGCGAACGGCGTCACGACCTGCGGAATTCCTGCTTCGAACGCGAGCGCCGCGGTGCCGATCCCGCCGTGATGCACGAGCGCGCGACAACGCGGCAGCAGCGTGCGCATCGGCACGAAACGGCGCACCAGCAGCCGGTCGCCGTCCGGTGCTGTATCGTGCGGGCTCAGCAGGATGCCGCGCGCGCCGGTGGCATGCAACGCGCCCGCGACCGCGCGCGCATATGCTGCGCGATCGACCAGCGTCGACCCTGCAGTGAAGACCACGGGCGGCTCGCCGGCGGCAAGAAACGCATCGAGCGCCCGATCGTCGTCGGGTGTCGCGATGTCGTTGAACAACGGAAAGCCGCTTTGCAGAACGCCAGCAGGCCAGTCGCGCTGCGCCGGGGCGAACCAGTCGGGAAACAGGCACAGCACGCCGTCGGTCGAATGCAGCCAGCGTCCGAGCACGCGCCGCGCGGGCGCGAGCCCGAGGTCGCGGCGCACTGCGTTGAGCGCCGGCCCGCACACGCGGTCGAGCACCTGTCGCTCGATCAGCGTCATCAGCGCCGCCTTCACCGGCAGCGGCCAGCGCGCGGGAATCGTCAGGCGCGGATGCGTCGGCGGCACGTGCGCGGACAGCAGCGTCGACGGCGACACCTGCACCGACACATACGGCGTGCCGTGCAACTCCTGCATGAAGCGCGCGGAAAACGCCCACAGCGTGCCGACCAGCACGGTGTCGCGATCGGTCAGCGCGCGCAGCGTGTCGTAATGCGGGCGCAGCACCGGCGCGATCACCTGCCACAGCGTGCGGAACGACGTGCGCGGATTCCACAGCGCCGGGTTCGCCATCGCGGCCTCGTACTCGGCCCTCGTGCCGACCGGCACGAACGTGAAGCCGCAGCGGCGCGTGGCCGCCGCGAACGGCGGATGCGTGCAGAACACGACGTCGTGGCCGCGCAGCGCGAGCGCACGCGCGACGCCAAGCAGCGGATGCACGTCGCCCGCCGAGCCGATCGCGGTCACGATCACCTTCGCCATCGCGCGCCTCGCGGGGGTCAGTAGAAGCCGGGGATCAGCGCCGCGACCTCACGGCGATACTGCGTGTACGCCGGCCCGAAATGACCGGTGAGCCAGCTCTCCTCGACGCGCACCTTGTACGCGAGCGATGCGAACACGAGCGCGACGCCGAGCGCGCCGCGCCACTCGCCGCCGATCAGCGCGGCGCCGACCAGCGCGATCAGGCAGCCGGTGTAGATCGGATGGCGCACGAGGCCGTACGGGCCGGTGCGGACGAGTTCGTGGTTTTCCTTCAGCGTGACGGACACGCTCCAGTTCGTGCCGAGATGCAGCCGCGCCCAAACGGAGAACAGCAGCCCCGCGACGAGCACCGCGAGCCCGCATTGCGCCTGCAGGCCGAAGCGCTGCCAGTCGGGCACGAGTGCCTGCCACGACGGACCGGGCAGGATGATCAGCGCGCCGCCGACGATCAGCGGAATCGACTGCAGCGTGCGCGAGCGCGACGCCTCCTTGCGCACGGTCGTCTTCACGGCCTGCGACGTCATGATCCAATAGGCGAGCCACGCGGCCCAGGGAACGACGATGGCGATGGTCTGAACGATATTCACGGCTGGCCTGCCTCGTGTGGAAGAGAATTCGGATGCGCCCGGTGTGCGCGGTACGCGACGTGCTGCGTCATGACGACAGCGCCGGCATCGGCGCGGACACGCGTGCGTGCGCGGCGCCGAGCGCGATGCCCGCGGCGACGGGCGGCGTGTCGCAGAAGAAGTCGAGCAGCGCCGCGCGCGTGGTTTCGCGCTGCGCGCGGCCTTCGATGTCGAGGAAATGGCCGGCGTCGGGGATCGTCGCGAAGCGCGCGCGCGGCACGTGCGCGGCGAGCTGGCGGACATCGGCCGGCGTCGTGTATTCGTCGCGCTCGCCGTTCAGGAACAGCAGCTCGCAGCCGATGTTCGAGAACTCGCTCAGGTAGCGCTCCGGCTGCAGCGACAGGATCTGGTCGACGTGGAACGCGACCTGGTCCTGCTCGTCGCGCGGCAGGCGCGTCAGATAGCGGTAGTTGTACAGCTTCATGATGCGCGGCAGGTAGCGGCCGACCGTATCGTTCAGCAGCTGCGCGGCCTTCAGGTTTTCGCCGGCCGCGATGTGGTCGCGTGCGCGCGTCACGTAGTCGATCATCGCGTCGTTCAGGAACGGCGAGAACGAGCAGATCGCCGCGCGCCGCACGCTCGGGCAGCCGCGCGCGAGCGCGAACAGCGACGCGACGCCCCCCCACGACACCGATACGAGGAACGCCGGCGCGAAGCGCTCGACCAGATGCTGGAGAATCGCGGCCTCGTCGTCCTTGGTCAGGATGAAGCAGCCGGGGTTGTGCTGGCGCGACTGCCCCGCATACGGCAGGTCGAAGCAGATCGTGTTCATCCGTTCGCCGAGATACTGGACGGTCTGCCCGAACGATGCGGTCGTTGCGAGCGCGCCGTTGACGAGCATCGCCGTGTCGAACGACGGATCGAACACGTTCCGTTCGACGTAGACCTTCAGACCATTCGGTAGCGGGACCACGTGTTTTTCGGTCGGCATCGTCGTTCTCCGGTGGATGCGGCGTCTCGGCGTCGCGGCATGCTGCAGGTGCGCAATGGCGGGCGTCGGCCCCGTCGCGGTCGTTGGCCGCGCCCATTGCCGACGCACCGCGGGAAAAACCCGCGGCGCCGATTCATTCCTTTTGGTTCGGCGCCATACTAATACGGGCAATATTACTTACTCAAGTCATTCCAACGATCCCCTCTACTCCATCCGGAAATACGATCGATTCAAATATTTTTGGCATTTTTTATGGTAGACGAAATCGATCACGGGTTGACGGCAATCGTTTGCGCCCGAGCCGACAAACGATAGAGAAATCATAATATTCCCTTTAAATTCAATGCCATATATAGCCCAAATCGATTGATTGAAACGAATTTCCGGAAATTACCGACGACGGCACCAGAGATCAGAATTTTGGGGGGTCCTAAAATCTCACATAGTTCGACATTCTTTCGACATGTAATAAATCGAATCGAGAAACTTTCGCAACCATTGCATTGCCTTTTCGGAAATCGTTTTAAACAAACTTAAAATTATTTAACCAGCTTTCAATTCGTTTTTCCGCACCTGCACAATCGTAGCGGCAGCATCTGCCCCCTCAGCCGATCATACGATTTTCCGTCGGACCCCGATTTTTTTGTTGATTGAACGTTCAATAAAAAACCGCTAAGCTCTCGACTTCCAGGAACGGCCCGTCCGGGCGAAGGGAGTCGCGATGCCGAAAGTCGGAATGCGGGAGATTCGTCGCGCACAGTTGATCGACGCGACGCTGCGCTCGATCGACGAGGCCGGCCTGCCCGGCACGACACTCGCATCGGTCGCGCAGCGCGCGAACATCTCGACGGGTATCGTCAGCCATTACTTCGGCGACAAGGACGGCCTGCTCGAAGCCACGATGCGGCATGTGCTGCGCGATCTGTGGGCGGCCACCACGCGCCGCCGCGTAGCGGCACGCAAGGACCCGCGTTCCCGGCTGCGCGCGATCGTCGCCGCGAACTTCGACGACACGCAGGTCAGCGCGCCCGTGATGAAGACCTGGCTCGCGTTCTGGTCGCAGAGCATGCACGACGCGATGCTCAAGCGCCTGCAGCACGTCAACACGCGGCGCCTCCATTCGAACCTGTGCGCGGAATTCGCCAAGGCGTTGCCGCGCGCGAAGGCGCGGGAAGCAGCCAGCGGCCTCGCCGCGCTGATCGACGGCCTGTGGCTGCGCGGCGCGCTCGCCGGCGGCCCGATCGACACACGGGCTGCACTGAAGCTCGCCCACAATTACATCGACCTGCTGCTCGCGTCGGACTGACGCGTGACGCAGTCGCCCTCAAGGAGATCCTCATGTCCGTATACGGTTTGCAGCGCCTCTACATCGGCGGCGGTTACGTCGACGCCACCAGCGGCAACACTTTCGATACCTTCGATCCCGCCACGGGCGAACTGCTCGCGCAGGTGCAGCAGGCGAGCGCGGCCGACGTCGACCGCGCGGTCGCATCGGCGCAGGAAGGCCAGCGCGAATGGGCCGCGATGACCGCGATGCAGCGCTCGCGAATCCTGCGCCGCGCGGTCGACCTGCTGCGCGAACGCAACGACGAACTCGCGGCGATCGAGACGCGCGACACCGGCAAGCCGATCGGCGAGACGCTCGCGGTCGACATCGTCACCGGTGCGGACGTGATCGAGTACTACGCGGGCCTCGCGACCGCGATCGAGGGGCTGCAGGTGCCGCTGCGCGCCGAGTCGTTCGTCTATACGCGCCGCGAGCCGCTCGGCGTGTGCGCGGGCATCGGCGCCTGGAACTACCCGATCCAGATCGCATGCTGGAAGACGGCGCCCGCGCTCGCGGCCGGCAATGCGATGGTGTTCAAGCCGAGCGAAGTCACGCCGCTCACCGCGCTGAAGCTCGCTGAAATCTATACGGAAGCCGGCATTCCGGCCGGCGTGTTCAACGTCGTGCAGGGCGACGGTTCGGTCGGCGCGCTGCTGACGGGCCATCCGGACATCGCGAAGGTGTCGTTCACCGGCGGCGTCGAGACCGGCAAGAAGGTGATGTCGCTCGCAGGCGCATCGTCGCTGAAGGAAGTGACGATGGAGCTCGGCGGCAAGTCGCCGCTGATCGTGTTCGACGATGCAGATCTCGACCGCGCCGCCGACATCGCGGTCACCGCCAACTTCTTCAGCTCGGGCCAGGTCTGCACCAACGGCACGCGCGTGTTCGTGCACCGCTCGGTCAAGGACGCATTCACGCAGAAGGTGCTCGAACGCGTGAAGCGCATTCGCGTCGGCAAGCCGACCGATGCCGACACCAACTTCGGCCCGCTCGTGTCGGCCGCGCAGCTCGACAAGGTGCTCGGCTTCATCGAGAGCGGCAAGGCCGAAGGCGCGAAGCTGCTCGCGGGCGGCACGCGCCTGACCGACGGCCACTTCGGCAACGGCCAGTACGTCGCGCCGACCGTGTTCGGTGATTGCCGCGACGACATGAAGATCGTCCGCGAAGAAATCTTCGGGCCGGTGATGAGCATCCTCGATTTTGAATCGGAGGACGAAGTGATTGCCCGCGCGAACGACACGCACTACGGCCTCGCGGCCGGCGTCGTGACCGAAAACCTGTCGCGCGCGCATCGCACGATCCACCGCCTCGAAGCCGGCATCTGCTGGATCAACACGTGGGGCGAATCGCCGGCAGAGATGCCGGTTGGCGGATACAAGCAATCCGGTGTCGGACGCGAGAACGGCATCACGACGCTCGAACACTACACTCGAATCAAATCGGTACAGGTCGAGCTCGGCCGCTACAACCCGGTGTTTTGAGAACGACAGGAGATACACCGTCATGACGACACGCGAATACGACTACATCATCTGCGGCGCCGGTTCCGCGGGCAACGTGCTCGCGACGCGCCTGACGGAAGATCCGAACGTCACGGTGCTGCTGCTCGAAGCGGGCGGCCCCGACTACCGCTTCGACTTCCGTACGCAGATGCCGGCGGCACTCGCCTATCCGCTGCAGGGCCGTCGCTACAACTGGGCCTACGAGACCGACCCCGAGCCGCACATGGACAACCGCCGGATGGAATGCGGCCGCGGCAAGGGGCTCGGCGGCTCGTCGCTGATCAACGGGATGTGCTACATCCGCGGCAACGCGCTCGACTACGACAACTGGTCGACGCACAAGGGGCTCGAGAACTGGACGTATCTCGACTGCCTGCCGTACTTCAAGAAGGCCGAGACCCGCGACGTCGGCCCGAACGACTATCACGGCGGCGACGGCCCCGTGTCGGTCACGACCAGCAAGCCGGGCGTGAACCCGCTGTTCGAGGCGATGGTCGATGCGGGCGTGCAGGCCGGCTATCCGCGCACCGACGACCTGAACGGCTATCAGCAGGAAGGCTTCGGCCCGATGGACCGCACCGTCACGCCGAAGGGCCGCCGTGCGAGCACCGCGCGCGGCTACCTCGACCAGGCGAAGGTGCGGCCGAACCTCGAGATCGTCACGCACGCGCTCGCCGACCGCATCCTGTTTGACGGCAAGCGCGCATCGGGCGTCACGTACCTGCGCGGCAGCGAGCGCGCGACCGCGCATGCGCGCCGCGAAGTGCTCGTGTGCAGCGGCGCGATCGCGTCGCCGCAGCTGCTGCAGCGCTCGGGCGTCGGCCCCGGCGCGTGGCTGAAGGAACTCGACATCCCCGTCGTGCTCGATCTGCCCGGCGTCGGCCAGAACCTGCAGGATCACCTGGAGATGTACATCCAGTACGAGTGCAAGGAGCCGGTGTCGCTGTATCCGGCGCTCAAGTGGTGGAACCAGCCGAAGATCGGCCTCGAATGGATGCTGAACGGCACCGGCCTCGGCGCGACCAACCACTTCGAGGCGGGCGGCTTCATCCGCACGCGCGACGACGATCTGTGGCCGAACATCCAGTATCACTTCCTGCCCGTCGCGATCAACTACAACGGCTCGAACGCGATCGAGATGCACGGCTTCCAGGCGCACGTCGGCTCGATGCGTTCGCCGAGCCGCGGCCGCGTGAAACTGCGCTCGCGCGATCCGAACGATCACCCGAGCATCCTGTTCAACTACATGGCCGAATCGCTCGACTGGCGCGAGTTCCGCGATGCGATCCGCGCGACGCGCGAGATCATGCGGCAGCCCGCGCTCGACCGCTATCGCGGCCGCGAGCTGAATCCGGGTGCCGACTGCAAGACCGACAAGGAACTCGACGCGTTCGTGCGGGCCCGCGCGGAAACCGCGTTCCATCCGTCGTGCTCGTGCAAGATGGGTTACGACGACATGGCCGTGGTCGACGAGGAGGGCCGCGTGCACGGGCTCGAAGGGTTGCGCGTGGTCGATGCATCGATCATGCCGATCATCACGACCGGCAACCTGAACGCGCCGACGATCATGATCGCGGAGAAAATCGCGGACAAGATTCGCGGTCGCACGCCGCTGGCGCGGGTGGACGTGCCTTACTTCGTCGCGAACGGCGCGATGGCGCGCAATATCGCGAAGGCGGTGCGGCAGCCGGAGACGGCGTAACCGCGCAAGCGCCCTCCCCGGGGCGCAGCAGCAGCAACGTGCACGGCTCGCGGCGTTCTCGTCGCGAGCCGTTTTTCATTTCATTGGCTGCTCTCGCCATCCGTACTGAAGCGCGCGGTCGCTGCCCCCCTCGGCCGCACGCGTTTCGCGCGCACGATCGGATTCGATCGCGACGTCAGGCTCATCGCGCCGCTCAGGCGCTCGAACGCGTCATCCTCCTTCATCCTGAAGCGGCCGACCGCCGGCCACGCGAGCGCTTCGTCGAGCCACGCCTGCCACGCGTTGCCATGAAAGCGGCGCGCGAACTCGCGCACCATGCCCGGCGCCGCGATCACGATGCCCGCCAGCAGGTAATACGCCCAGAAACTGCCTGCGCCGACGAGCCGATCGAGCCGGCACACGGACACCGCCGCGAGCAGCCCTTCGACCGACGCGAGATCGGTGCGTCGTTCACGAATCGCGCGCGCAACCAGATTGTGCCGACCGCCGTACGCGGTGAAGGACATCCCCTTGCCGGCGGCAAGCTCCGCGCAGAACATCGCGAGTGCGGCCATCTCGTCGATGCGCGCTGCGTCGTCGCGTGGCCCGCAAACGCGCAGCACGATCGCGTCGATGACGGCCCCTGGCCCGGCCGACGGCTCCACGCAGGCCGCCGCGACGGCCGCATGTCGCTCTCTCAGGTTCTTCGCAGGCGGCGCCTCGCCGTTCGCGAGTCGCTCCCGCATTTCGTGCCCGCCGACTTCGTCGCTGCCGGGCCCGACGCCGACGGCAATCCGCTCGAGCGCGGCCCAGCCGTCGTTCGGATCGTCGAAAGCCCACGCATCGATGAAGCCATGCGCCGCATCGAATGCCGCGCGCGATCCCGGGCAGCACCGTTCCGCGTGCGCGAGCTGCCGCGCGTCGGGGACGTGCATGCACGCATCGATCGCATCGCACGCGCAACCCCCGCCGTCCGTTGCGATCCACGGCGCGAGTTCGTGCAGGACGGCGATCGCTTCATGCGACAGGTTCGCGCCGGCACGCACGCGTGCCGCGTGCGGCGGCGTGGGGGCCGTCGAGCCGACGTCGTCGGTCGCCACGCACGCCGCGTCGTTCAGGTGTTCGATCAGGTATTGCAGCCACGCGGCCGTGCGCAGCCGGTCGCGCGTCGCAGCGCGGGCATCGCCATCCTTCGCTGGGTCGGTGAGCATGGGTGGTCCGGAATGATTGCTTCATGTCGTTCGAAGCAGGCGGCACGGTGCATCGCACCGGCCCCTGCATGGCCGCCCGCATCGGATCGCGAAGCAGGCGGCCAGCCGGTCGTCACGCCGATACGCGTGACGACACGAATGCCTCGCGCAACCGGAACACCCGCCGCGCATCGTTGCACGGCCCTCGTTCCTGGCGGGCGCCCGGTCTCTATCGCGCGACGCTTACTGCACGTGGAACTTCGGCGACGTGGCGACCGTGCCGCTGACCGTGCAGTCCGGCGTCAACACCGCGTTGTTGAACGTCAGCGACGAGTTCGGATCGCTCCACGTCGTCACGACCTTGCTCGGCCCGCAGGCGCCGAGCAGCGAAACGGTCACCTTCGCGTTGTTGATGGACAGTTGCGTCGTGCTGTCGGCCTGGCCCGTCCACGGCGATGCGCTGGTCGCGCTGCCGCTGATCAGGCCGCACGTCGCGGCGCCCGTGAACGTCGTCGACGTGATGTTGACGATGCCCGTCGAGGAGATCGTGCCGTTGAACGTCGCGTTGCAGGTCGCGTTGATCGACCCCTTGGCCAGGACCGTGAGGCCCGTCGCGGAGAACGGTTCCCCGTTCGGGTTCATGGCCTGCCCGTCGGCACGCGAGACGGTCACGGCGAAAGCAGGCGCGGCCGAAACCGCGGTGAACGCCACTGCAGCAACAAGCGATACGATTTTGCGAATGCTCATTTGAACTGCCCCCTCTCTCTTCACAAATGGCGGCATGCCGCCAGGAACGCGACGCCCCGGCCGGATCGGCCCGACCGCTCGGTCGCAGGAAGCCGCCGGCGTGCGCAATGCACGCCGGACGGCTCAGAACTTGTAGGAAATCCCGACGAAGGTGACCAGCGGATCGGCCTTCAGCCGCGTGCGCGTGGTCGCGAGCGTCGAGCCGTCGGCGGCCTTGATCACGAGCGACGAGTACGTCTTCAGTGGCATGTAGGTCAGCGTCGCCGTCAGCCCCCAGTGCTTGTCGATCGCATAGCTCGCGCCGACGTTGTAGACCGGCGTGAACGACGACGATGCCTTGCCCTCCACCGACGTCGGCCCCGGCTTGCCGGCGCCGGCCGCGAGCACGCTGCCGAGGTTCTCGTTGATGTCCTTCGCGAAGTTGCCGTTCAGTTCGATGTTGCTGAACCAGCTGTAGGCCACGCCGATCCCGACGAACGGGCGGAACTTCGCGCTCGGTGCATTGAAGTAGTACTGCAGAATGATCGTCGGGCTCCATTGCCGCGCATTCTTCACGGCCGGCTGATTCGACGGATTGTCCATGTTGACGCTGCCGAGCGAACCGGCCGGCCCCGGCGGCCGGATCACGCCGTGCCCGGTCAATGTGAACTCGGGCGGCACGCCGAGCACCGACGTCACCGCGATATGGTCGGTGAAGAAGTGCGTGAGCGTGAGGCCGACCGTATCGGCGTTGTTGACCGTCAGGCTGGTGCCCGGCGACGTGAACGACCCGGGCAGCCGCAGCGGCCCGTTGATCGGCATGCTCGCGAGATTCGTCGTCAGTCCGTTGGTCGAATCCTGCGGCATGATGTGCAGCCAGCCCAGCGTCGCGACGTTGTCGCCCGCCTGCTGGGCCGATGCGAGCGTCGACACGCCTGCGACGACACCCGCGACAATCAGCTTCTTCATGAAGTCTTCCCCTCGTTCTTTCGGAGCGCCGCGCAGCAATGCGCGACGCCGCCGTGTCTCCATCCGCGTGTGATCACTGCACGAACGCGCCGACCGTGAAGTACGGATTGCTCGTATCGGCCATGTCGAGGAACCCGAACACGCCGCCCGTGAACACGAATTTGCCGGTCGCCGGCCCCGACGCCGCGTCCGCGTGCACGGTCGTCACGACACCCGGCACCTTCTGCGTGTAGTCGAGGTTCAGCGCGCGCGTGAGCGCGGCCTGAGACGCATTGAACGGATCGAGCAGCGTCGCCTGCGCACCGACGAGCGCGGTCGCGCGGTAGTTGAACGCGCTGTCGACCCCCGTGTACTCGCCGTTCTGCGAGCCTTGGGCGATGGCCGTCTGCGGGCTCAGGAACGAGATGCCCGATTCGTCGTCCGCGCTCGGCGGGCCCTGCGTGAGGTCAGCGTTCGCGGCACCCGTGCGGATGAAGACCGGCACGAGCTGGTTACGCAGCTTGCCGACGATCAGCATGCCCTTGCCGGCTTTTGCCGGATCGAGCGCGGCGAGCGTCGGCGGAATCTGCGGCTGGTAGTTCAGCGACTGGAACGCAGGCGCATCCGGGCGCAGCGTGAACGGCTGGTTCACGGTCGCGCTCGATGCGAGCGGCTGCCCGCCGTTCTTCTTGCCGAAGTTGTCGGTCTCGACGTAGCTGCCGTCCGCGTTGATCGTCACCTGCTGGTCGAGCGCCACCGGCTGGAAGTTCTGCGACGGCACCTGGTGGTAGCCGAGCTGGTTGTACGTGCCGGCGATCTTCGTCAGGTCGGTTTCGAGCGACGAGAAGCTGATGAACGGGTAGTACGGGAACGTCGTCTTCGGAATCTTGCCCACGCCGATCACGCCGTCGAACTGGATCGTCGCACCCGGAATCGCGCCACCCAGCACGCCTTCTCCGAGGAACAGGCGCGCCGGCCGGCTCGGGTCGAGGCTCGCGTTCTGCATCCGGAACGTGCACTGGTTCAGCTTCATGGTCGGCAAGCCGGTTTCGTCGGCCAGCGTGCCGTCGACCACGTTGGCCGGCGCCGTGTCGCGCGTCGGCTGCACCGTGCCGGTGGTCGTCGGCACAGGCGATGCGAGGTAGGTCATCCGGTACGTCATCCTCGTCGTGTCGAGCTGCACCTTCACGAGTTCGCCAGAGCCGGACCCGCCGATGAACACGGTGTTGTAGTCGATCGTCTGCGGACACAGCCGGACCACCGGCGCGGGTGGCGGGTCGCCATCGCCGCCGCACGCGACCAGCACGGGCGCGAGCGACGCCGCGGCCAACCAATGCTTCCCATTCATAGGAATCCTCTTGAATTTAGATTCTCCGGCGGCGACGCATGCGCCGCCGGTGTTCCGTGTTCGGTGTTCCGTCGTTACTGGACGAACGCGCCGACCGTGAAGAACGGGTTGACCTTGTTGTTGTTGACGACCATCGCGTAGATGTTCCCGGCCGTCACGAGCCAGCCGGTGTCGCCCTTGCTGAAGATCGCCACGTTGCCGTTCGCCCCCTTCGCGTTGAAGTCCTGCGAGGCCGTGACCTTGACCTTGCCGGGCGTGGCCTGCGTGTAGTCGAGCGCGAACTGCGACGTGACCGACGACGTCTGCGGGTCGATGAACGCCGCGGTGGCGCCCTGGAACAGCGTCGACGTATAGTTCGCGGCCATCGTCGATACGGCGGCACCGTCGTTGCAACTGCCGGCCTGTGCCAGGAAGAAGGTGCCGTCGAAGGTGCCGGGCAGATCCGGATGCGGGATGTTGTTGTTGAAGCTCGGCCCCGCCGTCGCGATCGCGAACGTCGCCGTGCTGGGTGCCACGACGCCGCACGCGGATGCGCTCGTTGCGCCGATGAAGCCGCCCTTCAACGAATTGGCCGCGACGGCCGTAGTCCGCGACAGCATCGAGATCCCCACTTCGGCATCGGCGACCGACGCCAGCAGGTTGCTCGCGTCGATATGCGTGTAGCCCACGCGAATCACGACGGGCACCAGCACGCCGTTCAGCTTGCCGACGATCATGATGCCCTTCGCCTGACTCGGCGCGACGATGACGATTGCCGAGCCCTGCCCCGCGAACGGGTAGATGAGGCTGCCGCCCGCGTTCGCGAGCGGATGGCTCACGAACACGTTGTCTGACGATCCGTCCGCGTTCTTGCGCAACGCCCACGGCGTTCCGGTGGTCTGGCACGAGTAGTCGCTGCCGGCCGTGATGGTGCACGAGCCGTCGGCATTGAACGTCTGGTTCCAGTTGACGACATCGGGTTGCCAGCCGACCGCCCCCGTGCTGCTCTGCGCGCTGCCGCCGACCGGCGACAGGTGGATGCCGAGTTCGTTGTAATTCCCGGCGACCTTCGAGAAGTCGGTTTCAGTATCGGTGAAGCCGATGAACGGATAGAAGTCGAAGGTGCGCGACGGCACGGTGCCGAGCACGACGCCGGGGAACGGCTCGAGACCGGCGAACGCGATCGTCGCGCCCGGAATCCCGCCGCCGACCACCCCGTTGCCGACGAACAGCATCGGCGGATCCGCGCGATTGATCGTCACCGCATAGGCGCCGTCGCTCGTCGCGCCGCTGTCGAGCACGAACGCGCAGCGGTTCTGCTCGGCGGTCGGCAGATTGATCGGATGGTGGAACGCGCCGCTGATCGTCAGGCCCGCGCGCGTGTCGTTGACCTGCCCCGCCGACGTCGGCACCGACGATTCGATGAACTGCATCTGGTAGGTGAGCTTCGTCGTGTCGAACTTCACCTTCACGTATTCGCCGCTGCCGGCGCCGCCCGTGTAGGTCGTCGTGTAGTCGAGCGAATCCGGGCACAGCTTCGTCACGACGGGCGGCGTCGTTTCCGCGCCGCTCGGCCCGCATGCGCTACCCGAGCACTGGGGCACGTTGATCGGGCCCGGATCGTCGCCGCCGCCGCAACCGGCAACGAACGACAGCGCCAGCACGGCGCACGACAGGATCGCCTTCCGCCAATCAGGAATGCAAAGCATCAACCCCTCCTTGTGAGGTAAGACACGTCTCGCCCGGACGGGCTGCGTGGCCGGCCGGTTGGTATCGCGCCGTCGCGACGGCGCGCGGCGCATGACGATGCGCGCAATGCGCGCCGCGTCGCCGGTCGCGCGAATGCGATCAGGACCGACGCGGCAGGCAAGCGCTATCCGGCGCCGCCGTCATGCGGCACGGCGCCATCGGGGAAATCGAAATGGAATGTGGTGCGTCGCTACAGCGACAACGCGATGCGATGACGCAGGCAGCACGCGACGCGCGGTGTGCCCGCATCCGGCGAAAAGCAGGAAAACGGCGATGCGACAAGGCCCTCGGATAGGCATCTCATGTATTGGTCTCCGTACGTACGCTTGATTCGTTATCGTGATGCGTCGTTTGTCGAGACTATGATCGGACGCTACGCACAAGTAAATGGATGCAGAGTTCCAAACGTGCCGAACCGCGCGATCCTAGTGCGAGCACGGCATTTGACAGTTTTTCAAACAGCCTTCAGTTTATTTGCTCAGACAAATACACGAGCTGTATAACGCGCGTTTGAATGTCGGCGGTCGACCTCATGCAAGGCCCGGCGTGCGGGCCTCCGGCGGCCGGCGTTCATGTCGCGCGGGTTGACCTCACACGTCGATGATCGCGAGCGTGCCGTGACTGCCCGGCAGCACCGCGTGGCGCAAGCCGGCGACCGCGAGGTACATCTGCCCGGCCTCGACGACGACCGTCTTCGCGTCGACCTCGAGCATCAGCCGGCCGTCGAGCACCAGCAGCCCTTCGTTGTAGTCGTGCACTTCCGCTTCGTACGGCTGCGCGTCCATGCGCAGCACCTTGATCCGGGCGGGCCCGACTTCGCCGACGATCGTGGATTTCCATGCAACGGCCTGCGCGGCCGCGACGGACTTGAAATCGATCAAAGACATGCGCTTCGCTCCGGGACGTGAAAGGTACGCATTATCACGAGCGCGGCGCACGCCGTCCCGGTACGGCGCGACGGCGTTCAGGCGGCACAGTCGGCCTGCGGGCCGCCCCGCTGCCGCGCGAAAGCGCGATCGCCGTCCGGTTGCACGAAAACCGCACGCATTGTTCGCTCGATTCAAATAAAGCATCGTTTTATTGAGTGAATCACACACCATTTACCGCAAATTCGGCACCCGCATCGCATGTCCATTGCGTCGAAATGCATTTCCATCTTCCGATTGCTAATATGGCGGTCCTGCGATCCCGCACCACAACGCCGTTCGACATGACGCCCGTTCGCCATGCCGCACCCGACACCGGCCGCTTCGCAGCGGCGGCACCGGGCACGCGCGGCGCGCAGCGTCGAACCGACCGGCCGTGCCATCCGTGAGCATGCAACCGATCCTTTCCGTCTCCGACCTCTCCAAGACTTACGCGTCCGGCTTCCAGGCGCTGAAGCACGTGACCCTCGACATCCGTCCCGGCGAGATCTTCGCGCTGCTCGGGCCGAACGGCGCGGGCAAGACCACGCTGATCGGCTCGATCTGCGGCATCGTCACGCCGACCGAAGGCCGCGTGACGGTCGGCGGGCACGACATCCGCGATCAATACCGCGCCGCCCGCGAAATGATCGGCCTCGTGCCGCAGGAGCTGACGACCGACGCGTTCGAAACCGTCTGGGCGACCGTGTCGTTCAGCCGCGGCCTGTTCGGCAAGGCGCCCGATCCCGCGCACATCGAGAAGACGCTGAAGGCGCTGTCGCTGTGGGAAAAGCGCGACAACAAGCTGATGACGCTCTCGGGCGGCATGAAGCGCCGCGTGATGATCGCGAAGGCACTGTCGCACGAGCCGCGCATCCTGTTCCTCGACGAACCGACGGCCGGCGTCGACGTCGAGCTGCGCCGCGACATGTGGAAGCTGGTCGACTCGCTGCGCGAAAGCGGCGTGACGATCCTGCTGACCACGCACTACATCGAGGAAGCCGAGGAAATGGCCGACCGGATCGGCATCATCCTCGGCGGCGAGCTCGTGCTCGTCGAAGAGAAGCGCGAACTGATGCGCAAGCTCGGCAAGAAGCAACTGACGGTGCAGCTCGAGCATCCGCTCGCGACCGTGCCGGACGAACTCGCCGCATTCGGGCTCGAACGCGCGGACGACGGCGCCGCGCTCGTCTATACGTACGACTCGCAGCGCGACGACGCGAGCATCGCGAAGCTGATCAACGCGCTCGGCTCGGCCGGCATCGGCTTTCGCGACCTGCATACGACGCAGAGCTCGCTCGAGGACATTTTCGTCAGCCTGATCGACAACCGCCGCAACGGCACACAAGGGGCCTAACGCACATGGCGAACTGGAATTTCCACGGCATCCGCGCGATCTACCGCGCCGAAATGGCCCGCACGCGTCGCACGCTGATGCAGAGCATCATCGCGCCGGTGATCTCGACGTCGCTGTACTTCGTCGTGTTCGGCTCGGCGATCGGCTCGCGCATCAGCGACGTGAACGGGATCGGCTACGGGTCGTTCATCGTGCCGGGCCTCGTGATGCTGTCGCTGCTGTCGCAGAGCATCTCGAACGCGTCGTTCGGCATCTACTTCCCGCGCTTCACGGGCACGATCTACGAGATATTGTCCGCGCCCGTGTCGTACTGGGAGATCGTGATCGCGTACGTGGGTGCGGCCGCGTCGAAGTCGTTGCTGCTCGGGTTGATCATCCTCGCGACGGCCGGCCTGTTCGTGCCGCTGCACATCCTGCATCCGTTCTGGATGGTGCTGTTCCTCGTGCTGACGTCGATCACCTTCAGCCTGTTCGGCTTCGTGATCGGCATCTGGGCCGACAGCTTCGAGAAGCTGCAGCTCGTGCCGCTCCTGATCATCACGCCGCTCACGTTCCTCGGCGGAAGCTTCTATTCGGTCGACATGCTGCCGCCCGCGTGGCGCATCGTCACGCTGTTCAACCCGATCGTCTATCTGATCAGCGGCTTCCGCTGGTCGTTCTACGGGCTGGCCGACGTGCATGTGGGGATCAGCCTCGCGGCCACCTCGCTGTTCCTCGCGATCCTGCTCGCGATCGTCGCGTGGATGTTCCGCACCGGCTACAAGCTGAAGAACTGACACCGCGCGCCACGGGGTTGCCCCGGTTCGCGGATCCGGAGCGGCGCTGCTAGACTGGATCGGAAGATCGACTGCCGCCGTCTGCCGCACCGCAACGCGTGGTGCGCGGGCGGCGCGGCGCCCGCCCCCTTCCCTGCGCGAGGATCCCCGATGAGCGCCTCCCGAATCGACGCCGTCCGCGACGGCCTGTTTCGCGCCACGTCCTACGTCGACACGCTGAACCTGAGCTTCAGCCAGTTCTTCGTACGATCGTCGCACGGCGACGTGCTGTGCGTCGAAACGGGCACGCGTTCCAACTTCACGCAACTGAGCGCGGCGCTCGACACCGTCGGCATCGCGCCGTCGATGGTCAGCAACGTGATCGTCCCGCACTTCGAGGCCGATGAAATGGGCGCGCTACCCGACTTCCTCGCGGCCAACCCGGCGCTCGTCGCGTACGGACATCCGATGTGTACATGGGGGCTCGCCGACGTGTTCGGCGTGCGCGCGATTCCGTTGAAGGACGGCGAGCCGACGACGCTGTCGGGCATCGACGTCGTACCGCTCTTCACGAAGCACGTGCATCAGTGGGATGCGCTGGTCGTGTATCTGCCGGCGTACAAGGCACTGCTGTCGTCGGACATCCTGATGCGCTTCGGCAGGGAGGAGACCGACGACCCGCTGCCGGCGATCCTCGACGCGATCACGCGCTCGGACTACCTGCCGTCGCTCGCGCACATGGCGAGCGCGCTGCGCCGCATCCAGGCGCTCGATCTCGACATCATCCTGCCGATGCACGGCCCGGCGATCACGCACGACATTGCGCGCGTGATCGCCGGTGTCATCGCACATTGCGAGGCGGCCGCGGCGTAACGCACGCGCTGCCGTGTGCGGCCGCCGGACGCCGGCCGCCGGTCAGGTGCCGGTCACGACGAATTCGGCGGCCGCCTTGCTCTGGATCGCGGCCATCACCGCGAGCTCGCGCTTGCTGCACGGCTCGCCGGATATGACGCCCGTCGCATGCTTGGCCTTCGCGCCGAGCGGGAAGAACACGAACGACGCGCCGGCCGGCGCATCCGGCTCGGCACGCAGGCGCTTGTTCAGAATCTTCAGGTACTTTTTCTTCGAGACTTCCTTCGTTGCCATGGCGCCCTCCACATGAACGTGATGCTGACCAGCATACCAGTTTTGCCCCAGGGCTCCGACGCGCCGCCGCACGATCGACCCGTACCGGAATCGGCCGGCTTGCGCGACTCGCCGCGTCGCGCCGCGGCCGTTGCCGGTGCCATTCACATCCGGTTGCACGCGCGAGCAGATCTTCCACTCCGGGCACCTCGTCCGTTACGCGATGCTGTGCACGTCTGCCGCCTCCCCGTCACTGGCCAGCAGAATTTTTTGCACCCGTTGTCGATTTGCGCGCACGTCATGCGTCGTAGTGTCGTAACCGATCGTTTGGCCGTCCGCACGGCCGGCCGATCGCGGGTTCCCCCTTTCCCGTTCAAGGAGTAGCGACAATGCGCGTCATGGTGATCGTCAAGGCAACGGCCTTTTCCGAATCGGGCACGATGCCCGATACCGAACTGCTGGCCGCGATGGGCCGGTACAACGAGGCACTCGTGAAGGCCGGCGTGATGCTGGCCGGCGAAGGGCTGCACCCGAGTTCGCGCGGCAAGCGCGTGCACTTTTCCGGCAAGGACCGGACCGTCATCGACGGCCCGTTCGCCGAGACCAAGGAACTGATCGCCGGCTACTGGTTATGGCAGGTGAGTTCGATGGAAGAAGCCATCGAATGGGTCAAGCGCTGCCCGAATCCGATGCCCACCGAATCGGATATCGAGATCCGCCAGGTCTTCTCGCCCGAGGACTTCGGCGAGGCATTCACGCCGAAACTGCAGGAACAGGAAGCACGGCTGCGCGCGGAGTTGGACGCCAAGCACGGCGCGTAAGGCTAGCCCGGCCGGGACGCAGCAGCGCAATCGAAACAGGCGCCCTGGCCGAATCCTCTGCATAAACGGATTGACGGCGCCTCGCCTGGTAACGTATCGTTTTGATACGTTACCAGGCGAGGCCTTGTCATCATGCATTCTCGTTTCGACCGTTTTCGTGCGACACCCCTCGGCGCACAGCTCGAAGCGCTGATCGCGCAGCCCGGGCGCTATGTCGAATTCGCGGCGCTGTCGCGCGTCGGCGTCGCGGCGATCGGCGCGATCCATCACGAAATCGCGCACAAATTCCCCGAAATCGAAGCCGATACGACCGCCCGACAGTTCTGCGGCGCGATGGTCGCCGACGTGATGCGCCGCCACGGGCACGACGTCGTGCAGGCGCGCGGCCGGATCGGCGGCGCGCTGTTCAGCTACGGCGCAGTATTCAGCCCGTTTCCGCTGGTGTTGCCGTTCGCCGACGTCGTCGCCGCACTGGCCGCGATGCCCGACCGGGTTGCCGCGTATGCCGCGCACATTCCCGCCGCGCTGGTCACGCGCCGCCCCGCCGGCACCGGTTTCTCGCTCGTCGAACATGCGTCCCACCTGCGCGACCTCGACGCGGTGTTCGCCGAACGCATCGATGTCGTGCGCACGCACGAACTGCCGGTGATCGCGTCCGTCGACGGGACCGCGCTCGCCGCGCAGCGCGACTACCTCGCACAGCCGCTCGACGACGCGCTTGCCGCGTTCCGCACCGGGCGCGCCGCGCTGTGCGCGACGGCCACCTCGCTGCAACCGTCGGAACTTGCGCGCTGCGGGCTGCGCGACGGCATCCGCCGGATGTCGCTCGACGAACTGGTGCGCGAACTGCTCGACCACGATCGCACCCACGTGCTCGAACTCGACGAACTGCTCGACGAACTCGAATTGCCGCCCCTTCCGTCGTCAACCGCCCAATGAGCCCGCCCACCCCGCCCGTCGTCTTCGTCCACGGTTTCATCGGCACGTTCGACGTGCCCGAATGGCCCGGCCCGCATCTCGCCCCCGACCTGCTCGGCTACGGCATCCATCGCGGCGCGCCGTCCGACGCGATCACGCTCGCCGCGCAAGTCGAGCATGTCCGGCAGGCAATCGACGCGCAATTCGGCGCGCAGCCGGTCGATATCGTCGGTCACTCCGTCGGCGGCGCGATCGCGATGCTGTTCGCCGATGCGCATCCAGCGCGCGTGCGCCGGATCGTCAACGTCGAAGGCAACTTCACGCTCGACGATGCGTTCTGGTCGGCATCGGTCGGCCGTATGTCGGCTGCGCAAGCCGACGCGATGCTCAACGGTCTGCGCGGCGATCCGTTCGGTTGGCTGCGCGGCGCGATCGACGATCCGTCACCACGCCAGCTCGACGACGCGCGCCGCTGGCTCGCGCATCAGCCGGCGTCGACGCTACGCGCGACGGGACGCTCGGTCGTCGCGACAACGGGCGAACCCGATTATCTGCAGGCGCTTGCCGACGTATTCGAGCGCCATCCGGTGTGGCTCGTCGCGGGCGAACGCTCGCGCGCGGGCTGGCACGTGCCCGACTGGGCGCTCGTGCGCTGTGCCGGCTTCGAAACGATGGCCGGCTGCGGGCACCTGATGGCGGCCGAGCGGCCTGCCGCGTTCCGCGAGACGCTCGCACGCTGTCTCGGCTGACGCGAACGCTCGCCCGGCTGCGCCCGCCACCTGACAATCCGTAGGTTTCGCCGAAATATGGCTGAAAGGGACGGTTGCTAGAGTCGCCGAACAGGGTTTTCCCGATGTGAGGCTCCATGAATCTGGTACGCGCGTTCTGGCTACTCCTGCTGCTTGCCGCTGCGGGCCCGGCCCTCGCCTATCAGGCACGGGTCGTCGCGATTCCGAGTGCCGCGATGAACCAGACGCTGAAGGCGACCGTCGTGCTGCCCGACGACTACGCACGTCTGCGCCACGGTCCGGAACGCGGCGTCGAGCGCTTTCCGGTTGTCTACCTGTTGCACGGCTCCGGCGGCGACCATACCGACTGGACCGCGAATACGCACATCGCCGCGTTGGCCGATCGCTACCGCGTGATCCTCGTGATGCCCGACGGCGGGCATGAAAGCTGGTACATCGACAGCCCATTCGACTCGGGCAGCCGCTACGAAACCTTCGTCGGCGACGAAGTCGTGTCGTATGTCGACATGCACTTCAGAACGATCGCGACCAAGGGCGCACGCGCCATCACAGGGCTCAGCATGGGCGGCTTCGGCGCGCTGCGCATCGCGCTCGACCGGGCCGACACGTTCGGCGCGGTCGGCAGCATCAGCGGCGCGGTCGATCCGCGCTGCTGCGAGGACGAACCGGGCATCGACCACGTATTCGGCGACCCCGGCCGCCATCCGTCATTCTGGAACCGCAACGCGATCGTCGAAAGCGCGCGCGCTTTCGTCCGCGCGCATCTGGACCTGACGATCGACTGCGGCCGCGACGACTCGTTCGTCGGTTCGAACCGCACGCTGCACCAAAGACTCGTCGCGCTCGGCGTGCCGCACGACTATGCGGAGCGTCCGGGCGGACATACATGGGACTACTGGGCGCACGCGATCCGCTACCAGATGCAGTTCTTCGCGACGTCGTTCCAGCACGGCGGCTACGCGTAGCATCCGGTCGGCGCGACTCGGCATAAGCAGAAGTGAAAGTGGAAGCCGCGAATCGAGTTCAGTTGCCGTGCGCCGCGTCGGCGCTCACCACGCGATCGAAGCACTCCTGCGCACGCGCCAGTTCGTCGAGCGCGCGATCGAGGCGCGACATCGCACGCGCATATTCGGCCGACGAAACGTCGTCGTCGCCTTCGCCGCGCACGGCGCGAAACGCCTGGTCGACGTTGCGCGTGGCTTCGACGAAGCGTTGCGCCGCCTGGGCTTCCCGCGAACAGATGTGGATCGACATCGACACTTCTCCCTCAGGATTGCAGCGTGAAGCACACCGACGCCCACCGTGCGCGGTGCGCATGTCGGCGGCGTGAACGACGTCGAGCAGCCGGCGCACGCGCCACCACGCGGCACGCTTCGAGGCGATTGTCGCGCGACGCTTGCCGATCCGCTACGGCGACATTGCAACAAATTCTTGCGTGCGTGTCGTTGCACACGCATTCAGCGGCCCTGCTTCGCGTCACGCGCCGCACATGCGCGGCGAATACGTCATGCGCGCCCGATGCGCGGATGCGCGAGACCGCCGAACGCGGCCGCTTCGCCTGGCGACAGATCGAACAGATCGCCGGTGAGCTCGCCCGGATGCTCGGCCGCGGGCCGGCTGCGCAGTCGCGCGACATGCGTGGGCGCGACATAGGCGGCCGCCGTTTCGATCGGCGGCACGTCGAACAGATCGCGCGTGACGCCGCGCACGGCATCCGTCGGCGAACGGCCGCGCAAGCGCGCGACCAACTCGACGAAGCAATCGAAATCGCCGGCGCGGGTTGCCTTGTTCACCTCGGCAAGATCACGCGCCTTCAGCACACACGGCTGCGCGAGCCGCACGAAATACGGCGCTTCGAGTTCGACCGACAGCGCGAGCGGATAGCTCTTGCCGGTTTGCTCCTTCGCGCGCCCGATGCAATCGACCACGGCGGCGCCCTGCGCGACGCCGAGCGGCTTGCCCGTGCTCACGCTGCGCAGGTGATCGGGGAACACGCGCAGTTGCGTGCCGACCGTCAGTGCGGTGGACGATGCGCAGACGAGTGCGTAGTGCTGTTCGCGGCGCCGGCCCGACGGCAGCTTCGAGCGGCTCGCGATGAATGTGTGCGGCGGCAACGGCCGCACCTGGCCACTGGCGTCGACCCATGCATTCCATAGCAGCGCGTCCTCGCGCCTGCGCTCGCCCGGCCGCGTGCGCGACGCGACCGGCGAAAACAGCGCGAGCAGCGAGCCCGTGCGATGCGCGGCGACTTGCGCGCTGCTGCCGAGCGGCTGGTTGATCCCCCACAGAAAACGCCCGCCCCCGAGCCGGCGCTCCCATTCCTTGCGGAGGACGACAGTCGGCAGTTCCTCGCCGGACTCGGTACCGATCTTCGTCCAGCAGAACGTGGGAGGGAGGTGTTTCAGTGTCATCAACTTTCTCGGGATACAGCCTCGCTGGTGACAGCAAGCCCATTCAACAACCGTAACTGTATAGGTATAATGTATCGCATGGAAGCCCCGGACCATGATTTTCCTGTACAAGACCTGTTACGCCGTCTGATGGCGGACACGCGCTCGTCCAGCGAAATTGCGCGACTTTCCGGCGTCAGCCAGCCGACCGTGTCGCGCCTTCGGCTATCGAACGGGCACCGGCTGCGACGCAGCGCGCCATTCAACAAGCTATGCAGTTTCTATGGCGTCGATACGGGCCCGGCGCGCCGCCGGTACAACGACCTGCTGCGCGACGCGATCGTCGACGCCTGGGACGGCTCCGACGAGCACGGGCGTGCGCTGCTGGTCGTGATTCAGGGGTTGAAGGATCTGCAGGCGAAGGCCGACGACGGGTGACTTCACCGGCGTTCATGAATGGAAGGAAGGCTGAAAGCACCAGCGAGCGGGCGATGGCGAAGACGATTCGTCATCGCCCGTTTTGCATCGGGCGATGCGGCGCGAAGCGGCGGCCGGCGCATCGCCGAACACACGCACCGCCAGCACACCCCACGCGCCGCATCGATGGCGCTTCAAATAATTTTTACTCACAGTTAAAAAAGTTTGACACGCCGTTTTCACTGAGATAACTTTTGCGCAAGCTTCCGGAAAGCAAACGCGAACCGGCAAGCCATCACGATGCGCGGCGCGGCCGAAACCGCCGATCCGTTTCATTCCGTCGCCGCACGCGCGTCGCGTCGTGTTTTCCGCAGCGCAGCACCGCAGCTCGCAACATCCCCGTCTCATCGAATGATGTCGTTCCGTCTCACCTGGAAGGATGCGCGGCATGCGCACATTTACTTTGCAGTCCTGCATGACATGCCGTCCGAAGCCGCTGCTTTCCAGCGGGCACACGTCGCCCGGCGTTGTCCCGATGATGCGGTTTTCTTGTCGTCGCATGCAGTAATCGGCCCGGCCCGCAGGGGGCGTATCGCGGAACGGTCGTATCCACACAATCAAAAGAACGAGGTCGGCAATGCAATTTCATTTCAGAGGATCGCGCCGCGCATGGCTACCCGCGCTCGTTGCAGCCGCGACGCTCGCCGCGTGCGGCGGAGATGACGGCGGCAGCGTGGCGGGCGTGTCCGCGCTCGCGCAAGGTCAAGGGCAAAACCAGGATCAGCAGGGCGACAATGCGCAAGGGCCCGTGTCGCCGTCCGGCGTCCCGTACGCGAATCCCGCCAGCGGCGGGCGCTACAAGCCGGTGATCGCCAACGGTCAGGTACAGCCGTCGCTATCCGGCGGCACGATCGAGGAAAACGCGTGGGTCGACACGCCGGTCGACTCCGACGGCGACGGCACGCGCGACCGCATTCACGTGCGCATCGTGCGTCCGTCGGAAACCGCCAACGGCGCACGCACCCCCGTCATCGTGCTCGCAAGCCCGTACTATGCAGGGCTCGCCGACAGCCCGAACCACGACGTCGACGTCGAACTCGACGGCACCCCGCATCCGGCCACCACTGCGGCCGCGGCAGCCACCGGCGCCTCCGCGCGCATCATGGCCGCGGCGCCGCAAACGCGCATGCTGCAGCAACTCGAGGCGGCCGCGGCTGGCCGTTCGTGGATCGAGGGCTACTTCATTCCGCGCGGCTTCACGATCGTCTATGCGGATTCGCTCGGCACCGCCGGTTCCGACGGCTGCCCGACGATCCTCACGCGCGACGAATCCGTCGCGATGGCGTCGGTGATCCGCTGGCTCGGCCGCGATGCCGCCGCAAAGGATGCGAGCGGCAAGCCGGTCGTCGCGAACTGGTCGACGGGCCACGTCGGCATGTACGGCGTGTCGTACGACGGCACGCTGCCGAAGATGGTCGCGAGCCTGCGCACGCGCGGGCTCGACGCGATCGTGCCGATCGCCGGCCTGTCGAACATGTACGGCTACTACCGCTCGGGCGGGCTCGTGCGTGCGCCGGAGGGCTATCAGGGCGAGGACGTCGACGTCTACATCAAGGCGCTGCTGACCAACGCGCATCCGGAGCGCTGCACGCACCTGATCGACGAGGCATTGCAGCAGGAAGACCGCAAGACGGGCGACTATTCGCCGTTCTGGGCCGCACGCGACATTCCGACCGCACAGGCGGTCGCGCCGGCCCTCGTCGCGCAGGGGCTGACCGACGATAACGTGCGCGTCGACCAGTCGACGTCGTGGTATCTGGCGATGCGGCGTCAGGGCGTGCCAACGCAGCTGTGGCTGCATCGCCTGAAGCACACCGACCCGACCCGCGTGCCGGCGATGGCCGATGCGTGGACCGCCGAAGTGAACCGCTGGTTCACGCGCTACCTGATCGGCGTCGACAACGGCGTCGAACGCGATTCGCGCGCGGTGGTCGAGCAGGCCGACGGCACGCTGCTGAAGGAAGCCGACTGGGCCGCGCGGCACGCCACGCCGGTCGCGTACTTCGCGGGCGGCGACGGCACGGGCACCGGCACGCTGTTGCGGCTGCCGAGCGGCGGTCCGCTCGTGCGCTTCACCGACGATGCGTCGATTCCCGCGCTCACGCTGGCGAACGCCGCGACCGGCGAGCATCGCAGCCGCTTCGAGACGGCGCCGTTCGCGGCCGCGACGCGCCTGTCCGGCACCGCGACCGCACGCGTGCGGCTGACCTTCACCGGCGTCGCGAACGTGACCGCGCTGCTGGTCGACCGTGCACCGGATGGCTCGGCAACGATCGTCACGCGGGCATGGACCGATCCGCGCAATCGCGTGTCTGACTGGTTCTCGCAGCCCGTGCTGCCGGGGATGCCGTATGACCTGAAGCTGACGTTCATGCCGCGCGACTACAAGCTCGAAGCAGGTCACAAGCTCGGCCTCGTCGTGCTGTCGAGCGACAACGAGGCGACGCTGCGGCCGACACCGGGCACGGGTCTCGCGCTCGATCCGGCCGGCACGTCCGTGACGGTGCCGCTCGTTTCCTCCTGAGCCGACGCGGTCGTTCGCTATGACTGACCGCCATGCGCGTGCGATCGCTCCGATCGCATGCGCGTGACGCCGAGCGGAACGTACCGAAGGCGCCGAGCGACTTTGCTTCACCGTCGCACGGCGCCGTTCTTCATCGGCAACGCGATCGCGTCAGCCATGCGACGCGCATTTCACAGCGCTGCATTCGCGGCCGCGACGCATTTTTTTCTCTTGTTGGCGGGGCCGGTTCGACTTCGTGCCGGTGCGCCTTTCACCCCTTTCGCCTTTCGCACGCGGCGCCGCCCGCTCATACCGGCGTCAGCACCGGCTCCCCCGCGAAATGACGGGCGGCGTTGTCGAGAAACTGCTGGACCGAGCGATCGAGCGCCTCCGGCGACCAGCCACCCATGTGCGGCGTCAGCACGATATTGTCGAGCGCCGTGAGCGCGCGCGGCGGCTCCGGCTCGCCTTCGTACACGTCGAGCCCGGCGCCCGCGATGCGCCGTTCGCGCAGCGCATCCGCCAAAGCAGCGGTATCGACAACGCTGCCGCGCGACACGTTCACGAGAAAGCCGCCGGGGCCGAGCGCGTCGAGCACCGTGCGATCGACCAGATGACGCGTGCCCGCGCCGCCCGGCGTCGCGACGATCAGGAAATCGGCCCATTGCGCGAGCGCATCGACACGATCGAAATAGCGATACGGAACATCCTTCGCGGAACGGTTGTGATAACCGATCTCGATGTCGAAGCCGGCCGCGCGCCGCGCGCATTTCTCGCCGATCTTGCCGAGCCCGACGATGCCGAGCTTCTTGCCCGACACGTTCGGCGGCATCTGCAGCGCGTCGCGCCATACGCCGGCGCGGGTGTTCGCATCGAGCTGCACGACGTTGCGCACCGCCGCCAGCAGCAACGCGAACGCATGATCGGCGACACAATCGTCGTTGGTGCCCGCGCCCGTCACCACGGTGATGCCGCGCGCATTTGCATGCGCGACATCGATGTGCTCGTAGCCGGCACCGAGCGCGCTGACGAACGTAAGCTGCGGCAGAAGATCGATTTCGGCGGCAGTGAGGCCCGTGCTGCCGTTGGTCAACACCGCACGGATGGTGCTGCCGTGGTCGGCGATCGCGCGCGCGCGTTCATCGGCGGTCGGTGCATGATGGACGTCGTATGACGCGGCGATCTGGCGGTGCGCGTCGCCGCGCAGCGCGATAAGGACCAGCAGCTCAGGCTTCATGTCAGCAAATGTCCGCAGGCGGGAATGCGTTCCAGTGTAACAACGGCGCGTGACACGTGCGGGTTACCCCCACGCGCGCTGTGGACGTGCCGCCGCACATGGTTTGCCAAAGCCGACTCAGTCAAGTAACTTTCGGCGTAACGTCCCCGTTCTGGAGATTGGCCCCGATGAAGCTCGCCCTGTCCGCCCGAATCCTGGGCCTCGCGTTCGCCGCCGCTGTCGTGGCACCCGGCGCGCATGCCGACACGCCCGTCGTGGTGTCGTCGAAGATCGACACCGAGGGCAACCTGCTCGGCAACGTCATCGCACAGGTGCTGAAGGCCCATGGCATCCCCGTCACCGAAAAGATCGCGCTCGGCACGACACCGATCGTGCGCAAGGCCCTCACGAGCGGCGAGATCGATATCTACCCCGAATACACGGGCAACGCGGCGTTCTTCTTCAACAAGGCCGACGATCCCCTGTGGAAGAACGCGAGCCAGGGTTACGACACCGCGAAGAAGCTCGACTATGCGGCGAACCATCTCGTCTGGCTCGAACCGGCGCCCGCGAACAACACGTGGGGCGTCGCCGTGCTCGCGCCGGTCGCGCAAGCGCAGCACCTGAAGACCTTCTCCGATTTCGGCAAGTGGATCGCGGGCGGCGGCAAGCTGAAGCTCGCAGCGTCGGCGGAATTCGTGAACAGCGCGTCCGCGCTGCCGTCGTTCGAGAAGGCGTACGGCTTCAAGCTGAAACCGGATCAGCTCGTCGTGCTGTCGGGCGGCGACACGGCCGCGACGATCAAGGCGGCAGCGAACCAGACCGACGGCGTGAACGCGGCGATGGTGTACGGGACGGACGGCGGGATTGCATCGAGCGGCCTGGTCGTGCTCGACGACGACAAGCACGTGCAGCCCGTCTACGCGCCGACACCGGTGATTCGCGAAGTCGTGCTCAAAGCGCATCCGCAAATCGACGAGTACCTGAAGCCGGTGTTCGCAAGCCTCGACCTGAAGACGCTGCAGATGCTGAACGCGCGCATTCAAATCAACGGCGAACCGGCCGCCGGCGTGGCAAAGAGCTACCTGAAGTCGAAAGGCTTCCTCAAGTGACGGATCGCGCGGTGCCGTCCGCGCGGCGCGTCACGCTCGACAAGGTCGGCATCCTGATCGGTGTCCTGACGATCGTTGCGGTATGCGGCATGCCGTTCATGGTGCTTCGGCCGAACCGCATCGCGGCCGGCACGGGGCTGTCGGCGTTAGCCGCGCTGCCCGCCGTGCAGGGCGCCGCGCTCGCCGCGTTGTGGGTCGTCGGCGCGCTGTGGGCGATGACGGCGAGCCGTCCCGCGTGGCGGCTCGCGGCCGGCTGCACGTGGCTCGCGACGTTGGCCTACGCGGTCGGTGCCTCGGCGACGCACGTCGTCGCACCCGACGACGTGCTCGCACGCGTGTCGCCCGCGGCGGGCGCCTGGCTGCTGCTGTTCGCGTGGGCCGTGCTGGTGGCCGACGCACTCGCGCGGCTCGCATTCGGCCCGTGGCGCCGCCTCGTCGCGCTCGTCGTCGCGATCGCAGCGATATGGCTGCCGCTCGCGAGCGGCTGGTGGGACGGCCTGTCCGTGATGCGCGAATACGCGGTGCGCAGCGACGACTTCTGGCGCGAGGCAATCCGGCACGTGTCGCTCGCGGGCGGATCGGTCGCGGCCGCGCTCGTCGCGGGCCTGCCGCTCGGCATCGCCTGCGCGCGGGTCGCGCCGGTGCGCACCGTCGTCATGCCGGTGCTCAATATCGTGCAGACGATCCCGAGCATCGCGATGTACGGGCTGATGATGGCGCCGCTCGGCCTGCTCGCCGCGCACGTGCCGCTCGCGGCCGCGCTCGGCATCCGCGGAATCGGCGTCGCGCCGGCCGTGCTCGCGCTGTTTCTCTACTCGCTGCTGCCGATCGCGTCGAGCGTCGTGGTCGGGCTCGAGCAGGTGCCGCCGCATGTGACCGAAGCGGCTCGCGCGATGGGCATGACGCGCGCGCAGCGGCTGCTGTGCGTCGACCTCGTGCTCGCGTTGCCGGTGATCCTGAGCGGCGTGCGCATCGTGCTCGTGCAGAACATCGGGCTGACCGCGGTCGCCGCGCTGATCGGCGGCGGCGGCTTCGGCACCTTCATCTTCCAGGGGATCGGGCAATCGGCCGCCGATCTCGTGCTGCTCGGCGCGATCCCGACGATCGCGCTCGCGCTGGCGGCCGCCGTCGTGTTCGAAGCCGCGACCACGCTCGCGAAGGGACGTACCGCATGATCGAGATCGAACGCATCGGCAAACGCTTCGGCGACGTCGTCGCCGTCGACGACGTATCGATGACGATGAAGCAAGGCACGATCACCGCGCTCGTCGGCGCATCGGGCAGCGGCAAGTCGACGCTGCTGCGGATGATCAACCGTCTGATCGCGCCGACCGCCGGCACGATCCGCATCGACGGCGTCGACACCGCGAGCGTGCCGCCCGAGCAGTTGCGGCGGCGCATCGGCTACGTGATCCAGGGGCACGGCCTGTTTCCGCACTGGAGCGTCGCGCGCAACATCGCGACCGTGCCGCGCCTGCTCGGCTGGCCGGCTGAGCGCATCGAAGCGCGCGTGCGCGAACTGCTCGACCTGTTTCATCTCGCACCGGCCGAGTTCGCGGACAAGCTGCCGCACGAACTGTCGGGCGGCCAGCAGCAGCGCGTCGGCGTCGCGCGCGCGCTCGCGGCCGAGCCCGCGATGCTGCTGATGGACGAGCCGTTCGGCGCGCTCGATCCGATCATCCGCAACAAGGCGCAGGACGATCTGTACGCGCTGCAGCGCCGCCTCGGCATCACGGTCGTGATCGTCACGCACGATATCGAGGAAGCGCTGAAGCTTGGCGACACGATCGCGGTGATGGATGGCGGACGGCTGCTGCAAGTCGCGTCGCCGGCCGAGATTCTCGGCAAGCCGGCCGCGGGTGTCGTCGAGCAGCTCGTCGCCGGCGTCGACCGGCCGCTGCGCCTGCTCGCGCTGACGCCGATCGACGCGGTAGCCGAGCCCGGTCGCGCCGACGGCGAGCCGATCGCCGCGACGCGCACGCTGCGCGACGCGGTGTCCGAGCTGCTGTGGCGCGGCGCGGACGCATTGCCGGTCGACGACGGCAATGGGCGCGATGCGCCGCGCCGCATCACGCTCGATGCGATCCGCGCGCACGCGAGAAAACCCGCATGACGACGCGGCTCGCGCGTTCGCCCCTGCCGCGACGGCTGCCCGCGCATGTCATGCGCGCGGCCGCGCTCGCGCTGCTGCTCGTGCTGCTGTTGCGCCCCGCGTGGCTGCAGGGCATGTTCGCGCCGTTCGCGGACAACGGCGCGCCGGTCATCTACGATCGCGCGAGCCTGCTCGACCTCACGCTCGCGCATCTCGGCACCGTCGTGCTGTCGAGCCTGATCGGCACGGTGGTCGCAGTCGCGGCCGGCATCGCCGTTACGCGGCCGTCCGGCGCGGATTTCCTGCCGGTTGCGCGCAGCGTCGTCGACATCGGCCAGACCTTTCCGCCCGTCGCGGTGCTCGCGCTCGCGGTGCCGGCCGTCGGCTTCGGGTTGAAACCCGTGCTGATCGCGCTCGTTCTGTATGGGCTCCTGCCGATTTTCGAGAGCACGATCGCAGGGCTCGAAGACGTGCCGCGCGATGTCGTCGAAGCCGCGCGCGGGATGGGGATGAGCGGCTGGCAACAACTGGTGTCGGTCGAGCTGCCGCTCGCGTTTCCGGTGATCGTGAACGGCATCAGGCTCGCGGTCGTGATCAATCTCGGCACCGCGACGATCGGGTCGACGGTCGCCGCGCGCGGGCTCGGCGACGTGATCATCGCGGGCCTGCAGACGTCGAATACGGCATTCGTGCTGCAGGGCGGCGTGATCGTCGGGCTGCTCGCGGTGCTGGTCAGCGATGCGATCGGCGCGCTTGCACGGGTGGCCAGCGCGCGGCGGGCGTAGCACGCATCTGCGATCGCTACCCCGCGCATGAAATTGGGGACGCGAGAGAAAATCCGGCCGCGCTTCATCCGGACTCCGATACGTGTTGGTGCAACGATCGGGGCTGTCCGGAGCACGCGCCTACAAAAGCCTACATCGTGCTTTCAGTCGAGCCCGCGCTCGCACACGTCCGAACGATTGGCCGATATACTATGCGCCTCCCATTTCCCCGCAATCCACCATGCGACGACGGTTTCCCTGGCTGATCGTGCTTGCGCTCGGCATCGCGCACCAGGCCTCGGCGCAGCAGGCGCCCGCATTGCCTGCCTCCGCGCCCGAAGCGATCGCCTCCGCGCCGGCCGAGGCCTCCGCCCCGCTCGCGAACGATCAGCCAAACGAAGCAAACCGCCGCATCACGTCCTACCTGACGAAGAAGTTCGGCGTCGCGAAAGAGCGTGCCGCGAAGCTCGCCGATATCGTGAGCCTGACCGCGACGAAATATTCGCTGCCTCCGGCACTCGTTTACGCCATCATCTCGATCGAATCGCGCTTCCAGGAAAAGGCGCGTGGCCAGCATGGCGCGACCGGGCTGATGCAGGTGGTGCCTTCCGCGCACCGCGGCATGCTGCGCAACGTGAAAGACCTGACCGAACCGAATGCGAACGTCGAGGCCGGCTCGAAGATCCTGTCGGGCTATGTGCGGGCAGCCGGCGGCAACGTGCAGGCCGGGCTGAAAAACTATGGCGGATCGAATGCGTATGCGGCGAAGGTGATGCAGCGGGTCGACACGTTCCGCTTCGTGCTCGAACCCGAAGACGGCGCGAAAGGCGTGAACGATACGAACGCGCGCATGGTGCCGGTCAGCGATCCGTCGAACGCGGCACGCGCCGCGAGCCACAACGTGAAGTAAGCGCACGGCACACTGCGCGTGCGATCCCGACGCGGCAGGACGTGCGACGTCACACACCGACCGTCCATTAATCGCACGCGAAATGCGCGTGAAGAAATTCGATGAAAGCCTGCGTTCTCGCGGGCAGCAACGCGTTTCCGTCATTGCATGGACGGGAATCGGCGCGTCGTGACTTCGTCATGACGCGCCGCCTTGAAACGATACGGACTGCTCAGCCCGTCACAGCTGCCCCGCCGCCCCCGTCCACCGCAGGTAATCCCCACGCGTCCAGTCGAGCGACACGCCGACGCGCTTCGTCCCCGGCCGGATCTTCGGCTTGTACATCGACAACGTCAGCGACTCCAGCGCGGGCCATTCGCGGAACGACATGACCGCGAGATCGGCGACGAGCGTTTCGAGCAGCCGCGTATGCGGCTTGTGCGACAGGAACGACGCGACGCGTGCGCAGTAGCCGTCGTAGTCGATCCACTCGCCCTGCTCGCTCGGCTCGCAGCGATACCCGAGCCGCGCATCGATCACGATCGGCTGCGGCGCCTCGTGTTCGTGCGCGTGGATGCCGATTCGAGCGGGCACCTTCAGTTCGTCGACGAACACGCTCCAGCCACGCCCGCGCAGGCGCGGCGCGTCGATCGCCACGAACGGTTCGTCGAACGGCTTCATGATGCGAGCGGCGCCGCGGCGTCGAGCATGATGCGCACGAAATAGTCGGCGAAGCTGCGACGCAGGACGATCTCGAACGTATCGTCGCCGGTCGGGATCAGCGTGATCGGCGACTTGAAGTAGTGCGACTGCGCGCACTGGCCCGGCTTGAGCACGCGCGGATGCAGATCGAGCGGGCAGCCGCGCGCGATCACGTCGCGCACGCGTTCGCCGCTGACCTCGACCACCGTGTAGCCGCTGCCGACGTCGACGGCCGCCGCATACGAACCCTGCACGGCCTCCGCGAGTTGCGCCTCGAGCACGCCCGCCTGCACGGGCCCGTTCGAACGCACGAGCCACTCGTCGGGACCGAGCCACAGCACGTCGTACTCGGCGCCGCGCGCCACCGTGTTCGGCGCCGAAGGCGGCCGGCAGCCGACCACGCGCTCGAACGCGCTGACGAATGCCGGGTCGCTCAGTTCGCCGCGCACGTTCACGAGATCGAGGAACGCCCGCTCGCGCAGCATGAACTTCTTCGACGCGCGCGCCTGGTGCGGCTTCAGCACATCGGCCGCGCCGACGAACGGCGACTCAAGCGTCACGCCCGCGCCCGCCACTTGCGACTGGTTTCTCGTTTCATTCCACATGCTGGCGCACCCCTTCGGTATCGTAGAAAACCGGGCTCGAGATCTTCGCGGTGACGCGCTTGCCGTTGGCCAGCGGAATCACGACGCTCTCGCCCATCTTGTTCAGGCCGCCCTTCACCACCGCCAGCGCGATCGAGCGCTTGAGGATCGGGCTGTAATAACTCGACGTCACGTGGCCGATCATCGGCGTCGGATCGACCGCCGACACCTGCGTGTCCTTCGCGATGATCTGCGCGCCTTCCGGCAGCACGAACTGTTCGTCCTCGGTCAGCAGGCCGACGAACTGCTTGCGGCCTTCCTTCTGCGTATCGGAGCGCGACAGCGAACGCTTGCCGAGGAAGTCCTTCGACTTCGCGACGAGCCCGCCCATCCCGAGGTCGTACGGCGTGATCGAGCCGTCGGTATCCTGGCCGACGATGATGTAGCCCTTCTCCGCGCGCAGCACGTGCATCGTCTCGGTGCCGTACGGCGTGATGTCGAACTCGGCACCGGCAGCCATCAGCGCTTCCCACACCGCGCGGCCCGCATTGGCCGGCACGTTCACTTCATAGGCGAGCTCGCCGGAGAAGCTGATCCGCATCACGCGCGCCTTCGCGCCCGCGACGGTGCCGTTCCGGTAGCTCATGAACGGGAACGCGTCGTTGCCGAAGTCGATGTCCTGGCACACCTTCTGCACGACCTTGCGGCTCTTCGGGCCGACCACCGCGAACGTCGCCCAGTGATCGGTGACGGACGCGAGCCGCACCTTCATGTCGGGCCATTCGGTCTGCAGCCAGCGCTCGAGCCACGTGAGCACGCGCGCCGCGCCGCCGGTGGTCGTCGTCATCATGAAATGCTGGTCGGCGAGGCGCACCGTCACGCCGTCGTCGAACACCATCCCATTTTCGTCGAGCATCAGCCCGTAGCGGCACTTGCCGATCTCGAGCTTGTTCCACGGGTTCGTGTACATCCAGTTCAGCAGCTTCACCGCGTCCGGACCCTGGATGTCGATCTTGCCGAGCGTCGACGCGTCGAGGATGCCGACGCTGTTGCGCACCGCCAGGCATTCGCGCTTCACGGCCGCATGCAGATCCTCGCCGTTCTTCGGGAAATACCACGGCCGCTTCCAGTTGCCGACGTCTTCGAACATCGCGCCGTGCTCGACGTGCCATTCATGCACGGCCGTCTTGCGGATCGGGTCGAGGAAGTCGCCCGTCTCGCGGCCCGCGAACGTACCGAACGACACGGGCGTGTAGTTCGGGCGGAACGTCGTCGTGCCCGTTTCCGGAATCGTCTTGCCGAGCGCCTGCGCGAGGATCGCCATCCCGTTGATGTTGCCGAGCTTGCCCTGGTCGGTGCCGAAGCCCATCGCGGTGTAGCGCTTCACGTGCTCGACCGACTCGAAGCCTTCGCGCGCGGCCAGCAGGATGTCGGCGGCCGCCACGTCGTTCTGGAAGTCAACGAACTGCTTCGGCCCGCGTGCGACGGCCTCGCGGCTGCCGACGAGCCACAACGGCTGCAGCGCGCCTTCGACGGTTTCCGCGACCTGCGGCGCGACGGGGCGCTGCGCGGCCGTGAAGCCCGCTGCCTTCGCCGCTTCGGCGCCCGCGTCGACCGCGAGCCGCAACGCACGGGCGAGACCGAACTCGCCAGCGGCCGCACCGATGCTCGCTTCCGCCTGCACGGGCTTGCCCGGCAGGAAGCAGGCCTTCTCGTCGTTCCAGCACGCCTTGCCGCCCGACTGCGCGAACAGGTGCAGCACCGGGCTGAAGCCGCCCGACATCGCGACGAGGTCGCACGGCAGCGACTGCAGCTTGCCGCCGGTCTGGCCGTTCGTGTAGGACGCGACGTCGACCGACGATACGCGCCACTTACCCGAAGCAGCCGTCACGACCGCACCGCTCATCACCGTCACGCCCTGCCGCTTCGCGGCCGCGGGCAGCGCGCCGTTCGACGAAGCACGCGAATCGACCACCGTCACCTTCGCGCCGCACGCCTTCAGGTCGAGCGCGGTCTGGTATGCACGGTCGTTGTTCGTGAACACGACCACGTTGCGGCCCGGCAGCACGCCGTAGCGATGCACGTAGGTGGACACCGCGCCGGCGAGCATCACGCCCGGCAGGTCGTTGTTGCCGAACACGATCGGACGCTCATGCGCGCCGGTCGCGAGGATCACGCGCTTCGCGCGCACCTTCCACAGCAGCTCGCGCGTGCCCTTGCGCATCGACACCGGCTGGTGATCCGTCAGGCGCTGCGTGACCGTCACGAGGTTGTGGTCCTGGTAGCCGAACGCGGTGCTGCGCGACAGGATCGTCACGTCGGGCAGCTTGCGCAGTTCGGCCTCGATCTTCTCGACCCACTGCAATGCCGGCTTCGCGTCGATTTCCGCGCGGCACGACAGCAGGCTGCCGCCGAGTTCGCGCTGGTCGTCGACGAGAATCACGCGTGCGCCGGCCGTCGCGGCAGCATGCGCGGCGGCGAGGCCCGACGGGCCACCGCCGACCACGAGCACGTCGCAGTGCGCGTAGCACTTGTCGTAGCGATCGGCGTCGAGCACCTCGGGCGCCTTGCCGAGGCCGGCGGCCTCGCGGATCTTCTCTTCATACTTCGGCCACATGTTGCGCGGCCACATGAAGGTCTTGTAGTAGAACCCGGCCGGCATGAAGCGCGAGAACTTCTGGTTGATCGCGTACTTGTCGTTCTCGAGCGACGGCTCCGCGTTCACGCTCGTCGCGACGAGGCCCTGGTACAGCTCGATCTCGGTCGCGCGCGCGTTCGGCACCGTGTACGGGCCGGTCTCGAGCTGCACGACGGCATTCGGTTCCGCGACGTCCGCCGTCACGATCCCGCGCGGACGGTGGTACTTGAAGCTGCGCGCGACGAAGTGCACGCCGTTCGCGAGCAGCGCGGACGCGAGCGTGTCGCCCTGGAAGCCCTGATACGTGCGGCCGTTGAACGTGAACGTCAGCGGAATCGCGCGATTGATGCGGCCACCGGTGCCGAGGCGGTCTTTCTGGCTCATTTGCTCGTGCCCTCTTCGTGTGCGTTGCCGGCGGCTGCGCCACCGAACTTTTCGTAGCCCTTGATATCGTAGGTCACCGTGTCGCGCGTGACCTTGAACCAGCGGCGGCAGCCCTGCGTGTGCAGCCACTGCTCGCGGTGGATCCCGCGCTTGTTCTCGCGCATGAACACATATTCGCCCCATTCGCGGTCGGTCATGTTCTCGTTCGCAACCGGGCGCACGATGTCGGCTTCACCGCCGCACGTGAACTCGGATTCGGCGCGCGGCCCGCACCACGGACATTCGATCAGCAACATGTTTCTTTCTCCTCGTTCAGTGCGGGGGTCAGTGCGCGACGGCGGCGGCGCCGTGCTCGTCGATCAGGTGGCCCGTGTAGAAGCGGTCGAGCGCGAACGGCGCGTTCAGCAGATGCGGTTCGTCGCGGGCGATCGTGTGCGCGAACACCCAGCCCGAGCCCGGCGTCGCCTTGAAGCCGCCGGTACCCCAGCCGCAGTTGAAGTAGAGGCCCTTCACGTCGGTCTTGGTGATGATCGGGCACGCGTCCGGCGACACGTCGACGATGCCGCCCCACTGGCGGTTCATTCGCACGCGCGAGAACACCGGGAACATCTCGACGATCGCCTGCAGCGTGCTTTCGATGATGTGGAAGCTGCCGCGCTGGCCGAAGCCCGTGTACTGGTCGATACCCGCGCCGATCACGAGGTCACCCTTGTCGGACTGGCTGATGTACGCGTGCACCGCGTTCGACATGATCACCGAGTTGACCACCGGCTTGATCGGCTCCGACACCAGCGCCTGCAGCGGGTGGCTCTCGATCGGCAGGCGCACGCCGGCCATGTCGGCGAGCGTCGTCGTGTTGCCGGCTGCGACCACCGCGACCTTCTTCGCCTTGATGAAACCCTTCACCGTATCGACGCCGACCACCGCGCCGCCTTCGCGACGAATGCCCGTCACCTGGCAGTTCTGGATGATGTCGACGCCGGCGCGGTCGGCGCCGCGGGCGAAGCCCCAGGCCACCGCGTCGTGACGCGCGACGCCCGCACGGCGCTGGATCGATGCGCCGAGCACCGGATAGCGGCTGTTCAGGTTGATCGTCGGCTCGATTTCCTTGATCTGCGCGGGCGTCAGGAATTCGGCGTCGACGCCGTTCAGGCGGTTCGCGTTCACGCGACGCTCGGTGTCACGCACGTCCTGCAGCGTATGCGCGAGGTTCATCACGCCGCGCTGGCTGAACATCACGTTGTAGTTGAGGTCCTGCGACAACCCTTCCCACAGCTTCATCGCCTTCTCGTACAGCGCGGCCGATTCGTCCCACAGGTAGTTCGAGCGCACGATCGTCGTGTTGCGCGCGGTGTTGCCGCCGCCGATCCAGCCCTTCTCGAGGATCGCGACGTTCGTGATGCCGTGTTCCTTCGCGAGGTAGTACGCGGTCGCGAGGCCGTGGCCGCCGCCGCCGACGATCACGACGTCGTATTCCTTCTTCGGTTCCGGGCTCTTCCACTGCTTTTCCCAGTTCTCGTGATACGAGAGGCCGTTGCGGAACAGGCTGAATATCGAGTAGCGGCTCATGTTAGTGATCCTTCGTTAGCATTCGATGACGTTCACGGCAAGACCGCCGCGCGACGTTTCCTTGTATTTCGTCTTCATGTCGGCACCCGTCTCGCGCATCGTCTTGATCACCGAATCGAGCGATACGTAGTGCTGGCCGTTACCCTTGAGCGCCATCCGCGATGCGTTCAGCGCCTTGATCGCGCCCATCGCGTTGCGCTCGATGCATGGAATCTGCACGAGCCCGCCAACCGGATCGCACGTCATGCCGAGGTTGTGCTCCATCCCGATCTCGGCCGCGTTCTCGACCTGGTCGGGCGTGCCGCCCATCACCGCGGCGAGCGCGGCCGCGGCCATCGAGCATGCAACGCCCACTTCGCCCTGGCAGCCGACTTCCGCGCCCGAGATCGACGCCGTTTCCTTGTAGATGATCCCGATCGCGGCGGCCGTCAGCAGGAATTCGACGATGCCGGCTTCGTTCGAGCCCGGCACGAACTTCACGTAGTAGTGCAGCACCGCGGGGATCACGCCGGCCGCGCCGTTCGTGGGCGCGGTGACGACCCGGCCGCCCGCCGCGTTCTCCTCGTTGACGGCCATCGCATACAGGTTGACCCAGTCGAGCATCGAAAGCGGATCGCGCAGCGACTCCTCCGAACGCGCCCGCAGGCGGCCGTTCAGTTCGGCCGCGCGGCGCTTCACGCGCATCGGGCCCGGCAGTTCGCCCTCGACCTTGCAGCCGCGCTCGACGCACGCGGCCATCGTGCGCCAGATCGCGAGCAGCCCGCCGCGCACCTCGTCTTCCGGACGCAGCGTGCATTCGTTGCGCAGCATCAGCTCGGCGATCGACAGCCCGTGTTCGCGGCACTGGCGCATCAGGTCGTCGCCGGTGCGGAACGGATACGGCACGTCGGCCGCAGCACGCACGCCGTTCACGCGATCGCCGTCGCGGTTCACGACGAAGCCGCCGCCGATCGAGTAATACTCCTTCTCGACGAGCAGCTGGCCGTGCTCGTCGAACGCCTGGAAGCGCATCCCGTTCGGATGCACGATGCTGGTGCCGCTCATCAGCTTGCGATAGAAGCCGATGTTCTCCTTCTCGTCGAAGCGAATCGTCTGCTTGCCGAGCAGCGCCAGCGACTTCTCCGCGCGGATCGCCGTGAGCCGGGGCTCGATCAGGTCCGGATCGATCGTGTCGGGCAGATGGCCCTCGAGCCCGAGCAGCACCGCCTTGTCGGTGCCGTGGCCCTTGCCCGTTGCACCGAGCGAGCCGTATAGTTCGACCCGCACGCGGCGCACGAAGCCGAGCAGGTTCGCGTCCTCGATGTGCGACGCGAAGCGGCACGCGGCGATCATCGGGCCGACCGTATGCGAGCTGGACGGGCCGATACCGATCTTGAACAGGTCGAACGCGCTGACGTTCATCTGACTTCCTCTGGGTGGGCGTACGTGAAATGTCGTTGGCATCAGTACATCAAAGCGTAAAATTGGCCGATAGAACAAAAACGGCATCGGCGTGGGATACCGCCGCCAAGCCCCGCGCAGGACGGCCGGAAAGTGCGTTTTGACGATGATTGACGACGAAAAACCACAAGTCGGCCGGCGCGCGCGCCAGCCGGCAACCGTGCCCGCGAACAGACTGCAACGAGTGAGACCCGCCTTCCCGGCGTGACGAGATTGACCGCGATGACACCCGACGTACCCGCTTCCCCCCTCGCCGAACCCGCGCCGCAGCGCATCCGTTTCGGCATCGTGCTGCTGCCGAACTTCACGCTCACGGCCTTTTCGGGTTTCGTCGACATGCTGCGGCTGTCGGCCGACGACGGCGACTACAGCAAGCCGGTGCGCTGCGCGTGGAGCGTGATCGGCGAAACGCTGGCGCCGGTGCGCGCGAGTTGCGGGATCCAGATCACGCCGTGGGAAACCTTCGAGAGCGCCGAACCGTTCGACTACGTGGTCGTGGTCGGCGGGCTGCTGCATTCGGGGCCGCAAGCGGGCCCCGAAACGCTCGACTTCATCCGCCGCGCGGCGACGGGCGGCGCGACGGTCGTCGGGATCTGCACGGGCGTGTTCACGCTGATGCGCGCGAATGTGCTCGACGGCTACCGCACGTGCGTGAGCTGGTTCCACTACTGGGATTTCATCGAACGCTTCCCGAACGCCGATCCCGACATGCTGATCGCCGATCGCCTGTTCGTGATCGACCGGCGCCGGATCACCTGCTCGGGCGGCCGCGCGTCGATCGACGTCGCCGCCGCAATCCTGCTGCGCCATTTCGATCATGCGACCGTGCAGAAGGCGCTGCGAATCCTGCTCGTCGGCGAGATGCAGAAGGGCAATGCGCCGCAGCCGCATCCGCCGGGCCTCGAGCCGGCCACGCACCCGAAGGTCAAGCGCGCGATTCTCCTGATGGAACAGCATGTCGGCCGCGCGCTGCCGCTCGAGGAACTCGCGTGCAAGCTCGACATGTCGACGCGCCAGCTCGAGCGGCTGTTCAAGGCCGAGACGGGCAAGAGCCCGCAGGCGTTCGCGAAGCAGGTGCGGCTGCGCACGGCCGCGTGGCTGCTGACCAGCTCCGACCGCACCGTCGCCGATATCGCGTCGAGTTGCGGGTTCGCCGACGCGTCGCACCTCGGCCGCGAGTTCCGCAAGCAGTTCGGCGTGCCGCCGGCGACCTATCGCGAGCGCGGCGGGGACAGCGCAGAAGCCGGCGTGCCGGTGACCGCCGATTCCGATCCCGTCGAAGACATCGCCGACTGACGATCGCGCGCGCCGTCCGCGCGCGCCCTTTCCTTCTCCTGCCCGCGCCTTGGACCTCGCACGATCGCGGCATTTTCCCGCCATTTGGAACCGGTTCCAGTCAATTTGACCGACGTTACAGCCCGCTAACCGAGGGTTATCCCGGATGCTGACGCATCTTCAAATTTGTATGATGACCACATCACCTTACAAACTAGAGTGCCATGTTCGAGAAGATTCCCGCCCGTGCGATGAGCGACCACGTCGCGCAGCAACTGCTGAAGCAGATCGAAGTCGGCAGTTTCTCGGCCACCGGCAAGCTGCCGACGGAAGCCGTGCTCGCGCAGGAATTCGGCGTGAGCCGCACCGTGATCCGCGAGGCGATCTCGCGGCTGAAGAACGAAGGCGTGGTCGAGCCGCGCCAGGGCAGCGGCGTATACGTGAACCAGCACGGCGCGATCCGGCCGCTGCGGATCGACTACGCGGAAGCCGTCGAGGCGAGCTCGCTGCCGCACCTGCTCGCGGTGCGCCGCGCGATCGAGGCTGAAGTCGCGGCCGAAGCCGCGCTGCACCACACGGCCGACGACATGGCCGACATCGACGACGCATTGCGCAAGATCGACGACGCGGCGGCCGAAGGGCGCGACGGCGTCGCGGAAGACGTCGCGTTCCACCGCACGATCGCTGCCGTCACCGGCAACCCGTATTTCCTGAAGACGCTGCAGTTTCTGAACCAGTACCTCGAGGCCGGCGTGAAGGTCACGCGGCGCAACGAAGCGACGCGCGAGGATTTCTCGCGGCAGGTGCGCGAGGAACACGCGGCGATCGCCGACGCGATCCGCGCGCGCGACCCGATGGCGGCGCGCAACGCGGCGCGCACGCACATGTACAACGCCGCCCGCCGTCTCGCGGAAGCCGGCATCTGCTGATGAACGATTGCTGAATGCGGCGGCCCGGGCCGAACCGGTGCCGTCGTTGTCCCGAACCTTTCCCGAATCGATCAAGGTTGACCATGTCACGAAATGTTGGAGTCATCGGCCTCGGCGCGATGGGCCTCGGCGTCGCCCGCTCGCTGCTGCGCGCGGGGTTCCGCGTGCACGCATGCGACGTGCGCGACACCGTGCTGCAGGCGTTCGCGGCCGAAGGCGGCGTGGCCTGCGCGAGCCCGGCCGAACTCGGCGCGCGATGCGATGTCGTCGTCACGCTCGTCGTCAATGCCGCGCAGACCGAAACGGTGCTGTTCGGCGAACACGGCGCGGTCGCGGCGATGAAGCCGGGCGGTGTCGTGATCGCGAGCGCGACCGTCGCGCCCGACTTCGCGGTCGCGCTCGGCGCGCGCATCGAGGCCGCGGGGCTGCAGATGCTCGACGCGCCGGTATCCGGCGGCGCCGCGCGCGCGGCCTCCGGCGAGATGACGATGATGACGTCGGGCCCCGCCGCCGCGTATGCCGGCTGCGACGACGTGCTCGACGCGATCGCCGGCAAGGTGTATCGCCTCGGCGACGCGCACGGCATCGGCTCGAAGGTGAAGATCATCAACCAGCTGCTGGCCGGCGTGCATATCGCGGCGGCCGCCGAGGCGATGGCCCTGGGCCTGCGCGAAGGCGTCGATGCCGACGCGCTCTACGACGTGATCACGCACAGCGCCGGCAACTCGTGGATGTTCGAGAACCGCGTGCCGCACATCCTGAACGGCGACTACACGCCACTGTCGGCCGTCGACATCTTCGTGAAGGATCTCGGCCTCGTGCTCGATACCGCGCGGCGCAGCAAGTTCCCGCTGCCGCTGTCGGCCACCGCGCACCAGATGTTCATGAGCGCGTCGAGCGCCGGCCACGGCGGCGAGGACGATTCCGCCGTGATCAAGACTTTCCCCGGCATCACGCTGCCGCCCGCCCGTTGATTCGAACGACGTTCCCGCCATGACAGCTTCCGCTTCCCGTCCCCTGCTCGGCTGCATCGCCGACGATTTCACCGGCGCGACCGATCTCGCGAACATGCTCGTCAAGAGCGGCATGCGTACCGTACAGACGATCGGCGTGCCCGCCGGCGACGCCGCAGTCGACGCCGACGCGATCGTCGTCGCGCTGAAGTCGCGCACGATTCCCGCCGCCGACGCCGTCGCGCAATCGCTCGCCGCCCACGAATGGCTGCGCGCGCAGGGCTGCCGGCAATTCTTCTTCAAGTACTGCTCGACGTTCGACTCGACCGACGCGGGCAACATCGGGCCCGTCGCCGATGCGCTGCTCGATGCGGCCGGCGGCGGCTTCGCGATCGCGTGCCCGGCGTTCCCGGAAAACGGTCGCACGATCTTCCGCGGCCACCTCTTCGTCGGCGACGTGCTGCTGAACGAATCGGGCATGGAGAACCACCCGCTCACGCCGATGAAGGACGCGAACCTCGTGCGCGTGCTGCAGCGGCAAACGAAATCGCAAGTCGGCCTGATCCGCTACGACACGATCGCGCTGGGCGCGGCCGCCGTGCGCACGCGAATCGAGCAGCTGCGCGCGGAAGGCGCACGCTTCGCGATCGCCGACGCGCTGTCGGATCGCGACCTCTACGTGCTCGGCGAAGCGTGCGCGGGCCTGCCGCTCGTCACCGGCGGCTCGGGCGTCGCCCTCGGCCTGCCCGCGAATTTCCGTCGCGCGGATCAGCTGCCCGAGCGCGACAATGCGGCCTCGCTGCCGCGCATCGACGGGTTGTCGGCGGTGCTCGCCGGCAGCGCGTCGAAGGCGACCAACGCCCAGGTCGCCGCGTGGCGCGAAAGCCGGCCGAGCCTCCGGATCGATCCGCTCGCGGCCTCGCGCGGCGAGCCCGTCGTCGACGCCGCACTCGCGTTCGCACGCTCGCACCTGCCGCAACCCGTGCTGATCTACGCGACCGCGACACCCGACGAAGTGAAGGCCGTCCAGCAGGCGCTCGGCGTCGAGGCGGCCGGCCATCTCGTCGAGAGCACGCTCGCGGCGATCGCCAGGGGCTTGCGCGAGCTCGGCGTGCGCAAGTTCGTCGTCGCCGGCGGCGAGACGTCCGGCGCGGTCGTGCAGGCGCTCGACGTGAAGTCGCTGCAGATCGGTGCGCAGATCGATCCGGGCGTGCCGGCGACGGCCACCATCGACGCGCAGCCGCTCGGCCTCGCGCTGAAATCCGGCAACTTCGGCACGGTGGACTTTTTCGACAAGGCGCTGCGCGCGCTCGACGGAGCAGCATGATGAGCCACGAAGCGAAACTGCGCGAGGAGATCTGCGTCGTCGGCGCGAGCCTGTATGCGCGCGGCCATGCAGTCGGCAGCGCCGGCAACATCAGCGCGCGTCTGGACGACGGCTGGCTGATCACGCCGACCGATGCCTGCCTCGGCCGCCTCGACCCGAACGACATCGCGAAGGTCGGCCTGGACGGCCAGCCGGTCTCGGGCGGCAAGCCGTCGAAGACGCTCGCGCTGCATCGCGGAATCTACGCGCGCAATGCGCAGGCGCACGGCATCGTCCATACGCATTCGACGCACCTCGTCGCGCTGACGCTCGCGGGCGTATGGCGCGACACCGACGTACTGCCGCCGATCACGCCGTACTACGTGATGAAGGTCGGCCACATTCCGCTGATCCGCTATCGCCGCCCCGGCGACCCGGCCGTCTCAGCCGAAGTCGCGGCACTCGCCGATCAGGTGCGCGGCGTGCTGCTCGACCGCCTCGGCCCGGTGATGTGGGGGCAATCGGTGTCGCACGCGTCGTACGCGCTCGAGGAGCTCGAGGAAACCGCGCGGCTTTGGCTGATGACGAACCCGAAGCCCGAGCCGCTGTCCGACGCCGCGCTCGACGAACTGCGCCAGACCTTCGGCGCACGCTGGTAACGCAACGCATCGCGCCCGGATCTCGCAGGACTACGTACCGATTCCCATGCCCGCCGTGTGCGCGGGCCCTTCCATCAGCACACACGACACAATCCGGCGGCGTGCGCGCCGCCGGCACATGACATCCCAGGAGACGACGATGACTGCTCTCGACGCGGCCGCAAGCCGCTCGCCCGCCGCGCCCGCCCAATCGGGCGAGCTCGACCGCACCTACAGGAAAGTGTTCTGGCGCATCGTGCCGTTCCTGATGCTCTGCTACGTGGTCGCGTATCTCGATCGCGTAAACGTCGGCTTCGCGAAGCTGCAGATGTCGCAGGACCTCGCGTTCAGCGAAACCGTGTTCGGCCTCGGCGCCGGCATCTTCTTCCTCGGCTACTTCCTGTTCGAACTGCCGAGCAACATGCTGATGCACCGCATCGGCGCGCGCATCTGGATCGCGCGGATCATGATCACGTGGGGCCTGCTGTCCGCGCTGTTCGCGTTCGTGAAGACGCCGACGCAGTTCTACGTGCTGCGCTTCCTGCTCGGTCTCGCGGAAGCCGGCTTCTATCCGGGCGTGATCCTGTACCTCACGTACTGGTTCCCGTCGCATCGCCGTGCGAAGATCATCGCGGTGTTCATGTCGGCGATTCCGGTGTCGGGCATCTTCGGCAACCCGCTGTCGGGCTGGATCATGGAGCGCTTCCACGGCGGCTCGGGCTTCCACGGCTGGCAATGGATGTTCATGATCGAGGCCGTGCCGGCCGTGCTCGTCGGCATCGCGACGATCCTGTATCTCGACAACAGCATCCGCAGCGCGAAGTGGCTCGACGAGCGCGAGAAGCAGATCCTCGAGGATGAAATCGCCGCGCAGCCGCAGGAGCAGCAACAGCACGGCCATTCGCTGAAGGCCGTGTTCTCCGATCCGCGCATGTGGTGGATGTCGCTGATCTACTTCGCGTTCGTCACCGGCCAGTACGGTCTCACGTTCTGGATGCCGACGCTCGTCAAGTCGACCGGCATCACCGATACGTTGCAGATCGGCCTGCTGTCGGCAATTCCGTTCGTCGTCGCGATCGTCGTGATGAACCTGTTCGGCCACAGCGCGGACAAGCGCCGCGAACGCCGCTGGCACCTGATCGTGCCGGCGCTGATGGGCGCGGTCGGGTTTGCGGTCGCCGCGTCGTACTCGCACAATACGGCGGTGTCGATCGTGTTCCTGTCGCTCGCGGCGGGCGGCGTGCTGACCTGCGCACCGCTGTTCTGGTCGCTGCCGACCGCGTTCCTCGCCGGCTCCGCCGCGGCCGCCGGGATCGCGATCATCAACTCGGTCGGCAACCTCGCCGGGTTCGCGAGCCCGTACGTGATCGGCTACCTGAAGGACGTCACGCACAGCACGTCGTCCGGCATGTACGTTCTGGCCGCCATGCTCGTAATCGGCGCGATCGCCGTGTGGCTCACGCCCGCGAAACTCGTGAACCGCTGATCCGTCATTCAACGCGGGGCGCCGTGCGCCCTGCCCCATTCATTCACAGGACCCGCTGCCATGCCCCGCTTCGCCGCCAACCTCTCGATGATGTATACCGAGCACGCGTTCCTCGAACGCTTCGCCGCTGCCTCGTACGACGGCTTCAAGGCCGTCGAGTACCTGTTCCCGTACGACTTCGCCGCCGAGGACATTCGCGCGCGCCTCGACGCGCACGACCTCGAGCAGGCGCTGTTCAACGCGCCGCCGGGCGACTGGGCCGCCGGCGAGCGCGGGATCGCGTCGCTGCCGGGCCGCGAGGACGAGTTCCGGCACGGCATCGACCAGGCGCTCGACTATGCGCGCGTGCTCGGCAACAAGAAGCTGCACGTGATGGCCGGGATGGTCGCGCCGGGCGCCGACCGCGCGCGCCATCGCGATACCTACGTGGCGAACCTGCGGCATGCGGCGCAGGCGGCGGCCTCACATGGCATCACGATCCTGATCGAGCCGATCAACCAGCGTGACATGCCCGGCTATTTCCTGAGCCGCCAGGACGATGCGCACGACATCCGCGCGGAAGTCGGCGCGCCGAACCTGAAGGTGCAGTTCGACTGCTATCACTGCCAGATCGTCGAAGGCGACCTCGCGATGAAGCTCAAGCGCGATTTCGCGGGCATCGGCCACATCCAGATCGCCGGCGTGCCCGAGCGTCACGAGCCGGACATCGGCGAACTCAACTACCCGTATCTGTTCGAGCTGATCGACGCGCTCGGCTACGACGGCTGGATCGGCTGCGAGTATCGCCCGAAGGCCGGCACGTCCGAAGGGCTCGGCTGGCTCAAGCCTTATCTGTAATCCACGCATTCCGAAGAGGGCTCACAACATGAAAGTACTGATCACCGGCGGCGCCGGCTTTCTCGGCCAGCGTCTCGCTCGCAAGCTGCTCGAGCGCGGCGAACTGACCGGCCCCGACGGCCGGACCGGCAAGATCGACGAGCTGGTGCTGCTCGACGTCGTGAAGGGCAGCGATTTCGGCGACGCGCGCGTGACGTCGATCGTCGGCGACATCGCCGATCGCACGGTGCTCGAAAGCGCGATCGACGCGCAGACGGGCGCGATCTTCCATCTCGCGGCGATCGTCAGCGGGCAGGCCGAAGCCGATTTCGATCTCGGCATGCGGATCAATCTCGACGCGTCGCGCACGCTGCTCGAAGTGTGCCGCGCGCGCGGCCATCGTCCGCGCGTCGTGTTCACGAGCTCGGTGGCCGTCTACGGCGGCGTGTTGCCCGACGTCGTGCAGGACGACACCGCGCTGAATCCGCAATCGTCGTACGGCGCGGAGAAGGCAATCGCCGAACTGCTGCTGTGCGACTACGCACGACGCGGCTTCGTCGACGGCCGCGTGCTGCGGCTGCCGACCATCAGCGTGCGGCCGGGTCGCCCGAACGCGGCGGCGTCGTCGTTCGCGAGCGGCATCATCCGCGAACCGCTGAACGGCGAGGAAAGCGTGTGTCCGGTGCCCGGTTCGACGCGGCTGTGGCTGCTGTCGCCGCGCGGCGCGATCGACGCGCTCGTCGCGGGTTGCGAGATCGACAGCGAGAAGCTCGGCAACAAGCGCGTGATCAACCTGCCGGGCCTGTCGGTATCCGTCGATGAAATGATCGCGGCGCTGCGCGAAGTCGCGGGCGACGAGGTCGTGAAACTGATCCGTCATGCGCCGGACGAACGCGTCGAGAAGATCGTCGGCAGCTGGCCGGGCCGCTGGGACACGACGCGCGCCGAAGCGTTCGGCCTGAAGGGCGACACGTCGTTCGCGGACGTGATCCGCAGCCACATCGCCGACGAGCGGTGTTGATTGCCGCGCCGCCCGGCGAGGCAAGCGGCCGCGTCGGCGAACCGCTGCCCGCCCGGGTGGCCGGCAACGTCGTGCCGCATCAACGCGGCCCGGCGGACTCCCCGACGGGCATCGATGCGCGTTTCGCCTCGTACGGCGAGCGCGCCGCGCCGGCCGCATGCTGCCATGCGAGCAAGCCCGGCAGATAGAACAGCAAGTCGCGCACGCGCCGCGCGCCGGCGAGTGCCAGACAGGTCGGCGCGTCGAACCCGAGCAACCCGCCGATCAGCACGAACCCGCCCTCCTGCACGCCCAGCCCGCCCGGCATCAGGAACGCGATGCTGCTCAGGAGCTGGATCAGGGCTTCGATCGCGAGCGCCTGCGCGAACGTCGGATCGGCGCCGAGGAAACGCAGCGCGAGCCAGATTTCCAGCGAATAGCCGACAAATTGCAGTGTCTGCCAGATCGCCAGATAGCGGACGACGAGACCCGTCTTTCTCCAGATCATCCGGATCGACTGATCGGTGCGTGCCGATTCGCCGACCAGCGCCACCACCTTGCCGCTCGTGACGCGGTTGACCACGCGCATCGCGCGCTCGAACGGCCGCGCGTGCTGAACCAGCGCGAACAGCAGCAGCACCGGCACGAGCGCCGCCATACCGATGGCGAGGCGCGCGGCCACCTGCGCGGCATCGGACGACACGTGTTCGAGCACATAGCCGATCGCGACCAGCGCGAACACGAGCTGGCTGATCAGCGTCAGCTGCATGTCCGCGACGAGGCTCGCCACGGCAGTCGCCGGGCGCACGCCCGCCTGCCGCAGCAGGCTGAACGACACGATCTCGCCGCCGATCCGCGCGACCGGCAACAGCCCGTTGATCGATTCGCGGATCCATACGAGCTTGAGCATCGTCGCGAACGACGGCCGGCGCGGGCCACGGATCAGCATCCGCCAGTCCCACGCATTCGCGAGCATCGGCAGGATGTGGGCCAGCGCGGCGACCAGCAACCCGGCGCCGGCAATCCGCATTCGGTGCAGGATCTCCAGCGGATGCTCGCGCCAGATCAGCCACACCGCGAGCACCAGCCCGGCCAGCGCCGCCGCACGCCCCGCATGCCGCAACCGCGCGTCGCGACGCGCGGGCGGCCGGTCCGCGCCTTCGACGTCGGAATGCGCGTCGTGCATCATGATTTCCCCGCCGGCGACAACAAGCCCTCGCGGTCGACGCGAAAGCGCGTGCCGCGCCAGACGACGTGCGACGAGAAGAAGCTCGACACGAACACCACGAACTGCAGCAAATCGACGAACGGCAGCCAGAGCGCGCCGCGCAGACCCGCGCCGGTGGCGCGGCTCGTCCGGAACATCAGCAGCGCCCGCGCGACGAGTGCAGCGAACACCAGCCACCACGCGGCGAGCGTGCCGCCGGAAAACAGCACGGCCAGCAATGCAAGCGGCAACGGATGCATCAGCACCGACCCGGCGTGACCGAGCCGGTCCGCCGCGCGGATCGTGCAGCTCCAGCGCAATTCGTGCGCGTACAACCTGGCGAAGGTCTCTTCGACACAGGCATGTCCGACGACGAACGGCGCAACGACGACCTGCGCGCCGACCTGCCGCACCGCTTCGCCGAGCGCGTGATCCTCGGCCAGGTGATGCGCGAAACGCGCGAGCCCGCCGATGCGTTCGAGCGTCGCGCGCGTGATCGCAATCGTCTGGCCAAAGCACGGACGGGCACGCCCGATGAAAAGCCCGGTAATGACGCCCGGCAGGAAATGGTAGTTCGTCATCGCGACGGCGACACCGGGCCAGAAGCCCGGCGACGCGACGCCGCGATACACGCTCGTCACGATGCCGACTTCCGGCTGCTGTAGCGCGCCGACGACGGCACGCAGATAATCGCGCTCGACCAGCACATCGCTGTCGGCAAGACACCGCACAGAATGTTCCGCGTGTTCGAGCATGTTGACGAGATTCGCGATCTTGCGATTCGGCCCGTATAAACGCGCATCGGCGACGACCTTGATGTTCGCGTCCGGATGGCGCATGCGCAGCGTCTCGACGGCCGCCAGCGCCGCGTCGCCCGCATCGTGCACGCCGAACAGATGCTGTACCGGCCCCGGATAATCCTGGACGAAGAAGCTTTCGAGATGCTGTACGAGGTCCCATTCGTCGCCGTGCAGCGGTTTCGCGACGGTGACGCCCGGATAGTCGCGCGGCGTCTCCCGCGCGCGCGAAAAGAACCGGCCGACCAGCACGCTGGCCGTGACAGTGTAGGCAATGCCGAGCAACACGCCCAGCCCGCAGGCGATCGACATCACGCCGGCCAGCGCGTACAGCACATGCAGCAAGACCATGCTTCTCCCCAGTGGTGGCTCAGTGACCGCGACGCCCGGGAGCCGGCGCACGCGAACGCGCGCTCACCCGTACACGCCGCCGTATCGATTCCCGTTGAGCCGGATATGCAGGACGACCAAGCGACGGTACGCGCAATCAGATGACACGACTACCGTGCGGCGATCGACTCCGGACACGCGCACATAGCCGCAAACGTCCGCGGCCCTGAAAGCCGCGTCGGCCACCTTACGGGCCGACAGGATCGCGGTCGCGACCGCGACGACGGTCCAGATGCGGAATGTCATCGTCGTGAAAAACGCTTCGGGTATGCGCAACGCAAACAAGGAAACCAGCACGAAACACTGAATGAACATGCCGGCGAGCGCGGCGATCAACAGGTAGGCGCGCCATCGCTCGATCGTCGAGGATGCCATCAGGAATGAACCTCCTGTGCGGACGACCCGCATCGATCCTGCTTCGATCGACACGGTCGCGGGTGGACGGGCAAGCGCGTGCCGGACGCGCCAAACCCGGTTCGGGATCAGGGGAAGCGGAGATCGACCCGAGAAATGTTGTGGCCGATGGTAGCGGGAATGCCGGTGCCGAACCTTAAGCGATCTTCAGAATCGGGCGATATTCGAGGGAACGCAATTACAATCCGTTGCACGGCGCGCATAGGCGGGCTCGTACAATTGCTGTATCCGCACACGAATCGACCATGCGCCTCCTCCTTGTCGAAGACGACGACCTGATCGGCAGCGGCCTCGAAATCAGCCTGAGTCAGGCCGGTTATCAGGTCGACTGGCTGCGCGACGGTCATACCGCCACCGCCGCTCTCGCGACGACGCGCTTCGCGCTCGCCGTCCTCGATCTCGGCTTGCCCGGCAAATCGGGAACGGAACTGCTGCGCGCGATGCGGGACGCGGGCGATACCACGCCGGTGCTCGTACTGACCGCGCGCGGCACCGTGGCCGATCGGGTCCGCGGCCTCGACGACGGCGCCGACGACTACCTCGCGAAACCATTCGAGCTGTCCGAGGTGCTCGCCCGCTGTCGCGCGCTCGTGCGCCGCTCCCAAGGTCGCGCCGGCGATGAAATCGTATGGCGCAACATCACGATCGACCTCACCACCCAAACGGTGACACGCGACGCGGCGCGCATCGCGCTGACGTCGCGCGAATGGACGATCCTCGTTCAGCTCGTGAGTCATGCGGGCATGCCCCAGTCGCGGGCGCGTCTGGAGGACGGCCTGTACGGATGGCAGGAAGGCATCGAAAGCAATGCGATCGAGGTTCACGTCTCGAATCTGCGCAAGAAGCTCGGCGCGGAACTGATCCGGACGGTGCGGGGCATCGGTTACGTCGTCGACAAACCATGATCTCGCGCTCGATACGGCGTCGCGTCTCATCGATGGCGCTCGGCTGCGTGACCGTCGTCTGGATCGTCGCCGTGTTCGGCAGCTTCCGGCACGCGACACGCGAGATCGGCGAATGGGAAGACGCCCGCCTCGTCGAATATGCGTCGCTGCTCGTCGATCTCGCACCGGCCGACCTCGACCGCCTCGCCCGCTTCCCGCCCGACGCACGCATCGAACTGACTCACGGCACGTCGGTCGTCGCCCGAGACAACGACGGCGATCGTCTGCCGCGCGACGTCCTGTTCGAAGTCCGCGACGCGCGGGGCAACGTCGTCGCGTCGAGCCTGCCGGCCGACGCGCCCGGCCAGCCCGATGCGGCCGGGCGAAGCGACACCCCCGCAACGATCGTCGTGCACGGCACGCAATGGCGCACGCACACGCTGCGCGACGACGCGTCGGGACGATGGATACGGGTGATGGAGCCGGCCAACACGCGCAGCGATCTCGCGACGGGCATCGCGCGCGGCATCGTCTGGCCGCTGATCGTCGCGCTCCCGGTGCTGGCGTTGCTGCTCTGGTACCTGATCGGGCGCAGTCTCGCGCCGCTGAAGACGCTGTCGACGCTGATCGGCGCGCGCGACGCGCGCTCGCTCGAGCCGCTCGGCATCACGACCGTCCCGGAAGAAGTCCGCACGCTGGTCGACGCGATCGACCGCCTGCTCGCCAGATTGCGGCAGTCCATCGTGCGCGAGCGGGCATTCACGTCCGACGCCGCGCACGAACTCAAGACACCGCTGGCCGCGATCAAGGTTCAGGCCCAGGTGGCGCTCGCGACCGACGATCCGACGCGCAAACAGCTCGCCATGCAGCGCGTGGTGCAAGGCGTCGATCGCAGCGCACGTCTCGCCGAACAGTTGCTGCTGCTCGCGCGGCTCGACGAATACGAACGCATTCCGGTGCGCGCCGTCGTCGTCCGCGAACTGGTCGACGCAGCCATCGAGCGGCATCTCGCGAAGGCGTCGGATCACTTCATCGACATCGTCGCCATCGGCACGCCCGTGCGAGCGATCCAGGCCGATCCGATCCTGCTCGGCATCCTGCTCGACAATCTGCTCGACAACGCGGTCAAGTATGGTCGGCAGGGTGGCCGCATCGAGATCGACGTACACGACGACGGTGCCACGCAACGCATCGCCGTGCGCGACGACGGGCCCGGCGTCGCCCCCGGCGAGCACGCGCGGCTCGGTGATCGCTTCTATCGCGGCGTCGGCACGCAGTTGCCTGGCAGCGGGCTCGGGCTGTCGATCGTTCAGCGCATCGCCCAATACTTCGGCGGCACCGTGCAGTTCGGGCCCGGCATCGGCGGCCAAGGCCTCGGGGTCACGATCGCGTTGCCGTCCGCTGAATCCCCTCGGATCGATGACACGCAAGCGTTATCGGGCGAAGCCGGTGCGCGGTCGCACGCTTAACGTTTCGTTAAGGATTCGGCCGTAAAATCCGCCGGAAGATACGGTCCTCATCCGCTTGCCAGGAGTTTTCATGTCTACAACCGCTCGATACGACGCAGTCGCACGCCTTCTTCACTGGCTGATCGTGGCGCTGGTCGTCGCGCAATATTTAATCGGCTGGACGATGCCCGACGTGCATCGCGACACACAACCGATCGGCCTGATCGCCGCGCACCTGATCGTGGGCACCGCGCTGCTTGCCGCAATGGCTTGCCGCGTGCTCTGGCGCGTGACGCATCGCCCGCCGGCCGACGAACTGTCGCCCGCGATGCGCGCGGTGTCCGGTGCAACGCACTTCGGGCTCTATGCACTGCTGGTCGTGGTGCCGTTGCTCGGCTGGATCAATGCGTCGTCGCGCGCATGGGCCGTGACGCTGTTCGGCGTCGTCCCGCTGCCGGCGCTGTCGGCGGCCGGCTCGGGATTCGGGCACGCGATGGGCGACGTGCACGGCATCCTCGCGTGGGTGCTGTTCGGCGGCATCTGCCTTCACGTCGCGGCCGCGGTCGCGCATCGTTTCGTCCTGCGCGACGGGGTCATGCAACGGATGATGCCCTGGTAATCTCGCCGCCTGCCCCCTTGCGCATCGTCGCAGGCGGAGATCCGGCAATGACGCATCGCGCGCTCGCCTGCATCGCGGCTCACCCTGCAATCGACCTGCGCGCCCATCGGAAGCGGGCAACGCGCTGATCTCGGCGGCGCGCGATCGACGGCCTCGCCGTCCGTGCGGTTCGGCCAGGCCGCGTGCCGCGAACGGCGTGCGTATTGCCGTACCGCGAGCACGTCGGCCCGAAGACACATACGTACATGTCGGCACCTGGTTAGTCGGTCTGCGCCGGCATGACGGCGGCCGGCGCGGGCGCGGCGGGCAAAGCCGCCATCCTCGCCCGATCCTGCTCGGCGACCTTCGCCAGCGCGGCCTGAATGTCCGCCGGATATTCTCCGTCGTCCCCCCTCGACGGATCGTAGCCCGCCGCTTCCAGACGAATCAGTTCCTCGCGAACCTGTGCACGCGTGAGCGGCGCATTCGATTGCGCGAATGCAGACTGACCGGATACCACGCTGATCATCATCAGTAGTGCGATACAAGTTTTCATCATGAACTCCTTCAATGTTGCGTGCCGATCCACCTTCGCGGATGCCGGGACGGCCGAGGTGGCCCGCTCCTTCAGCTTCCGAAATACGGCGTGCAGAAGCTCTCGGGGCCCACGCACGCGGCCGAGCGCGGACGCGACGGCAGCACCGTCGGCCTCCCCGCATCGGAAGTCGCGGCCGGATCGCTGCCGACCGCGGTTTCGGCCTGATGCCGAGGCATCTGTTCGGCCTGCTGCTGGAACAGCGGACTCACGTCCGGATACGACGTATCGGTCACGAAGCGCAGCCCGTTGTTTTCGGCGTCGATCAGTTGCTGCCTGACCTGCTCGCGCGTCAGTGCCTGTGCCGACGCAGGCGTCGCGACACTCGCGACGCACATCGCCGCCACCGTGGCGGCCACCAGCCAATGCGTATTCATGCTCACTCCTTCGGAAGTCAATGAAACGACGTGCTACACCCGTATGACGACCCGGAGTGTCCGTTTATTCCCGGAATGGCGAACCGCTTGTGCCGGACGTTCATCGAACTGTCATTCTTTCGTCAGCCGGCGTAACCTGACGTAACGCAGGCCCCACCGCGCGTGGGGCAGACTGACGACACCTTGTGGATCGCGCCTCGATCATGTCCGTCGCTTACGACTATGCAGCCGGCCTGCTTCGCATGCTGTTCGACCGTCATATCGACAGCGGTGCCGTGCTCGACCCGGCCATGTTCCCCGACGCCGAGCGATTCGTCCGCGCGTGGCCGGCCATTCGTGCGGAAGCGCTGGCCGTCGCGCGCGACCTGCCGCGCATCCCGCGTTTCCATGAGATCATGCGCGAGCAGCACGACATCTCGGCCAACGATGCGCGCGACTGGCGGATGTTCATCATGCAGGCTTACGGCCAGCCGTTCCAGCGCAACCTGTCGCGTTGCCCGACCGTCGCATCGATCGTCGCGGCGTCGCCGGACGTGTTGTCCGCGTCGCTGTCGTTCCTCGCGCCCGGCAAACACATCCCGCCGCATCGCGGACCGTTCCGCGGCATCTTGCGCGGCTATCTCGTGCTGTCGATGCCGAAGCGCGCCGACGGCACGCCGGCCGCGGTGCTGAAGGTCGACGGCCATGAATACCGGCTCGAAGAAGGCCACTTCCTGCTGTGGGACGACACGTTCGTGCACGAGGTGTGGAACGACAGCGACGCGGTGCGAATCGTGCTGCTGCTCGATATCCGACGGCGCGGCATGCCGCGCTTGCTGACATGGCTGTCGAATGCGGTGATCGGCATCGTGCGGCTCGGAATCCGGATGCGGGGGCGGTCGATCCCGGTCTAGCCAACCGCACCGCGCACGCCCGTCGCGGTCAATCCTCGTGCGCGAGACGCGTCAGAACCGCCGCGAGCGCTTGAATCGCGGGTTGCGTGGCGCGCTGCGCCGGGTAGACGAGGTAGTAACCCAGCCCGTTGCGCACCACCTCCGGAAACGGCGTGACCAGCGCGCCGGCTGCCAGCCGATCCGCCGCCATGCGCGGATCGCCGATCGCGACGCCGTGCGAGTGAGCCGCGGCCGTCAACGTCAGTTCGAGCGTATCGAATACGAGCCCGGTGCCCGGGTCGATCCGCGTTGCGCCGACGGCGTCGAGCCAGCATCGCCATTCGTCGCGATTGCGCGCGGGATGCAGCAGCGTCGCATGCGCGAGATCGGCGATCGACTTCAACGACGCACCGATCTCGCGTGTACACATCGGCGTGAGGCACTCGTCGAACAGCGGCACCGCCACCATTCCCGCCCAGTTTCCGGTACCGCGCACGACGATGGCATCGAAATCGGCGTCGGTGAAATCCGGCGTGTCGTCCGCCGACGTGTGAATGCGCAATTCGGTTCGCGGCAACGCGTGATTGAGCGCCGAAAGCCGCGGCAGCAGCCACCGGATCGCGAACGTGGATGGCAGGCGCAACGTCAGGGTCGACGCGGCATGCGCATGGGCATGCGCGTGTCGCGCCAGTTGCGCGAGCACGTCGACCGCCACCGTCAGCAACGCGCCGCCTTCCGCGGTCAACGTCAATCCCGACGAATGACGAACGAACAACGCACACCGGTAGTGCGCTTCCAGTTGCTGCACCTGACGGCTCACCGCACCCTGAGTCCGGCACAGATGCTCGGCCGCCCGGTTGAAGCTGCCGAGTTCAGCGGCGGCGACGAACGCCTGGAACGCCGTCAGCGGCGGCAGCGCACGCGTGAGATCCGCCAGCGGATATGCACGGGCGGCATACCCGGGTTGCGGATTATTCGTTTGTTCGGTCATCGCTGCATCGCTATCGTGGTTGAACCGGCTCGCGACGGCTGTCGCGGACGACTCGTCAACAATCAACGGAGAAATACATGGTCTCGTCGTCCGACGCACTATATACGCGGCAGGTCGATACCTACCTGAAAGCGCTCGAACGCGGCGACGTCGCCGAGATCTGCGCGCTGTTCGCGCCGGATGCAAGGATATTCTCGCCGTTTCTCGGCTGGATGGCGCCGCGGCCCTTTTTCGAGAAAGTCGCGGCGGCATCCGGACAAAGCCGGATCACGCCGATCGACATCTGCGTCAGCACGACGGGCGCACGTCGGGCCACCGGCTATTTCGTCTACGACTGGGGACTGAAGGACGGCGCCGAGGTGCGGTTCGAGTGCGTCGACGTCTTCGAATTCGACGACGACGCGCGCATCGAGCGCATGGTCATCATCTACGACACGCATCCGGTGCGAAGTACCGTCGGCGACAAGTACGCATAATCGGATCGTTGCGCGGCGCAGCAACGTCGCCGCGCCGCCCGCCGTACCGCAAATGCCGCTGCTGGCCCGATCGATCGCCTACACTACAGACCGTCCCCCCGCGCGGCTCCTGCCAGCCACTGCCATGGCCCATCTCTTCTTCGCGGCGTCGATCCAGCGCCATATCGACACGCCCGAGCGCGATATCAACGCACGGACGCTCGGCGAAGCGCTTGAAACCGTCTTCGGCGAGCAGCCGCGGCTGCGCGGCTATATCGTCGACGACCAGGGTGCGCTGCGAAAGCACCTGTCGGTGTTCATCGACGGCCAGCCGGTGCGCGACCGGCAACACCTGTCCGATGCGCTCGGCGATGCCAGCCGCGTCTATGTCGTGCAGGCGCTGTCCGGCGGATAAAGGGACGCACCTCCATCGAAGCAAGCGCCCGGTCGCATTTATTGGAGAGACCCGATATGAACGATCGACTGCTCGTCGCGACCCGCAAGGGCCTGTTCGTGCTGCACGCCGACGGCAACGGCGGCTGGTCGCTCGGCGAGCCGCACTTCATCGGCGAACCCGTCAGCATGGCGCTGGCCGACCCGCGCGACGGCACGCTGTATGCGGCGCTCAATCTCGGCCACTTCGGCGTCAAGCTGCATCGCCGGCGTGCCGGTGCAGCCGCATGGGAGGAATGTGCGGTGCCCGTCTATCCGCCGCAGCCCGCCGACACGCCTCGCGCCGACGCCGGCACCCACGCGGGCGCCGGTGCTTCGGACGACGAAGCACCTGCCCCGCCGCGCCCACCGTGGACGCTTCAGCAGATCTGGTCGCTCGAAGCCGGCGGCGCCGACGAGCCGGGCGTGCTGTGGGCCGGCACGATACCGGGCGGACTGTTCCGCTCCGACGACGGCGGCGATTCGTGGGTGCTCAACCGCGCACTATGGGACCGCCCGGAGCGCGCCGAGTGGTTCGGCGGCGGCTACGATGCCGCCGGCATCCATTCGGTGATGATCGATCCGCGCGACAGCCGGCACGTGACGATCGGGATTTCGTGCGGCGGCGTCTGGCAGACCTTCGATGGCGGCGCGACCTGGCGCGTCAGCGCCGACGGCATGGAAGCCGACTACATGCCGCCCGAGCGGCGCGGCGAACCCAACGTGCAGGATCCGCACCGCGTCGTCCAGTGCGCAGCCGCTCCCGATGTGCTGTGGACCCAGCATCACTGCGCGATCTTCCGCTCGACCGACGGCGCCGCGCACTGGCAGCGGATCGAGGCGCAGCCGTCGAGCTTCGGCTTCGCGGTCGCCGTGCATCCGGCAGATCCCGACACCGCGTGGTTCGTGCCGGCCGTGAAGGATGCGTGCCGGATTCCGGTGAACGGCCGGTTCGTCGTCACGCGCACGCGCGACGGCGGCCGCAGTTTCGAGACGCTGTCGAACGGGCTGCCGCCCGCGCCGGCCTACGACCTCGTGTATCGGCATGGGCTCGCGGTGGACGACTCCGGCACGCATCTCGCGATGGCGTCGACGACGGGCGGGTTATGGACGTCCGGCGACGGCGGTGAAAACTGGCGGCAGGTCTCCGCGCATTTGCCGCCGGTGTATTGCGTGCGTTTCGGGTAACGAACGATTCGCACGCGTCGCAGCGCAATGGAAGCGCCGGACCGTTGCGTCACACATGCGGCGTGATCCGCGCCACCGCCCCACGCGTGCGCGCGATTTCCGCTTCGAGCCAGTCGAGAAACCGCCTGACCTGCGGCTCGCGTTCCCGCCCGGGCCGGCACAGCGCGACGAAGCGTGCGCCGGCGAGCCGCACCGGCGGCTCGATCGGCATCAGCGCGCCGCGCTCGACGTGCTCGGCGACCAGCACGGAGCTGAGCAGCCCGACGCCCTGGCCGTGCAACACGGCCTGCAACGCGTAGTGCTCGTCGTCGTAATGCCGGAACACCGCGCGCTCGAGCCATGCTTCCCGGCCCGCCGCACGACACCACGACGCCCAATCGATCGACATCGGCAACGGCGTATCCCACACCGTCTCGATCAAATCGAGGCGCTCGTCCGAACGATGCGCATCGAACCCGGTGGCCGCATACGCGCCGAAATACTCGTCGATCAATGCGATCTCGTGCAGCGTCGGGAACGTGCGCGACGTCGCGCGAATCGCGAGATCGATTCGCGCGTCGCGGTCGAGATCGGCGAGCGTATTGCCGGTTTCGACCTTGATGTTCAATTGCGGATCGACCTGCCGAAACCGGCCGAGACGCGGAATCAGCCACATCGCGGCGAATGCGGGCGTGGTGGACAGCACGAGCGTGCGCTCGTCGGCCGCTTCGGGCCGCACCGCGTCGAGCCCGCGACTCAGCGCTAGCAACGCATCGTGGCTCGCGCGAAACAGCCGTTCGCCCTCCTCCGTGAGCCGCACGCCGCTCGCGCCGCGCTCGAACAGCAGCACGCCGATCCGGCTTTCGAGCGACTTGATCTGATGCGATACGGCCGCCGGCGTCACGGACAACTCGTCCGCCGCGGCCTTGAACGAGCCGAGCCGTGCCGACGACTCGAATACACGCAACGCAGTCAGGGGAATTTTCGAGAACACGGGGCCTCGCGGGCCGGGTCCGGCCGGGTTGAATTCGATTCAATCCGGGTGAGATTAGGTGAATTGAAGCGCTCGCGCAACGCACGTAGCCTTGCGGGACGTCGCGGCGCCGTGCCGCGCAAGCGACCGTCGAGCCACCGTCGAACCGGAGAAACAACGTGCAAGGCCTACCGCGCAGGATCACGCAGGCGGTGCTCTACGAAGCGATCGCGATCTCCTGCATCTCGCCCGCGATCGCGGCGATCTTCAAGCAAAGCCTCGTCTATTCGGGCGCATTGTCGGCGACGATGTCCGCGATCGCGCTGCTGTGGAACATGATCTTCAACGCGCTGTTCGAGCGCTGGGAAGCGTCGCGCCGTCGGCCCAGGCGCACGCTCGCGCGGCGGATCCTGCACGCGACCGCATTCGAGGGCGGGCTGATCTTCATCCTCGTGCCGGTGGTGTCGTGGTGGCTCGACATCTCGTGGTTCGACGCGTTCGTCGTCGACATCGGGCTGTTCGCATTCTTCTTCTGCTACGCGTTCGTGTTCCAGTGGGCATTCGATCGCGTGTTCGACGTACCGGCAGCGACGAAGGAAACGTGACGTTCGCGTTCGCCGCGCGGCGATTCGCCAACCGACTCGAGGCCCGAAAACAACGCGGCCCGCCCGCACGATACGGGAGGGCCGCGTTTCATCACGCCGGCGCGCCGTCTTCAGCGGGCGCGCCGTTCGTCCGGTCGCTCAATGCACGCCGAGATACGCCTTCACCGCCGGCAGGCCCGGCTTGCCGTCGATCGTCGTCACACCCGCGAGCCACTTGTCGAGCGCCTGCGGATTCGCCTTCAGGTACTCGGCCGCGGCCTTGTTCGGGTCTTCCTTGTTCATGATCGGCACCATCACGTGGTTTTCGATCGTCGTCGTGAACTGAAGGTTCGACACGAACTTCGCGACGTTCGGGCAGCGCTGCGCGTAGTCGGGCGGCGTCGCGGTCAGCACCTTCGCTTCGCCGTAGTTCGGGCCGAACACGTCGTCGCCACCGCTCAGGTAGTCGATCTTCATCTGCACGTTCATCGGATGCGGTTCCCAGCCGAGGAACACGATCCACTGCTTGTCGCGGATCGCGCGATTCACCTCGACCAGCATCCCGGCCTCGCTCGACTCGACCATCTTGAACTTGCCGAGGCCGAACTGGTTGCCGTCGATCATCTTCTTGATCAGCAGGTTGCCGTCGTTGCCCGGTTCGATCCCGTAGATCTTGCCGTTGAGCTTGTCGGCGAACTTCTGGATATCGGCGAACGACTTCAGGCCGCCCTGGTACACGTAGTCGGGCACCGCGAGCGTGTATTTCGCGCCGGTCAGGTTGGGCGTGGCGAGCACCTTGATCGTGCCGGCCTTCGTGAACGGCTGGATGATCGGATCCATCGTCGGCGACCAGTAGCCGAGGAACACGTCGATCTGCTTGCTCTTGATGCCCGCGAACGTGATTGGCACCGATGCGATCGTCTTGGTCGGCGTGTAGCCGAGCCCCTGCAGCATCGTCGATGCGAGGCCCGTGGTGGCCGCGATGTCGGACCAGCCGACGTCCGCGAAGCGCACGTTCTTGCACACGGGCGGGTCGGCCGCATAAACCGCCGACATCGGTGCTGCAATCCCGATCCCGCATGCCGCTGCGATCAATAGGCGCTTCATCTGTCTTCTCCTCAAAGTGACGTCGTTTTTCATGGGGCGGGATCGAGTGTTGAAACCGCGCGCCGAGATCCCGTCGGCGTCGCGGACCGAATGGCTCGCGCGGGTCGTGTCAGCGCCCGGGCAACCGTCGCTCGTAGCTCGGCGCGTGACCGAACTGCGCGCGATACGCCTTGCTGAAATGGCACGGCGAATGGAATCCGCACGTCGTCGTCACGCGCGCGATCGATGCGTCGGTCGTGCGCAACAGGTCGCGCGCGCGTTTCAGACGCAACGTCAGGTAATAGTGGGTGGGCGACACGTTCAGGTAAACCTTGAACATCCGCTGCAGGTGCCGCTGCGAAAGTCGCACGAGCCGCGCGAGTTCCTCGAGCGAAAGCGGCTCCTCGATGTTCGCCTCCATCAGACGCACGACCTCGATCAGCTCCGCGCGCGAGAACCCGACACGCGCATCGACGGGAATCGGCTGCGTGTCGGTCGAGCTGCGGATGCGCTCGAGAATGAATTGCTCGGACACCTGCGCGGCCAGCTGCTGGCCGAAGCGCATGCCGACGAGGTTCAGCATCAGGTCGAGCGGCGCGGTGCCGCCGGTGCAGGTGAGCCGGTCGCGATCGACGACGAACAACTCGTCGGCGAACCCCACCTGCGGAAACTCCGCATGCAGCGCGGACAAATTCTCCCAGTGCACGGTGCAGCGATAGCCGTCGAGCAGACCGCCCGACATCAGCGCATATGCGCCGGTGCAGATGCCACCCAACGGCAGACCGCGTTCGGCGAGTGCCACGAGCGTGTCGCGCGCACCGTCGTCGACCACTTCGCGGATGTGGATCCCGCCGCACACGATCATCACGTCCGGCAGGTTCGTGTAGTCGAGCGCCTGGGTCGGACGCACCGCGATGCCGTTGCTGGCACGCACGGGCGCACCGTCGAGCGAATAGATCGACCACTGGTAGTGGTCGGATCTCCCAACGTAGTTCGCCATCCGAAGCACTTCGACCGCGCTCGAGAACGCGATCATCGAGAAATTCGGCAGCGTCAGGAAGCCGAAATGGGCAAGGGACGAAACCGGTGAAACGCAAGCGGCGGGCACGGCGGCAGCGGCGGCGGACGTCACATCGGGCTCCTGGCGAATTGAGCAGGTTGCACGCAGCCAGCCCCGTGGCAAACGCCACGGAGGCCGGTATCGAATCGGGGAAGGCGGCCGGAAGGCGAACCGGCCGCCGGTTGCTTACGCTTGCGCGGGCGTGGCCTTCGCGCGGAACAGTTGTTTCAGGCCGGAGAACAGCGGTGCTTTCACGGTGCCCGGCGCGCGGCCGAAGCTCTCGGTGATGCGGTCGAGAATGATCGCGAGCAGCACGACCGACAGACCGCTTTCGAAGCCGAGGCCGATGTCGAGGCGCTGGATACTTGCGAGCACGTCGTTGCCGAGGCCACCCGCGCCAACCATCGACGCGATGATCACCATCGACAGCGCCATCATGATCGTCTGGTTCACGCCCTGCATGATCGACGGCAGCGCGTTCGGGAACTGGACCTTGTACAGCAACTGCCACGGCGTGCAACCGAATGCCTGGCCGGCTTCGACGATCTCGCGGTTCACGTGACGGATGCCGAGGCTCGTCAGGCGCACGGCCGGCGGCATCGCGAAGATCACCGTCGACAGGATCCCCGGCACGCGGCCGAGACCGAACAGCATCGCGGCCGGAATCAGGTACACGAACGCCGGCATCGTCTGCATCAGGTCGAGGATCGGACGCACGATCGCGGCGACCCACTTGCTCTTCGCCGCCCAGATGCCGAGCGGAATGCCGAGCACGAGGCTGACGATCGTCGACGACAGCGTGAGGCCGAGCGTGATGACCGTCTGGTCCCAGAAGCCCGTCGCGAAGATCAGCAGCAGCGATGCGGTGGTGAACAGTGCGAAGCGCCAGCCCACGCGCCACAGACCGACACCGATGAAGATCGCCATCATCAGCCACATCGGGATCGCCTGCAGGCTATGCTCGACGAATGCGGCGAGGCCCTCGATCGCGCGGCCGATCGTATCGAACGTCGCCGCGTCATGGTCGAGCAGGTAGTGAACGGACTGGTCGACCCAGCTACCGAGCGGAATCATTTCAGACATGGGAGCCTCGCGAACGCGTGATGGCCTTCAGGATAAGTGCGCGGTCGACCGAGCCGCAGTAGCAGCCGTCGTCGTCGACGACGGGCAGCGCATTCGGGCTCGCGACGACACGCGCGACGACATGTTCGAGCGACGCATCGCGCCGGATGCTTTCGATCGGCCGCACGGACGGCGAGTCCTGACCGATCGCGTCGCGCGTAACGAAGCCGCGGATCTTGCGGGCGGCGTCGAGCACGAACGCGTATTCGGCACTGCCGTTCAGCGTCGCCGCGACGTTCGCGGCATCGCACTTCGACATGGTCGGCACGGCGCCCGTCTGCATCAGGTCGCCCGCCGTCAGATAGCGGCTCGTGTCGATGCCGTCGAAGAACGCGCGCACGTAGTCGTCGGCCGGATTCGCGATGATGTCCTGCGGCGTGCCGACCTGTACGAGCCGGCCGCCTTCCATGATCGCGATGCGGTTGCCGATGCGCAGCGCCTCTTCCAGATCGTGCGACACGAACATGATCGTGCGGCGCTGTTCCTTCTGCAGTTGCAGCAGCACGTCCTGCATTTCGCGGCGCTTGAGCGGGTCGAGTGCGGAGAACGCCTCGTCCATGATCATCAGCGACGGGTTCACGGCCAGCGCGCGGGCCAGGCCGACGCGCTGCTGCATGCCGCCCGACAGCTCGGACGGCAGCTTGTGCGAGAACGGTGCGAGGCCGACCTGCTCGAGCACCTCCATCGCACGGCGTTCGCGTTCCTTCTTGCCGACGCCTGCGACCTCGAGGCCGAACGCGGCATTCGATACCACAGTGCGATGCGGCATCAGCGCGAACGACTGAAACACCATGCTCATGTCCTTGCGGCGCAGCGCGGTCAGCGCGGAGCGGCGTGCCGACGCGACGTCGAGCCCGTCGATCAGCACCTTGCCGGCGCTCGGATCGACCAGCCGGTTCACGAGGCGGATCAGCGTGGATTTGCCGGAGCCGGACAGGCCCATCAGCACGAATATTTCGCCTTCCTGCACGTCGAACGATACGTTGTGCACACCGACGACCTGACCGGTACGCTTGAGCACATCGTCTTTCGTCGCGCCGGCAGCGAGCATGTCGAGCGCCTGCTGCGGGTTGCTTCCAAATACCTTGCACAGACCTTCGACCACGACCTTGGGGGCATCCATCGAAACCTTCTCCTCGTGTAGCGGGGACTCACGCGTGTCTAGCGTGCCTACATAGTTGCCAGAAAAAACCCCGACCTGCCGACGAATTACGACAAACGCTTGCGCAAATACGACACACCCGGCGGCCCCGCCACGCGGGGCGCGGCGCTAGGCGACACTCGATTGCGGCAATGCAATACGCGCACAGCCAACAACGGCGGGCCTCCCGGGCGCGACTTGTGCGCAGCAGCGCGACGCGCGAACGGCGCCGTTTTGCGCCAACCCGCGGAGGCCGCGCGTCGCTTTGCGACAATTCCACGTCCGATCGGACGGCGTCGCTCGTCCCCTTCTTGAGAAAGGAATGGTCGTACGAAAGCCTGCATCGCGAACATGCGACAGGCACGTTTCGCCGCCCGCCCGCAACCCAGAAAATCCCCCATGGCCATTGTGATACATTGCCGGCAATCACGCCGATCGCGACGTCGCAGCGCGCCTTGGGCGTCGCGCTGCGCCGACGGCGTGCGCATGCCGGTTCGCCTGCCGGCCATACTGAAACAGCCTCGATCGGGCCGTGCGCCGATCGAAGGACGATAACGAAATGAGAGAGGGAGCAAGGCGATGAATTGGGCTTTTGCCGCAATCGGTTTCATCGTGGGCGGTATCGCCGCATTGTTCGGGGATTTCTCCGCCGCCAACGGCACGCTGCTCGGCGCGGCGGTCGGATTCTGCATCGGTCACGCGCTGCAGCAACGCAAGCGCAAGAGCGGCGACGCGCTACCCGACGCGTTCGCGATTTACGCCAATCCCGCGACACCGCAGCCCGCTCCCGTGCCGCTCGCCGATCGCGTCGCGCGCCTCGAAGCGACGGTCGACGCGCTCACGCGCGAGCTCGACGTATTGCGTGGTCAGCTCGCGGGCGCGAAGGCCGGTGCCGCCACGACCGGCAGCGCCGCGCAAATGCCACCGGCGACACCTACCACGGTCACCCCCGCTCCCTCCGCAATGCCGCCGCAGCCGTCCGTGCAGCCGGCCGTCGCGCGCGCCGGCGTACCGCCGTCGACGTCCATCCCGGCTCCCGCACCGGCAGTCGCCACGCGGACGAGCGAAGCGACCGCCGCTGCCGGCGCGCCGACGAATCCGCCCGCGCCGACTTCGCCATCTGCCCCGCCCGTCCCGCCGAAGCCCCGCGAACCCGGCATCGCCGAACGCGCGTTCCGCGCCGCGCGCGACTGGTTGCTCGGCGGCAATACGGTCGTGCGCGTCGGCATCATCGTGCTGTTCTTCGGCGTCGCGTTTCTGCTCAAGTACGCGGCCGACAACAACATGCTGCCGATCGAATTCCGCCTCGCCGGCACGGCACTCGCCGCAGCCGCGCTGCTCGCGATCGGCTGGCGCGTGCGTGCGCGCCGCGCGGCATACGGCCTCGTGCTGCAGGGCGGCGGCATCGGCATCCTGTACCTGACGATCTTCGCCGCGACCAAGCTCTACGCGTTGCTGCCGGTCGGCGCGGCGTTCCCGCTGATGGTCGCGGTGTGCGCGCTGAGCGCGTTCCTCGCGGTGAAGCAGAACGCGCTGCCGCTTGCATTCATGGGCAGCGCGGGCGGCTTTCTCGCGCCCGTGCTGCTGTCGACCGGCCACGGCAGCCATGTCGCGCTGTTCAGCTACTACGCATTGCTGAATGCGGGCATCTTCGCGATCGCATGGTTCAAGGCGTGGCGTCCGCTGAACCTGCTCGGCTTCGTGTTCACGTTCACGATCGGCTCCGCGTGGGGCGTGACGGCATACCGCCCCGCGCTGTTCGCGACCACCGAGCCGTTCCTGATCCTGTTTTTCCTGATGTACGTCGGCATCGCCCTGCTGTACGCGGTGAAACGCGAACTGGCGCTGCGCCACTACGTGGACGGCACGCTCGTGTTCGGCACCCCGATCGTCGCGACGGCGCTGCAGGCATCGCTCGTGAAGGACATGCCGTTCGGGCTCGCGTGGAGCGCGGTCGCGCTGTCGGCGTTCTACGTCGCGGTCGCCGCATGGCTCGCGCGGCGCCGCGATCGTCTCGCGCTGCTGTTCGAGGCAATGCTCGCGCTGGCGGTGATCTTCGCGACGCTCGCGGTGCCGCTCGCATTTTCGGGCCCGACGACGAGTGCCGCATGGGCGATCGAAGGCGCGGCGATCGTGTGGGTCGGCGTGCGCGAGAAGCGCCTTGCGCCGTTCGGCTTCGGCCTGCTGATGCAGATCGCCGCGGCCGGCGCATTCTTCACGAGCCTGCTCGGGCCGGCCGGCACGAACGCGCTTCCGGTGCTCAACAGCCCGTACATCGCAATGCTGCTGATCGCGCTCGCCGGATTGTTCGCGGGCTGGTGGCTGCACGGGCGCGACGAAGCGCGCGCGTGGCACGCATGGATGCCGGACGTCGGCGCGGCGGCCGCGGCCTGGGGGCTGCTGTGGTGGCTGAGCAGCGGGCTGCACGAGATCCTCGTCTATGCGAGCCGCCACGTCGATCTGCATGCGGACCGCTTCGTCGTCGACGCGACCGCGCTGTTCGCAGCAGGCACCGCATGGCTTGCACACGTCGCGCGCCGCAAGCTCGCCTGGCCGATCGCCGAATGGCCGGCACTCGCGCTGACGCCCGTGCTCGCGCTGCTCGCATTGCGCGCGTTCGATGCACATGAGGCGCCGCTGTCGGGCATGGGTGCGTTCGCGTGGCCGATCGCGGTCATCGCATGCTATGCGCTGCTGCTGCGTCAGTCGCGCGGCACGGCGGCCGCTGGTCCGGCCACGGGCGCGACGGGCACGTCGAGGACGTCGGCCGTGGCGGTCACCCCCACGCCGATGATCGCGCCGCTGCACACGCTGATGTTCTGGACGTTGTGCGGGCTGTTCTCGCTCGAAGGCTTCTGGCGCCTGCGCGCGTTCGTGCCCGAAGGCGCGTGGAGCTGGAGCGCGTGGGCCTACGGCTTCGGCGCGCTGCTTCTGCTCGTTTCGGGCCCCGGCTCCCGCCTGCGCTGGCCCGTCGCCGCGTTCCCGCGCGCGTATCAGGTGTGGGGCGCCGCGCCGCTCGCCGCGCTGCTGTGGCTGTGGAGCATCGCCAGCGTGACGAGCGACGGCGATGCGTCGCCGCTGTTCTGGCTGCCGCTGCTCAATCCGCTCGACGTCGCGCAACTGCTGATCTTCGTCGCGTTCGCCACCTGGCTGCGCCGCCTGAAGACGCTCGGTGTCGGCTGGCATCCACTCGCGGCCGACCTGGCGGCGCTCGCGACCGTGTTCCTGTGGTTCAACGCGCTGCTGCTGCGCACGCTGCATCACCGTTTTCACCTTGCCTACGACATCGACGCCGTGCTGTCGTCGTTCGGCATCCAGCAGGTGTTCATGGTCGGCTGGAGCCTGTTCGCGTTCGCCGGCATGTGGCTGACGCGCCGCGACGGCATCGCGCGCGTGTGCGCGCTCGCGTCCTTGCCACTGATCGTCGTGATGTGGGTCTGGACCTTCTACGCGAACTTCACGCAGGACGGCGGCAATTGGGCGCGCGTTCCGCTGCTCAATCCGCTCGACCTCGTGCTCGTGGTCGTCTATGCGCTCGCGGCGTCGTGGTTCGTGCGCGCGCGCAAGCTCGGCTGGTCGTTCGGCAACTACCGCGTCGAGCTGCTCGGCGCGGCCGGCGCGACGGCCTTCCTGTGGCTGAACGCGATCCTGTTGCGCACGCTGCATCACTGGACCGGCGTGCCTTATGCATTCGATGCGATGGCAGAATCGACGCTCGTGCAGGCGTCGGTTTCCGTGTACTGGACGCTCTGCGCGCTCGCGACGATGATCTGGGCCACGCGCCGCGGGTTGCGTCCGCTGTGGTTCGTCGGCGCCGCGCTGCTCGCGCTCACGGTGGTCAAGCTGTTCCTGTTCGACCTGTCGCACGTCACCGGCATCGAACGCATCGTGTCGTTCATCGGCATCGGCATCCTGCTGCTGTTGATCGGCTATTTCTCGCCGCTACCGCCGAAGGCCGCGACCCAACGGGACGATCACCAACCATGAAACGACTCGCAGCCCTGCTCGGCCTGAGCCTGCTGACGTCGTTCGCGGCGGCCGACGGCACGCCCGGTGCGGAACGCGTTGCCCAGCGCTTCTCGCTCGACCTCGACGGCAGCGCCCCGTATTACCAGCTCACCGTGCCGCAGGCCGTCTATGCGGCCAGCCGGCGTGACGATCTCGGCGACGTGCGCATCTTCAACGGCACCGGCGAGCCCGTGCCTTACTCGCTCGATGCGCCCGTGGCGGCGGCCGTGCCGCCGTCGCGCACGCCGGTGCACTGGTTCCCGTTGCCGCCGGCGCGCGCCGACGACGGACATGCGCCGCTCGGCGTGTCGGTTGCGCCGCTCGGCGTGTCGGTTGCGCCGGACGGCTCGCTGCGCGCGGCCGTCACCGCGCCGGCGCGTGCGAAGCATGCGGCCGATCTCGTCGACCTGTCGCACGCGGACGGCGAGGTCGACGCACTGCTCGTGCACGTGAGCGACGACAGCTACCAGGGGCGTGTCGCCGCCGAAGCGAGCGATGACCTGCGCAGCTGGCGATCGCTCGGCAGCACGCAAATGCTGAAGGTAGGACGCGGCGGCGACATGCTGGTGCAGGAACGCATCGCGCTCGAAGGCACGGGGCCGCGCTACCTGCGGCTCGACTGGCTCGACGGCGCCCCCACGATCGGGTCGATCGAGATCGAAACGCAACCGCACGATGCACGCACGGCGGACCGCGCGGCCGTGCCGCGCCAATGGCGCGAAGCCGCGCACGTGCGCGCCGGCAGCGCGCCCGGCGAGTATCTGTTCGACACCGACGGCGCCTATCCGGTCGACCGCGTGCGTATCGACCTTCCACAGCCGAATACGGTTGCGCGCGCAACGCTACAGAGTCGCCCCGACGCGCAAACGCCGTGGCGCGACGTTGCCGACGTGGTGCTGTTCCGGCTTCAGGGCAAAGGCGGCGAACAGCGCAACCCGCCGCTGGCGTTCGCGTCGAATCCGGATCGCGCATGGCGAATCGTCGTCGACATGCGCAACGGCGGCCTCGGCAGTGGCCAGCCTGCCGTCGCGGTCGGCTGGCATCCGGCCGCCCTGACCTTCGTCGCGCGCGGCACGCCGCCGTTCACGCTCGGCGTCGGCAATGCGTCGCTGTCGTCGTCGGCCGTGGGCCGCGATGCGTTGCTCGTCGGGATGGCGCCGGAAGTGCGGCCCGCGCGCGTCGGCGCGGCACTGCCGGTTTCGGCGGCCCCGTCGGAGCCGGCCGATAAGGATGCGATCCGCCGTTACGTGCTGTGGGTGGCGTTGGTCGTTGCGGTCGGCGTGCTCGGCACGATCGCATGGCGCCTCGCGCGCGGCGGCAGCGACACGCACACACGCGACGATTGAGGCAGGCCACGCCGGCACGGTGAATCAGGCCGCAGCCGCGCGCCGCGAGGCGTCGCAAGAAAATGTCGTGAAAATCACGAGAGATCGAAGCGCAACGATGGCGCGACGGCGTGCATGCCCATGGGTTCGACGCCTTCGCACAAGTGACCGGATTCACCGATCGTTGCGCCCGCAAGCAAGCCGTGACGCACACATCGGCGTCGACGCACGTCGGCACGCGCGAAACCTTGCCCGCGATGCACGAAGCCGGCGCGAGCGCGGCCGGCTCCTCGTTGACACGCCCCGCGACGCGCTCCAGACTCGCTGATCCTCCACAGCACCGCGAGCGCCCATGGTCACCTGCTTCCTTCGCTACGTCATCGATCCGTACAAACTCGAGCAGTTCGAAACCTACGGCAAGATGTGGATTCCGCTCGTCGAGCAATTCGGCGGCACGCACCACGGCTACTTCCTGCCTTCCGAGGGCGCCAGCAACATCGCGCTCGCGATGTTCTCGTTCCCGAGCCTCGCCGAATACGAGCGCTACCGCGAACGCTCGAAAACCGATCCCGCCTGCCAGGCCGCGTTCCGGTATGCAGAGGAAACGCGCTGCATCGTCAGCTACGAGCGCAGCTTTTTCCGGCCGGTGTTCGCGTAACGACGCATGACGCCCGCGCGTCGCCCCCCTTTCCGGCGCCGGACGAAAAAAAGCCCCGCCTGCATCCGCGCGGCGGGGCCAACCCATGTCAGTAGAGACATCATGGAGGAGACGGGCCCATCTTATCGAGCGCGGCACGCCGTCCCAACCAAGCATTTCTGCTATCGATCTGCGTCGCCGCGCGCACGCTCGACCCGTGTGCATGGCATATCGATAGAACGAAAAGTCGTTTTCAGAGTAGCGGCGGGGTCGTTACCATCTGGTTTTAAGCCTGTGCTTAGCCGGGCAAGCCATCCCCAAGGAGCGCCCCTTGACTGCATTCGATCAACACCGCCGCCCGTTCGTGGTCGGCATCGGCGGGACCACCCGAGCCGCGTCGTCGACCGAACGCGCGCTGTCGTTCGCACTGCGCGGCGCGCAGGCCGCCGGCGCACGCACGCGGCTGTTCGACGGCCCGTTCCTGCATACGCTGCCGCACTACGCCCCCGAACACAAGACGCTGACCGACGCGCAGCGAGAGCTGATCGACACCGTGCGCGAAGCCGACGCGATCATCATCGCGACGCCCGGCTATCACGGCGGCGTGTCCGGCCTCGTGAAGAACGCGCTCGACACGCTCGAGGAACTGCGCGCCGACGAGCGCCCGTACCTCGACGGCCGCGCGGTCGGCCTGATCGTCACGGCCTACGGCTGGCAGGCCGCCGGCACCGTGCTGACGTCGCTGCGGTCGATCGTCCACGCGCTGCGCGGCTGGCCGACCCCGTTCGGCGCCACCGTGAACACGCTCGAAACGCGCTTCGACAGCGCCGACAGCTGCTCTGATCCGAAGGTCGTCGCACAGCTCGAGACCGTCGGCTCGCAGGCAGCCGAATTCGCGCTCGCGTTCGCGTCGCATCGCGCGGCCACGCATGCCGCATCGGTCGACGCGCTCGCGCCCGTGCTGAAGATCGCCAACCAGTAACCCCAGCCTCCCCGCCGCCCGCGCCCGGCCGACGACGTTCGCCGCGCGCGGGCGCGCGTGTCCGACGGTACGGTGCGCATCGCGCCGTCGCCGCCTGCTTCATGCCGTCTCCCCGCGCCGATAACGATCCTGCCCGCCACGTGATTTGCATTGGCCGAAAGATTGGTTCACGCGCGCCGCGGGTTTTCGTACGCTGAAAGCCCGAACCTTCCATGCGCACGCCATGAACCGCACGATCCGCTACAAGGGCTACGAAGTCGCCCCCGCTGCCGCCCGGCTGCCGAACGGGCTGTTCGCCGCGAACCTGACGATCGAGAAGGCAAGTGGCGGTCCGTCGCCGCGCGCCGTGTCGTTCGACGCGATCGACTTCTTCTTCGAAGAAGAGCACGCGCTCGCGTATGCGTCCCGCTGGGGACGCCTCTGGATCGACACGCAGGCCTGAGCGCAGCGCACGGCAGCGCGGGCCGGCTCGAAAATACGCGATTACGAAAGCTATGCAAGAATCTTTCAACTCGTAATCGCATAACAACAGCCATGTCCGACACGCTGCAGGAAGACCACGCAGCGGCAGATCACGCCATGCGCAACTGGACCTTCGAGCGTCAGGGTCCGGTCAGGATCGGTTCCGATGCGCACAGGCAGATGTTTTGCCGCATGCTGCTCGACACGCACAATCCGTACAAACCGGCCGTCATCGACTGGCCGCCGCTCAAGCCCGACGAACTCAAGCGGCTCACGTCGCTGCCGATCTGGGACATCGCCGTGCAGACCGAAGGCCGCGCGTCGATCCGCGTCGCCACTTACGCGGCGACCGTCGGCGATCCGCTGTTGCGCCGGGCGCTCGAGATGGACGGCGCCGAGGAGGCCCGGCACAAGGTCGTGCTGTCGAAGCTGGTGCAGGCATACGGCATCAAGCTCGCCCCCGAACCGGCCTATCCGGCACCGAAGGACCCCGAGTGGTCGTGGATGGTGACCGGCTTCAGCGAGTGCATCGACAGCTTCTTCGCGTTCGGCCTGTTCCGCTCCGCGCAGCGCTCCGGCTATTTCCCGCCCGAACTCGTCGACACCTTCGAACCCGTGATCCAGGAGGAAGGCCGGCACATCCTGTTCTTCGTGAACTGGTATGCGTGGTACTGGCGGAGTTTGCCGTGGTGGCGCCGGCCGTGGTTATTCGCACGGGTCGCGGCCGTGTGGGCATTCCTGATCCGGGAACGCATCGGTATCGCGCGCGGGATCGACGCGGACGGCGTCGCGCACGACGCGAACTTTCCGGCGACGAGCACCGCGGACATCGGCGATGCGCTCAACCCGCGCGAATTGATCGAACTGTGCCTCAGCGAGAACGACCGGCGGATGGCCGGGTACGACAAACGGCTGCTGCGCCCGATGTTCGTGCCGCGCATGGCGCGCCTCGCGCTGCGATTCCTGAAGAAATAAGGCCGCGGCCGCAGGTTGCAGGCGGCGCCTCGTCCGGGACGATGCATTGCATCGCCCGGGTGACATAACCGCGACGTGCGGCCACGGCCGCCATCCGCACCGCGGCGCACCTTCGGACGAAAACGAGCAAGCCTCCGGCTCGCATCCGGCAATTCGCGCGCGACGCCCCGCTTCCCCCGACAGCGCTCATCCAACGCGCTTGCGCGTCGTCTTTCCTTCCGCAGATGTCCATCCTGGCCGGCCAGTTCGAGTCATCGTGGCTCAAATCTGACGTTTCCTGCTCGCTCCGCCCGTTGCCCGAACTTGCGCGTCGCCAACCGTCGTCGTGGACGCTCCGACACGTCGCTCAATTCGCTTCCGAACCCCTCACATGAAATACGTCAATAGGCGAATTCCAATCCGGAATCCAAATAGCTGAGTCAATGCGTCTGTAGCACTTTTTTACAACTTCGTGAGGCCAGCCGCCGGGGGGAAGGCACGTCCCACGGGCGAGTGCGGCCGGCGAAATGCGCAAACCAGCATAGTCAGACAATCATTTCCTTACGTTTTTTTGATTTTTAATCAAACTCACAAAATGCAATTCAAACCCACCATTAAATATCAAATTAACAAATTAACAAGTCCGCCGGCCACCTCCAGGCCAGCACTCCATCAAACATTACAGCCAATAAAAGACAACGTTTGCCGCAAACGTTTGCCATTTCATTTGTCTTACTTTTTGTGCGTGCCAGTGTGCGGCATCGCACACAAAAATCACTCAAGCCATTGATTTTAATCGGATTTTCGATGCTCAGCCGCATTCACCATGCACCCTTCATACAGCATTCCATGCATTTTCACGCTTCTTACAGTCGGTTGCATCATAACGCGATGTATTAACCATATTTTAACTTTTAGGACATTAAATTTTTCACTGTTTGTCAATCACAAAATGTCGCCTCAAATAAACTCCGCCCATCAATTTTTGAGATTCGCGCGAGCGCACGGCAAATTCCTCTAACGAAAGAGACCGGTGTGTGGCGTGCTTATTTGGAGGTAATAGGGACATGAACCGCACATACCGCTCGATCTGGAACGAAGCTCTTGGCGCCTGGGTCGCGGCATCCGAACACGATTCGGCACGGGGCAAGGGCAAGCGCTCGGCTTCGGTTAAGCTGCTTGTCAGCTTGTTGCTGGCCGGCGCAGCACAGGCCAGCTACGCAGGTACCTATACGTTCAGCGGGGGCAATGGAGGGGGCAATTGCGGCTATGTCAGTGGAATAGGACCCGACGGCACGCGAACGTATAGCGCCGGAACCGCCCCCTTCGATGGAAGTGGTGGATTTTCGTCGGTTGCTGGCTGTAACGCGAACGGTAACAACTTGCTCGGTGTGACCTTGTACGGGTCGTACACGACCGCCACCGGAAACGGTGCGGCCGCGTTCGGCATGGGTGCGAGTGCCGCGCAGTGGGGGACTGCCGCCGGCCTCGAGTCGACTGCAAGCGGCATCGCATCAAGCGCGTTCGGATACGGGACCACAGCGGCCGGAAATGCGTCAATTGCAATTGGCGGCGCCAATCAAAATGGCGCTACCGGCGGAGCCGTATCGCGCAACGCCGAGGATATCGCCATTGGCGCGAACGCAACGGCGGGGGTCGCAGGTTCGTCAGTCGTTCGCGATACCGCTGTTGGCAGTCATGCGGCGGCGATCGGCGGGGATTCAGCCGCATTCGGTGATTACAGCACTGCATCCGGCAGTTACTCCAGTGCGTTTGGGGAAGGTTCGCTGGCGTCCGGCACATCGTCGAGCGCGTTCGGCAACGGCAGTACTGCGTCCGGATCACAAGCTGTCGCCGTAGGCCCCTCGACTTCGTCGGCGACCGGATCCGTCGCCGTCGGCGCCGGCGCACTTGCGAGCGCAAATGCAGCGGTGGCAGTCGGACAGAGTACGTCGGCGACCGCTACAAATGCCACCGCGATCGGCGTTGCTGCAGTGGGTTCCGCTGCCGGTGCGACGGCCATAGGTAGTGTCGCGACGGCATCCGGGCAAAACAGCGTTGCGTCAGGCGCCAATTCGAATGCGTTGGCGTCAAGCGCCGTCGCGATCGGCGCACAGTCGTCGGTGGCGTCGACCGCGACCTCGGGGATCGCGGTCGGGCGTGGCGCGACCGCGAGCGGCGCATACGGCATCGCGCAGGGCGATGGCATCATTTCCGGCTCGATCGGCCAGAACGTCGCGATCGGCTCCAGCGGCACGACAGCCAATAGTTCGACGACGACCGGCGGCGCGGTCGCGATCGGCCGTGGGCAGACCGCGATCGGCAACGGTGCGGTCGCGATCGGCGATCCGAATGCGGCAACCGGCACGGGGGCAGTGGCGCTGGGCGCCAACGATACGGCCAACGGTCAGGGCGCGGTTGCGCTCGGTAACGCCAACACGGCGATTGGGCAAGGCTCCGTCGCATTGGGGAACAGCAGCACCGTTTCGGCTGCGGGCGGTATCGCGCTCGGTGACACCGCGGTTGCCAGCGCCACCAATGCACAGGCATTTGGTGCGGGATCCGTGGCGAATGTGGCAGGCTCGGTGGCGTTGGGTTCCGGCGCCGTCACGACGGGCACGGCAACGACGGCCACCGGCGGCACGGGCACGGTCAGTAGCACGACCATCGGCAGCACGACGTTCGGCACGTATGCCGGTGCAAGTTCTGCCGCCGGCGTGGTTAGCGTCGGCGCGGCGGGTGCGGAACGCCGCATCGAGAACGTCGCTGCCGGCCTGGTCAGCGCGACAAGTACCGATGCGATCAACGGTAGCCAGCTTTATGCGGTCGCAAGTACGACTACGTCGAGTATTGCCAGCTTGTCGACGTCCACGTCGACGGGTCTGTCGTCGGCAACCAGCTCGATCTCGTCGCTGTCCACGTCGACTTCGACCGGCATCAACTCGCTGTCGACTGGCCTCAGCTCGACCAACAGCTCGGTGGCTTCGCTGTCGACGTCCACGTCGACCGGTCTCTCGTCGGCTAACAGCTCGATCAGCTCGCTGTCCACGTCGACCTCGACCGGCATCAACTCGCTGTCCACGGGCCTCAGCTCGACCAACAGCTCGGTCGCGTCGCTCTCGACGTCCACGTCGACCGGTCTCTCGTCGGCTAACAGCTCGATTAGCTCGCTGTCCACTTCGACTTCGAC